>JAGQGZ010000369.1 GCA_020432105.1 Dehalococcoidia bacterium | reverse complement strand
TGCCGTCTTTGCCCCGCTGCTCACTTGGGACAAGATTCGCCCGCAGGGCGCCGATGGCCAACCCGCCGGCGAGCTGGTCTCCAACATCGCCGTAGCTAGGATGACCGATCCGTCAAACCTAGAGGCCATGGCTGACAAGATCGAGCAGGATGTAGACAAGGTCGAAGTGGTCGACCGCCAGACGGCGTGGGAGGCAATTCCCGGCTATGCCGCGCAGCAGAGCACGCTGAGCACGCAGCAGTTCTTCACCTTCTTCATCGGCGTGCTCGTCGTCGGCGGCTTCTTTCAGATCCAGACGCTGCAAAAGGTCGCCCAGATCGGCATGCTCAAGGCTATCGGCCTGTCGAACTGGACCGTGGGCTGGACGGCCATTGTCCAGATCGTCACCGTCAACGCCATCGGCGTGTTGATCGGCGCGGCCGGGACGCTGGCGCTCACCGCCAACTTCCCGGTGACCGTGCCCATCATGCTGACGGGGCCGACGGCGCTGGCTTCGGTGCTGGCGCTGCTGGCCATCGGCCCGCTCGGCGGCATCGTCTCGGTCTTCGTGCTGTTGCGTAT
>JAGQGZ010000368.1 GCA_020432105.1 Dehalococcoidia bacterium | reverse complement strand
ACCCCCCCGTCCCCGCGTCGGCTGGCTTGCGCCCGGCCGGCGAGGGTTGTAGACGGAGGGGCCCGCGAAGATCCCCGTGGCTGGTCTCGACTATGCGTGCCTGGACAGCTCGTCCAGGACCGCACCTTCTACGACGGTCCCCCAGGAGATCCTTCCTTCCTTCCGGTGGAAGGCGCTCGGAATCTCCTGGGGAGTCGACGGATTCTCGTTGGGATCAACTAGCGGCGAGGATCACTCCTCGACGCCACCACCGGAGGCCATCTGGCCGATGCGGAAGATGACGAATTCCGCGGGCTTCACCGGGGCGAGGCCGATCTCGACGACCAGCTGGCCGGCGTCGACCACCTCGGGCGGGTTGGTCTCGGAGTCGCACTTCACGTAGAAGGCCTGCTCGGGCGAGGTGCCCATCAGCGCGCCGTTGCGCCACAGCAGGGTGAGGAACGACGTGATGGTGCGGCCGACGCGCTTCCAGAGCCGATGATCGTTAGGCTCGAAGACGACCCACTGGGTCGCGCGCTCGATCGACGACTCCACCATGATGAACAGGCGGCGGACGTTGATGTAG
>JAGQGZ010000367.1 GCA_020432105.1 Dehalococcoidia bacterium | reverse complement strand
TCGACTGGCTGCCGACCGGCGGCTATGTGCCGTTCCTGGAGGATCCGGTCGAGTGGGCGCGCAGCCTCGTGCTGCCGTCGATATCGCTGGCGCTGCTGCAGATCGGCCTGCTCGCGCGGATCACCCGGGCGACGATGCTGGAGGTGCTGCGCAACGACTATGTCCGCACCGCCCGGGCCAAGGGGCTGCCGCGGGCGATGGTGGTGGGCAAGCATGCCCTGAAGAACGTGATGATCCCGGTCGTCACGGTCACCGGCATCATCTTCAGCCTGCTCATGGGTGGCTCGGTCGTCATCGAGACGGTCTACTCGATCCCGGGCGTCGGCCGGCTGATGGCCTCGGCCATCCTCCGGCGCGACTATCCCGTGATCCAGGGCGGGATGCTGTTCGTCGCCGCCATGCTGCTCGTCGTCAATCTCGTGGTCGACGTGCTCTACGCCTGGTTCGATCCGCGTGTCCGGTATGGCCGCGATGGCGACTGAGGCCGTTGCCGTGGCCCGCGACGAGGGCTGGCTCGCGCGGCTGCGGCGCAATCGCGTGCTGCGCCGGCTGCGCCAGCACAAGCTC
>JAGQGZ010000366.1 GCA_020432105.1 Dehalococcoidia bacterium | reverse complement strand
CGGCTGCGATGGCCACGCCGGGCAGCGCCGCCGCCACTTCCTTGCGCGAGAGCGCGTAGCCGGCCGCGGCCCCCGACGCCAGCGCCACCATCAAGTCCAGCAGATTCGGCTCGGTGCGCGCCAGGATCTCGCTGGTCGGCCCGTCGATGGGCGAGATGAGCACGGCGACGATGCCCACAAAGACGGCCATGGCCACGCCCTTCAGTGTGGCCTCCATGCCCGAGGTGATGATGTCGAACTCGCCCACGACCATGCCCATGGCCATGGCCAGAATCGGGCTCATGAGCGGGGCCACCAGCATGGCGCCGATGATGACCGCGGCGCTGTTTTGCATGAGGCCGAAGCTGGCGATGACGGCGGAGAGCACGATCAGCACGAAGAAGTCGACCGACGGCACCGCGGCCTGGCGCATGTTGCCCACCACCTCCGTGCGCCGGGCGTCGGTGAGCGAGGGCATTGCTTGGACGAAGCGATCCACCGCGCGGTCGAGTTCCAGTGAGCGCCGGTGCATGTCGGCGCGCACGATCAGGGTGGGTTGCGGCGTCTCGGTGGCGATCTCCAGGGCCA
>JAGQGZ010000365.1 GCA_020432105.1 Dehalococcoidia bacterium | reverse complement strand
GGTGCGCAGCGGCAGCAGGCTGCCTTCGTCCACCAGGCCGCGCATGGCGGCTCGGGTGTCGTACACGCGCAGGCGGTTTTCCGGCACCACGGCGCGCAGCAGGCGTTGGTCCGGGCAGGTCCAGTCCTTGAAGCGGCCCTGGAAGAAGGCCAGGTAGCGGCGGGCGGCGGCCACGGCCTCGGCCTCGTTCTCGGCCAGCACATCGATCACGCCGTTGCCGTGCTGCACGCCGCTGGGGCCGATCTGCTCGGGCGTGAACACGCCCAGGCCGCCGCCCTCGATCATGGCGGGGCCGCCCATGCCGAGGTTGCTGTCCTTGGTGGCGATGATCACGTCGCTGCAGCCCACCAGCGCGGCGTTGCCGGCAAAGCAGCGCCCGGCCACGATACCGATCACTGGCACCCGGCCCGACAGCGCGGCGTAGGCGGCGAAGGTGCCCACGTCCAGCCCGGCCAGCACATTGGCGTCGACATCGCCCGGCCGGCCGCCGCCGCCTTCGGCGAACAGCACCACCGGCAACTGCTCGCGCTGCGCCAGGCCCAGGATGCGGTCGGTCTTGGCGTGGTTGC
>JAGQGZ010000364.1 GCA_020432105.1 Dehalococcoidia bacterium | reverse complement strand
CCGCGGATCCCGACCGGCCGCGGCTCCTGGTCCTGAACTACCCCAACAACCCCACCGGCGGCACCTACGACGCCGACGAGCTCGCCGCGCTGGCCGAGGTCGCGCGCCGCTACGGCGTCGTGGTCCTGTCCGACGAGATCTACGGCGAGCTCCACTTCGAGGGCAAGCACGTCTCGATCTCGCGCTTCTACCCCGAGGGCACGATCGTCTCGACCGGCCTGTCCAAGTGGTGCGGCGCCGGCGGCTGGCGCCTCGGCTGCTTCGCGTTCCCGCCCGCGCTCGACCACCTGCGGCGCGCCATGGCCGCCGTCGCCAGCGAGACGTACACGTCGACCAGCGCTCCGATCCAGTGCGCCGCGGTGACCGCGTTCGAGCTGGGCCCGGACATCGAGGACTACCTCGGCCGGGCCCGCCGCGTCCTCGAGAGCCTGATGGTGACCATCGCCCGCCGCCTGCTGGCCTGCGGCGCCCGCCTCGAGCTGCCCACCGGCGCGTTCTACCTGTACCCCGACTTCTCACCCCTCGCCGAGCGCCTCGCCGCCCGCGGCATCACCAGCGGCGATCTCCTGG
>JAGQGZ010000363.1 GCA_020432105.1 Dehalococcoidia bacterium | reverse complement strand
CGGGCAGTCATAGACCGAATGCAGCATCGGCAGGTATTCGTCGCGCAGCGTGCGCTCCAGATCCAGGTTCGAGGCATTGGCCCGGTCGCCCAGGTCCTGGCCCGAACAGAACGCACGACCGGTGCCAGTCAGCACGACAACGCGCGCCTCGCGCCCGGCGGTGCGCATCGCGTCGGTGATCTCGGCCCGCATCTGGGTGTTCAGGGCATTCATCACCTCGGGCCGGTTCAGCGTGATCGTGGCGATGCCATCGGCCAGCTCGTAAGAAATCGTGTCATAGATCATGGGGCGCGTCCTTGCTGCGTTTGCCGCGCATGAAACACCACATGCGCGGCAATGGCAAAGCGGAACGCGGCGTCAGACCGCGCCGCTGCGCTGCCGTTCACTGACGGCCGCGATCAGCGCGCGCGCCTCGGGCGGGGGGGCCTGCTCCAGCCGCAGATAGGCGCGGCCCTCTAGGTCGCGTGTGACCATGCGATGCTCGACCATGCCCCGGCGGATCTGGGCAGCATCACGAAACGCGGTCAGCGTGTCGATATGCGCGCTGATCTGGCGCTCGGTCATGGTTTCG
>JAGQGZ010000362.1 GCA_020432105.1 Dehalococcoidia bacterium | reverse complement strand
GGCTGCATGCTGGGCTCCTGGGTACTCGCACCGCAAGATTGTGCAATTTCGGCGCGCGGACCGCGTCTATGCTGAACTTGCTGTTCACCCACTGAAGGAGTCACCCGATGCAATTGGGATGCTTTTCGGTCAGTCTCGCGGTCAAGGACATTGCGGCCTCTCGCGCCTTCTACGAGCGCCTGGGGTTCACCGTCGTTCACGGCAACCAGGACCAGAACTGGCTGATCCTCGGCAATGGCGACACCAAGATTGGCCTGTTTCAGGGCATGTTCGAGGCCAACATCCTCACCTTCAATCCCGGCTGGAACCAGTCGGGCGAGCCGTTGGCGCAGTTTGACGACGTCCGCGACATTCAACGGCAGCTGCTCGACCAGGGCGTGGCCATCGCCAAGCCGGCCGACGAGACCGGCGACGGACCGGCGCACTTCGTGATCAGCGACCCGGATGGCAACCTGATCATGCTCGACCAGCACGTGAGCCGCCCGTCCTGAGCCCAGGGCGGCATCCGCAGCCAGCGCTTTGACGCCCAGGGTCACGCGCCGTCGACCTGCAGACAGCTTCGCTTGGCTATAG
>JAGQGZ010000361.1 GCA_020432105.1 Dehalococcoidia bacterium | reverse complement strand
GGTCGGCATGGTCGTGGGCCGCCTGCGGGCCAGCTCCCAGGGAATACACGGTGCCTGGGATGGGAATGGAGAGCGGAAGCTGCCAATGGCCGATGAAGAGCAGGCTCGGAAGCAGGGCGGCGAGAAGCAGCCGTGCCACCGTTGGTGACCCGAGCTCGTTGCCTATTCCCTTACGCACACTTCTATAGGAACACCCTGATGGAGGGTGATCAAGCAGTGTTTGTGGGCCGGCTGCCGGCCAGGGAGCCTCCCGCCTCTAGCCTCGCGGCATCCCGAGTCCCCGGGTGGCAATGATGTTGCGCTGGATTTCGCTGGTGCCGCCGGCAATGGTCGAGGCGACAGTTCGCAAATATGCCTGCGACCACTTGTTTCCGGGGAGATCGGTTGGCGCCTGTCCGTGCATGCCAAGGATCTGAACGGCAGTGCGCGCCAGGCGCTGCCCGAGTTCGCTCGTAAAGAGCTTGGCGATCGATGCCTCGTGGTTGGGCACGCCACCGGATTCCTGGATACCGATGATCCGGAGCGAGAGGAGCCGGGTCACTTCAACTTCCACCTGGCGATCCGCCAGCTCCG
>JAGQGZ010000360.1 GCA_020432105.1 Dehalococcoidia bacterium | reverse complement strand
GTTCCGCGATGCGGGACCTGCTGTCTATCAGGACAAGGATATTAGAATGATGCGGATCGCGGCACCCGAAAGCGCCGCGATCCCGAACGCATCATAGGCGGGATGCCCGCGGACGGTCAGCCCGGAACCTTCGTCTTGCGCAGATAGGGCAGCACGGTCTCGAACGTACCGAACTTCGTCGTAGCGTCGTCATTGTTGACGCTTGTCGGAATGATGACGTCGTCTCCGACATTCCAGTTCGCCGGCGTTGCCACCGTATGCTTGGCCGCCGTCTGCAGCCCGTCGAGCGCGCGCACGACTTCCGCGAAATTGCGCCCCACATTCATCGGATAGGTCATCGACAGCTTCAGCTTCTTGTCGGGTCCGATGATGAAGACGGAACGCACCGTCTGGCTGTCGTTCGGGGTGGGGTTGTCGGGCAGATAGGCCTCCGCCGGCAGCATGTCGAATGCCTTGGAAACGGCCAGGCCCTTGTCGGCGATGATCGGGAAGAACGCCTTGGCGCCGCCGACCTTTTCGATGTCGCCTTTCCACTTCTTGTGGTCCTCGATGCCGTCGACCGAGATGCCGATCACCTTGGT
>JAGQGZ010000035.1 GCA_020432105.1 Dehalococcoidia bacterium | reverse complement strand
CAGCGCCAGGCCAGAGCCGCCGTACGTATGGCGTCACTTCGGGGAGGATGTGAGGGCGGTGGCGGAACAGTTGGGCATGAAAGACGCACTGGGTGTCGGGCACTCCAAGGGTGGGCACGCAGTGACGTTCGCGGCGGCGCATCGCCCCGAGACGTTCGCGGGATTGTTGCTATGCGACCCGGTGATCATGCCCCCGGCGGCCTACGATGCGTTTCGGCCGCCGGAGGCGGGTGGAGAACACTTTGCGGCACGGCGGCGGAACGAATGGGCCTCGGCGGATGAGATGTTCGAGCGCTTCAAGGATCGGGAACCGTTCTCACGCTGGGACCCGGCCGTGCTGATGGACTATTGCGACTACGGACTGGTGCGCGCGGAGGAAGGGTACGAACTGGCCTGCCCGCCGGAGGTGGAAGCGGATGTCTATGCGAACGCCGCGGGGACGAACATCTACCGGGAGATCGCGGCGATCGAGATCCCGGTCCGGGTAGTGCGGGCGCGACCGCGTGAAATCGCCCCGGGCGAGATGCCCCGCGACATGTCGGCATCACCGACGGCGCCGGACCTCGTATCGCGATTTCGCAACGCCACGGACTATGCGATGCCGGAAGCGACGCACTTCTTCCCGATGGAGGACCCGGGACTGGTGGCGCGGCACATCGAGGAGATGCTGGCGGGCTTCTAGCGGGGAACGCCGTTCCCACCGGATTCGTCTGGAAGCATATGGACCGGTTTCTCTTCATCGACTTCGGGGCAATCGTTGGGCTGATACTTGCACTGGCAGCGCTGGCACCCGGGGGTCAACACACGCACCCGGTTGACGAACGTGGTGTGGTATTGATACCCGCCGGTGTGCCCATCGCGGCCATGCGAGACGACCTGGTCGGGCGGCTCGAGGTTGAACCGGGCGCTGTCGAGTTCGTTTCGTACCAGGAAGTGACGTGGCCCGACGTCTGCACCGGCGTGACGCCAGCGGGACGGATCTGTGCCCAGTCCCTGCGAGCGGGGTATCTCGTGATGTTTCGCGTGGAAGGGCAAACGTACCGCTACCACGGTAGTGCGAGTGGTTTCGTGGCCGCTTCATTCGTTCCTGCTTCGACCGTGAGCGAGCCGCTGGCACCGGGAGTGGCAGTGAGCGAAGTGGGGATCCGGCCGATCGAGCCGTGAACCTGCACCTTTGGGTGGCATGGCGATAGACTCCGCACATGCCAACGCCCGAACGGCCGAGTGAAGCCGGGTTAGCCGCCTGGCGCATGTTCCTTGTCGCTCACTCGGTGGTTACCGATCGCCTTGAGGCAGACATGAGAGCGTCGAGCGGGCTGACACTGGCGAGATACGACGTGCTGTTGCAGCTTTCGGAGGCGCCAGGGGGCCGGCTGCGGATGACCGACCTGGCCCGGGCGGTGCTGTTGAGCAAAAGCGGGCTGACGCGGCTCGTGGGCCGGATGTGCGAAGAGGGATATATCACGCGGACGCCGGCAACGGACGACCGGCGCAGCATTGTCGTGACGATGACAGCGAGGGGCCGAAGCACATTCCGACGGGCGGCCCCGACCCATCTGCGATCGGTGCAGGAGCACTTTGCGGGCCACTTTCGCGATGGTGAGGCAGAGGAATTGCGGGTGTTGCTGGAGCGAGTGGCCACCACCTGAAGCACGCACCCTGCATTGGCGGGCGAGGTTGGCGGCCCCGGTCGGCTCCGCAGAAGCCGCGCGGGCGCGGTTCGGCGCGAAAGCCCAGTGAGGCCGGGGGCAGAGAGGAGTGTTGCTGCCAGACTCCTGACATGATGGTGTCAGTTGTGGATGAAAATGAACCTGCCCTCCTGACAGTACGATGGCAGGAGGGGTGTGCGAAGGTATGCGGGCCGGTGGAGACGCCGAGCTTTCGGGCCAGGGGGCACGGACATGGAAGTCCAACAGACGATTATCAACATCACGAGCACAGAACCGATGCAGCTGTACGAGTTCTACCGCGACAAGATCGGGTTGCCGGAGCTCGAGGGCATGGGCGAACTGGCGCTCAATGCAGGAGGCGCCGCCCTGACCTTCGATGGCCACAGCGAGATCGCAGGGCCGGCAAGGGAGCCGGCACGCTACCTGGTGAACCTGATGGTGGGTGATCTCGGCAAAGAGCACGACCGCATCGTCGCGGCGGGTGTGCCATGCATTCGGGACAAGGGCCTGGAGTTCTGGGGTGGGATCATCTCGACGTTCGTGGACCCGGATGGCAACTACATCCAGGTGATGGAATACGACCCAACGAAGGCAACCGAACCCGCGGCGGCCGGCACGGGCGCATCCGAATAGGTCCAGGCGGTGCCCGGCCAGGATGGGTGTGGCCCGGGAGCCGAGCCGGCCATCCCGTGGTCATCCCAACACATGAAGAGGAGCAGCGATGGAAGTCGAGAGCACGGTCATCGGAATTACCAGCAGGGATCCCCAACGCCTCTACGAGTGGTATCGCGACACACTCGGACTCCCGGTGGCCGAGGACGAGACCATGGGGCCCACGGCGCTCAACGCCGGCGGCGCCATCTTGAGCTTCGGGGTACACAGCGAGATCTCAGGACCGGCGAAGGAACCGGCCCGCCATCTCAACAGCCTGTTCATCGCCGACATCGATGCGGAACAGGAGCGGCTTGTGGCCGCGGGCGTCCGATGCATTCGCGACCGGGGACGGGAGTTCTGGGGCGGGGTCATTTCCACTTTTGTCGACCCGGACGGCAATTACATCCAGCTGATCCAGTTGCACCCCGGCGATGCGACACACGAGGCCGCGGCGGCAGGTCAAAAGGCCTAGATGCGACGCGCGGATCGCCTGTTCCGGGTTATCCAGGTGCTGCGGCGTAAGCATGTCGTCACGGCGGCCATGCTTGCCCGCGACCTGGAGGTTTCGGAACGGACGATTTACCGCGACATCCGTGACCTCGTGATCAGCGGGGTGCCCATCGATGGCGAGGCGGGGGTGGGTTATACGCTGCGGCGTGGGTTCGACCTGCCCCCACTGATGTTCACAAGCGACGAGCTGGCGGCCCTGGTGCTGGGTGCACGGGTGGTGGCGAGCTGGGGAGACCAGGAACTGGCGAAGTCGGCGCAGAAGGCGATTGAACGCGTCGAGGCGGCGGTGCCGCTGGCACTGCGGGAACGGGTGAACGCCACGCCAATGTTCGCCCCGGGGTTCCATGTGCCGCCGGGCGTGGTTGACCGGCTGAGTGACCTGCGGAGAGCAATAGAAGAGCGGAACAAGGCATGGATGTCGTACACCGATCCGAAAGGGAACCACACCGAGCGGACGATCTGGCCGCTGGGTCTGTTCTTCTGGGGGAAGACGTGGACGCTCACCGCGTGGTGCGAACTGCGCGACGACTTCCGCGACTTCCGGCTGGACCGGGTCGGGGAGATGCAGATCCTGGCCGACCTCTACCCGAAGGAAGAGGGGAAGACGCTTGAGGAGTTCTTCCGGCGGGTGGAAGCGGAGGCAGCGAACGAGGAAAACGCTGGACCCTGAGGCAGCAGGCCCGGCGAGGTTCTAGAGTGGGCGGATGGCGGATGGCGAGCTCTCCCTGACAGAACGCGAGGAGCGGATCCTCGAACTGATCGGGCAGGGCAAAGCCGACGTTGAGGTGGCGAACGACCTGGCGATCTCGTTCGACGAGGCGAAGCGGGGCGTGCAGTCGGTGATGCGGAAGCTGGGGGTGTCCACGCGCGAGGAGGCGGCGGCGAAGGGTAAGCGCGGCGGACGACGCTGGCTGCCGCGGATGGACGGCCTTGTGCACTGGGTTGGGGACACGCCGTCGGGGCAGGCTACGGTTGCAGGGTTGATTGGGATCGGGATCGTGGTGGTACTGGGGCTGGTGTGGTTCGGCGGGGGTGGGGAGGAGTCGGAGGCAGGTGTGCGAGTGGCGGAAATCGTCCAGAGTGAGGAAGGGTTGTTCACCCTGCGGGTGATGGAGGTGGGGGTAGAGGAGCGGTTGCTGGAGATATCGCCGGCAGCAGAGTTTCTCGTGGATCCGCGGTTCAGCAGGGACGGTGCGAAGGTTGCTGCATTCCTGGGCGAGCGAGCGGATGGCGACGAACTGGTCATTCGCATCGCAACGTTCGATATCGCATTGGGAACGATCCAGATTTCGCAACCCGTTTCGACGATGGGACCGGGCGGATTGAGCTGGTCGCCGGACGGGACGCGGATTGCAGGTTCCAGCGGGGAACTGACGATACTTGACGCAGCCGCGAATGTGCTGGCGATAAGCGACCTGTCTGCCCCAGTCCCGGAGTATGCAGCTCCACCAGCGTGGTCGGCGGATTCAGAGCATGTGGCAGTCGCGGTGGGAGGGGACCTGTTGCTGATCAGCAGCCGCGACGGTCCACCACGCCGGATTACGGTGGACGAGTTGGCTGCAAAGCCACCCACGGGGGCCAACCTGGAGGCGGGGTACGACACATTCCGGTCGGTGGAGTGGATGGATGATGGACGCCTTCGGCTTCTGATCGACCGTCAGCAACTGGGGACGATGCCGGCGGACCGGAATCCGGACAGTGGACTATTCCAGGCGACCGGTTTCGTGCGGGGAACGGATATCGGATGGTCGTCGATGGAGAAACTGACGATAGAGGAAGAGGCGGCGATCCTGGTGGACCCTGGAGTGGAGCAGATGGCACTGCAGGCGCAGGCCATGCAACTGGTGGAGGGCTCGGAGGAACGGTACGTCGCGCGGTTCCCGGCCTGGCGGACGGCGGATGGGAGCGCCTGGGTGCAGCTGGTGCCATATGGAGAACGCAGTGTAAGGACCGGATTACCGGAGACGGCGAGAGCGGTGGTCTTGCTCGATGAGCCGGTAGTAGTGGAGATGGAGGATTTCCAGAGCGGGCTGCTCGCGGCGCGCCCGGGCAATTTCGATGTGGTGGTGCTGCGGTAGGCCCCACCCTTTATCCCACCGCTGGAGGTTGTGGCGCTCATCGCGGCTGGCAAGACGAATGTCGACGGCGCTGGATGTGGTGGTTGTAGCCGACGATTAGGGTGCGGGGCTTCCGGCGCTCCCGTCGGGTCGCGGCTTGTGTACGCGCTTGAGCGGCCCTCACTTTCGGTCCCTCTCCCCTGGGAGAGGGAAGCGCCTCAGGCGGAGGCAGGGCGGGTTCGCAGGCCCCGAAGGAACAGGGCGGTGAAGGAGAGGGGAAGGGCGACGAGGCCAAGGATGAGGAGGGCGGTTTCGAGGGAGGTGGCTTCGATGAGAGCGCCGAAGACGATGCGGCCGAGGGGGACGCTGAGCCAGGTGAGGCCGCCGCAGATGCCGAGGACGGAGGCGCGGATGTAGGAGGGGATGCGCTCGAAGTAGATGGTGTATTCGAGGAGATTGCCAATGCTGAGGCCAAGGCCGACTAGAACCAGGACGGGGATAGCGATGCCGGCGCCCGGGCCCGGTGCGAGAACGATGAGCATCACCGGGAGGGTGGCGAAGGCAAGGGCGAATGTCGCCTGGCGGGGCAAGCGATGGCCAACTGCAGCAAAGATGACGTTGCCGCCGAGGCCACCGGCAGCAAGGGCGGCGGTCATGAAGCCAAGGGCGATGGCGCTGTCGAGGACGGTGTTGGCGTAGACGGGGATGACGAGTGTTTCGACCGGCCCAACGATGAGGTTGATGAGGAAGAGGTAGGCAACGAGGGGAAAGAGCACTTCGTCGCGGCGGACCAGCGACCAGGATTGGGAGAAGGCGCGGCGAAGTGGCAATCGCGGCTCCTCGCGCCCCGCGGCGCCGGGAACGGGAGCCGGGAATGCGGATGCCACGATGAGGATGGAGAGTCCGAAGGTAGCGACATCGAACCAGAGAACGTTGGCAGGGCCGACCCAGGCGATGAGGAGGCCGGCAGTCGCGGGAGCGATGAGTGCACCGGATGAGATCACGCCTTCGTAGATGGAGTTGGCGCGCTCGAAGCGCAATCCGGCCTGAGCGGCGGCATCGGGGAGTGCGGCGTAACGCCCCATCTGGGCGGGGAGGTCGAGGAGGGTGCCAAGGAAGGCGAGGGCGACCAGCAAGCCAAACGGTAAAGCGTCGGCATGATGGAGGAGGGCGATGGTAGCGATGGTGGCGCAGCTGGCGGCATCTCCGAGCAGGCTCATACGGCGGTAGCCGATGCGGTCGACGATAGCGCCGCCGGCAAAGAGGGAGACAACGACCGCAAGACCTACGGCGAAGACGACGATGCCGGTCTTGCCGGCACTACCCGTGGTATCGAGGACGAACCAGGGGATAACGACGGCGGTCATGAGGTCGCCAAAGCGGGAGACGTTGTCGGCTGCCAGCAGGGCGACGAAGGGCGAACGGTCGCGCGATACCTGCGGAGAGGTCATCGCGCGATTTTGGGGGAGACCGGGGTGTGCGCCAGCGGCTGCGGGTTAGCCGCCCGCAGCTGCCTCAGGGTAGTACCAGAAGGGCTCATCGGCCCGGCGGCCATGATAGGTGGGTGTGGGTTCGGGCCGGGGCCGTTCGGTGGCTGCCGGAACGGCAGGTTCAGGAGCGGGAGGCTCGCTCGGGAGGGAATCGGCGCCCGGCTGGGTGACGGGAAGCGAAGGGAAGGCGCTCGTCGCCCCGGGGAGCCATCCCTGCATCACGGCGCGGGCTTCGTCGGCGACCATGAAGGCAGCGGGGTCGCATTGCTGTACGAGAGCCATGGCCTTCTTCGACTGCCTGGAGGGGATGACCGAGTTGATGATGCCTACGTCGCCATCACGGCCGCGGCCCTGGCTGAGGGTCGCACCGAAGCCGGCATTGTGGAGGGTAGCGACGATCTCTTCGCCCTTGCAGCGGGAAATGACGCGAAGGGAGAGATGGCCCATGGCGAGGCGGCGGTCGAGTCGCATACCGGCGATAGTCCCGACGGAGAAGCCGAGGCAGTACCCCATGAGCATTGCGACGTTGGAGAGGTCGTTGACGACAGCACCGAGGCCGACGACGTAGACGAAGATTTCACCGAATCCAAGGACAGCGGTCCAAACTTCGTGGCCGCGATACATGACGAGTGTGCGGATGGTGCCGAGGGCGGTACCAAAGATCCTGATGGCAAAGAGCAGGAGGGCAGCGCCCCCGACTGTGAGAAATTCCGAGAGTTCCATGTGCTATCGATGCCCTGAGTGTGGTGGGAGCTGTGCTCGCCTCTAACAACGCATGGTGAGGCAATTGGTTTCCCGGTCTACTCCGAGAAACCCCTCACTTCGCCGAATGTTTCCGCACTATTTACTCGCGGTTCACCGGCCGCCGCCAACGGTGGGTTCGGGAGCGATATCACCGGGGAGCGGGCCAGAGCGTTGCTGGCCCGGCGGGGGGAGGGATGGGTCCTCGGTCACGGGAACACCGCGACTGAGCCACCAGAAAAGGGGGAGTCCGACGACCATCATGGCGCCGCCAAAGTAGAAGGCGGCATCGACACCGGAGGAGTCGACGATGAGGCCGGCGATGACGGAGCCGAGGATGATCCCAAGGCCGTTGCCGGCGGAGCCGAGCCCGATGACGGTGCCCATCCCGACGCGGCGTCCGGCAACCACCTGCATAGCGCTGGAAGCGACGAATGAGAATGACTGCCCGACGCCCATGCCCACGAGGAGCAACATGACGAGGGCGACATGCTGAACGACGCCAACGAGTGCCAGCATGACGGCAGTGAAGACGATCCCGGCGACGACGAGTACCCGGCGATTGGCCCTGTCGGCGAGGCGGCCAGTGAATGGCTGCATCAGGGCGCTGGCGAAGCTCTCCATGGAAAAGGTGAGGCCGATGAGGACGGCGCCGGTACCGAGACCTTCGAGCTTGACGGCAAGGAAGCTGAAGGTGGACCCGAATGAGAACGAGGTGACGAGCATGGTGAGCGTGATGGCGAGGACCAGGCGGTCGCTCATGGCGAGACGGAAGGAGAGTTCTGATTCGCGGCGAGCAGCAGCGCGCAGGCGTACTTCGGGGCTAATCCGGGGGAGGAGGAGGGTGACGATGAGGGCGGAGGAGGCCATGAGCAGGGCCATCGAGATGAAGACCGCATCGAACCCGAGGAACTTGCGAAGGAGGCCGGCAACCAGGGGCCCAATACCAAAGCCGATAATGTCGCCCGTGGCGAAGACGCCGAACCAGCGTCCTTCGTGGCCGGGTGGGACGAGGTCGCCGATGTAGGCGCGGGCGACGGAGAAGATGAAGCTGGTGCCGACACCGCTGAGCATGCGGAAGAGCACGACCTGGACGAAGCTGGTGGCGGTGAGGTATCCGAGGGCGGCGACGAAATAGAGGAGCAATCCGGCGATGATGAATGGCTTGCGGCCGTAGCGGTCGGACCAGCGCCCGGCGAAGGGCCCGAAGATGGTCTGGGTGACGGCGAAGCTGGCGAAGGTGAGGCCGATCCAGATGCCGGTGGCACCGAGTTCTTCGGCATAGACGGGCAGCAAGGGGCTGACCATGGAGATACCCATGGTTGCCACGAGGACGGATGCGTAGAGGACGATAAACGGGCGAGAGATCAACGCAGGACTACGTTAACCCACTGGTGGCCACGGGAAAGCAAATGGGTTAGCGCGGGCGGTCGCCACGATGCGGTGGGGCGGCAAGGAAGCGGTAGACGATCATGGCGGTGGTGGCGGCGGCATAGAGCGGTAGGCCCGGCCCCGGGGAGGGACCCCAGGCATTGGGCAGGCGCAGGCGCCACCAGGCGAGAGCGGCCAGCACGAACGTGCCGCTGGTGACGAACGTGGCGGCGGTGGCGTGCCGGATGCGGAGGTAGCTAACGAGGATGAGGGCCATATCGATCGGGACGCAGAGCGGGAAGAGGACCCAGGTGGTGCCAGCGCTGGTGGCGATGCCCTTGCCGCCCCGAAAGTCCGCCCAGGCGGGAAAGCAGTGGCCGGCAACGGCACCGATCCCGGCAGCGAAGGCGCCGGGACCTCCCATGAGGAACCGCCCGGTGAGTGCCGCAAGTGCCCCTTTGCCGATGTCGCCGGCGAGGACGGCGATACCCCAGCCGGTCCCCATGTTAGCCATGACGTTTGCAGCGCCGGGATTGCCGCTGCCCACGGAGCGGATATCAACGGCGTCTCCCGGGGAAGCGCGGCCCCGGGCGATGCGAGCGACAACGTCTGCGGTGAGGACTGAGCCAAGGAGGTATCCGGCAACGCCCGCGACCCAGATGCCGTACCAACGAATCGCGCCCGTGAGCAGACCCACGGGCGCGATTCTACGTGCAACCCACCGGCGGTTTGAATCTGGCAGGCTATTCCCGGCCGATACCCGGGATCAATCCCTTGCGGCCCTCGGGCGTGGGGATTGGTGTAGGGCTCGGTGTGGGGGTATTGGTTGGAGTCGGGGTCGGTGGCAGCGGTTCGCACTGGCGACCATGGTCGGTGGTGACTTTTCCGGTAAGGGCGGGATTGCTCTCCATGTAGAAGCTCAGGCTGCCGATGAACCCGAAGTTGTAGCCGCCGACGAACGTCGCACCGGGCTCGATGGGGCCGGTGTCGAGGTTGGGGTTCTGGTTGGAGAGCACGCGCTGGGTAGATTTGGTCTTGTTGATAAAGGTGAAGTTGTCCTCGCGGCTGAGCCAGCAGCTTTCGGGGTTAAAGCCCGAATTGAGGAGTTCGATCACGTGTTGTTGTTCGGCCGCCGAACCCCGGGTGACATCGAGGACGATGCTCACGAGCCCGGACGACACAGCCACCACCGCGAGGGCCGCGAGCACAATACGGTGCAGGTGGTCCTTCATAGTTCCTATCACATCCGCCCCGCCACGAGCGGATAGTGAACGTAACAAGCGATTTGGTTAACCGCCAGCGGGAGCGCCCCGGATAACCAGTGAATCCAAAAGGCGGCGTGAAGAACCGGCGATTTCCCTTACGGCCGCTTCGAAGGCTTCCTCGTTGTGGGAGGCCGGTTTGCGAAAGCCGCTGATCTTGCGGACGAACTGAAGGGCGGCGGCCTCGATCTCATCATCGGTAGCGGGCGTCGCACCCTGGCGAAGGAGCTTGATGCTTCGGCACATGGCCTGCACCCCCTGGAGAAGTCGGTACAGGCTACCGCGATCGAGCAGCAGTCTCCATGGCTGGGAGCGGCTCGGTCGCTTCACGGTGAGCGAACCATTCGGGGCGAGGTTCGTTGCCGGAGCGGGGGTCGCGGAGCTTGTTTTCGATGCTGTTGTAGGCGAAGAAGAGGCTGGCGACGGCATCGGGTGCGAGGTTGGGCAGGGTTGCGTGGAGGAGGTTGCTATCGAAGAGGACGACGGTTCCGGGTGGGCCCTCGATCCGTTCGATCCCGGAGCCATCGAGGACGGCCTCGATACCGATGAGGTCGGGCTCGTGGCGGCCTTCCCAGCCGGGTGGCGATTGGGCATCCGGGGCCGAGAAGGCAGAGATGAACGTGCGGTGGGAGCCAGGCGAAAGGAGCATGGCGCCGCTGTGTTCGCCGGTGGGAGAGAGGAGAACGGAGATGCCGACGCAGCGCATGGAGGGCATACCGTCGCGGGCATGCCAGCCTTCGAAGTCGGAGTGCCAGGGGTAGCCTTCACCGAAGGTGCCGGGAAGGATGGAAGCACGAGCGAGGTGGAGGTAGACATCGGAGTCGAGAACCTGGCGGGCGGCACCTGCGAGCGGTTCGCTGGCGGCCAGTTCGCCGAATTCGGGGCGGTTCACGTGGATGTCGTGAATACGCCGCACGTCGCCATCGGAGTTGCCGAGGACAAATCGGGGATTGGTGGCTCGACCGGCTTCCCTGGTGGCGTGGACGAGTTCGTTATTGAGGGTGCGAACGAGGCCGGCATCGAGCAGTCCGGGGAAGACCAGGTAGCCTTCCCGTTCGTACTGACGCAGCTGGTCGATCGAGAGCGGGCCGAGCGGCGGACCGTCAAGGTCGGACCAGACAGCGGGCTCCTGGCGGTAGGTCATCTGCGCTTCGCCCTTGCGGGTGGGGTAGGCGACAGCGGCAGGGCTGTTCATGGTTCCTCCGGGGTTATCGTGCGGCAGCGGCTGGCTGGTCATCGACAGTGAGGAGGGGATAGACCCCGTCCTCATCGTGGACTTCCTGGCCGGTGCAGGGCGGGTTGAACACGCAGACCATCTGCATGTCGGTTTCGCAGGTGAGCACGTGTTCGTCGTGCTGGTCGAGAAGGTACATCGTGCCCTCGGTGATCTCATGGACCTTGCCGGTGGCGACGTCCTCAAGCTTGCCTCGGCCGCGGATGCAGTAGACGGCCTCGATGTGGTGCTTGTACCACATATGGGTCGAAGTCCCGGCCTTGAGAATGGTGTCGTGGAGGGAGAAGCCCACGCGGTCATCAGCAAGGATGAAGCGGCGGCTGTTCCAGGTGGGAGCGGCGACGTCGCGCTCGGTGCCGACCATGTCGTCGAGTTTGCGGATAATCATTGCTGTTCTTCTCCTCTATCCGCCGGCGACGCCGGCAAGCTGGCGCTCGACCGGTGAGAGACGGGCGGCGACGGTGGCAACAGATTCGGCGACGATATCGAGGCCACGGGCAAGCAACTCGTCTTCGATAACGAGCGGCGGGAGGATCTTGGCAACTTCGGACTCAGGGCCGGAAGTTTCCATGATCAGCCTCTGCTTGAAGGCTTCTTTCGCTACCTCTTCGCCGAAGCCTTCCACAGCGTCGCTGGCGATGCCCTGGATGAGGCCACGCCCGCGGACTTCGCCGTCGAGGACGGGATGTTCCCGGACGATCGCTTCAAGGCGATCGCGAACGATGGCCTCCTTGCGGCGAACCTCGTTTGAGAGTTCCCCGGTTTCCCAGCGCTTGAGTGCTTCGGTAGCAGTGACGAAGGCAGGATTGTGGCCACGGAAGGTGCCGTTGTGTTCGCCGGGCGACCACTGGTCGTATTCGGGCTTCATCAGGGTGACGGCGAAGGGGAGACCGAAGCCGCTGAGTGACTTGGAAAGGGTGACGATATCGGGCTGGATGCCCATGGACTCCCAGCTGAAGAAGTCACCGGTGCGGCCGCACCCGGCCTGGATGTCGTCGACGATGAGCAGCATGTCGTGCTCTTCGCAGAGTGCAGCGAGGCGCTTCATCCAGCGGGCGGGCGCGACGTTGAGGCCGCCTTCGGCCTGCACGGTCTCCACGATCATGGCAGCGGGCGTATCGATGCCGGAGCCGCCAGCACGGAGATAGGCCTCCATGTAGTCGAGGGTCTGGGCCTCTTCGCCGAGGAAGTTGAAGTAAGGCATGGTGGATGAGTTATTCAGGGGTACGCCGGCGCCACGACGCTTCATCTCGTTTCCAGTGACTGCGAGGGAGCCGAGGGTCATGCCGTGGAAGGCATTGGTGAAGCTCATGATGCTGTCGCGGCCCTTGACCTTGCGAGCGAGCTTGAGCGCAGCTTCGACGGCATTGGTGCCGGTGGGTCCGGGGAACTGGACCTTGTAGTTGAGGCCCCGCGGCTTGAGGATGATCCGCTCGAAGGCATCAAGGAAGCGGGTCTTGGCTGAGGTTGCCATATCGAGGCTGTGAACAATGCCGTCGCCAGCGAGGTAATCGAGCAGGGCCCGCTTGATGGCAGGGTCATTGTGACCGTAGTTCATGACGCCGGCGCCGGCGAAGAAGTCGATGTATTCGTTACCGTCGACGTCGGTAAGCAGGGAGCCGCGAGCCGTCGCGAATTCGACGGGCCAGAGGCGGCAATAGGAGCGTACTTCAGATTCGAGTCTTTCTATGGTGTTCACCGGGTATGACCTCCTGAGGTTGCAACACGTTCTTCGTTGTTGAGTTGGTGGGTGAGTTGAGAGAGCGCATCCGGGGGGATGGGGCCGATGCGCAGGAGCCATTCGTCGCCATGGTCTTCGCCGGTATGGGGGAAGGCCGTGGCGGGGTAGCGGAGCGATTCGTTGCAGAGCGCGCCGACTTCGCGGGCGAAACCGCGAAACATACGCAGGGATGGTTCGTTATCGGGCGTTACCGTGGCCTCGAGGTAGGAGGCACCCGCGGCTCGAACGTTCTGGACGAGCCAGGCGAGCATCCGTCTGCCGACCTGGCGGCCACGGAACCGGCTGTCTACACCGATCTGCCAGACGAACACGGTGTCGTCACGACCAGGGGGAGTGAGCCCGACTATGGCCCCTGCGAGCTGGTCGTTTTCATAGGCGACGACGCATGAATCGCGGAAGTAGTCGGCGAAGAGCAGGTACGCGTAGGGAGAGTTGAGATCGAGGCTGCCAGCGCCTCGAACGAGTTCCCAGATCGCTGCGCCATCCTCAACGGATGGCGTACGTATCTTAATAACAAACACCTCCAACCCGGACCGGCGTGAAACCGATGCGGATTGGCCACCACCACTCCGTCGCCTGAATCCGCGACGTAACTGAGCAACAATGACCTGTCACCGTCAGCATGCGCTTTACGCACACCGATCCGTGGCATCAGTACGACCGTAGCCATACCCGGCGGCGAGGGTCAAGTAAGAACTGTTGACATAGCGACATCGGATCCAATAGGTGCGATTTGTATGAACTGGATCACACACGATCGCGGGATAACACATTGTCTTCCGCGGCATAATCGAACAGCGAGTCCGGCCACCCGTGGGGAGGATGTTCACGCTCCCAGGCGATGGTTGCGGCGAGTGCAGCCTCACGATTGACGCTTTCGCGATAGCCGAGCTCGGCGCGGATCCGGGACGACGATGCATAGAGGTGGTGGCGGGCAGCTTCGGACGTGAGCATCCCCTCCAATGCATCGTCGGCGACGGTGACGACATTCCCGGGCCAGTCACAGGTGTGGCCGATGGCCGTCACCCAGGAAGCTTCGTCCTCATCGTTCTCCTCGGCGACGTTGTAGATGCGACCGGACGCACGCTCGTGGAGCGCGGCGAGGACAACAGCACCGGCAACATTGGAGACGTACCCGCGGGACGTGCGCCAACGGGAGTGGGTGACGCCGAGGGGAATGCGGGGACGGCCATCGAGCATGCGCTTGAGGTACGGCCAGAGACGGTGCTGGCGGTCGCCGGGGCCGTAAACCATGGGGAGCCGGAGGACGACGCCTTCGATGTCATTGGCACCAAGGACTGCGCGCTCGATGGGGATCTTGTCGTAGTCGTCACGCCAGGCCTCGGGGTGGTCGGGCGGACGGCGGGGATCGGTCCGGTAGGGATAGAGGTGTTCGCGGAGCGGTGAGTCTTCGGTAAGCGGGGTGGGTTCGACGGGGCCGGGCTCGGTTCCGTGGAGGCGCCCGTAAGCGCGATAGACGTCGATGCTGCTGGCGAGAACGATCCGGCGAACGTCCCCGCGGGCGGCCTCGATGAGCTGGGTAGCGTCGCTTTCGAGCATGGCAACCATGTCGACGACTACCTCGGGTGCGGTCTCGGCGATGGCAGCAGCGACGACTTCGGGATCGCGACGGTCGCCGTGGATGTGGCGGACGTGGCCCGAGGCTTCGTGGTCGCCACGGTGGAGGAGTACGACATCGTGACCGGATGCAGTGAGGCCGGAGACGACGTGTGGCCCCATGAACTGGGTGCCGCCGATAACGAGGATTCGCATGGCGAGAGTGTAGGGCCTCGAATGTGCCGCCGTTGGCCCCGGTCTTTGGCCGTCAGTGCTTTGAGGGAGGAGCGGGCAGCGGCTCACCGGTTTCGAGGAGCGACTTGAGGCTGGAAAGGATGTGGGGCCAGCCTTCACCGACATCCCTGTGGACGACGGAGCCGGGTGGGAACTCGTCGTGGGTGAGGGTAAGGAGGCAAACGCCAGGGGTCGGCTCTTCGATCTCCCAGGCGATGCGCGAGGGGGGCTCATCGACGCCTTCGAGCCAGAGGGCTTTGACGCGGTAGACGAGGAGCGTTGGGGGTTCGAAGGCCACGACTTCGCCTTCGAAATGCCTCTCGCCCCGGGGGGAACTGAGCGTGATGGGGGAACCGGGTTGCCACGTTGTGTCCGGCACCTCTTCGAAATAGGCCGCGGTGAGGTCACCGTCAGTGAGGGCCTGCCAGAGCCGTTCCGGGGTGGTTCGGATGAAGGTCCTGTAGACGTGGTTGGGCTTTCCCATGGGATCCTCCTCGAGGGTGCGCTTGAGCCCGACCATGCCTTCGACCCAGGGTCGGGCGTATTTGCTGATCCAGCGGTCGGCGACGAGCTGGATGGGGACGGGGTTGAGGTAGTGGAACTTCTCGCGGCCGACCTTGCGGGTGGTGACGAGACCGGCGTCCTCGAGCAGGCGGAGATGCTTCATGACGCCGAAGCGCGTCATCTCCAGGCCTTCGCAGAGCTCAGAGAGGGTCTGGCCGTCGCGCTGGAAGAGGCGGTCGAGGAGTTGCCTGCGGCTGGCGTCTGCGAGGGATTTGAAGACGTGCTCCATCCGCGCTTATTATAGGTGACTATTCAATCACCTATAAAGACGGCGCCCTTGCAGGGTTAGACTGAAGACCTGCCGAACCGTCCGCCGACACCGGTTCCGGACCACGCAACAAGCGGGAGATTGGACTGCCGGGGCGGTGGACAAGCAGGTGGCAAGGCGCTGCTGCCAGGATGACTCGCATGACAATGATCGACCCGCCCCCAATCATCGTCGAACCGGAGCACACCGGGCCGGAGATGTTCTCGAAGCGGCCGACCTTCACCAGCATTCGGGTTACCGCCGGTCTCATCGACCTTGCCGTCCTGCTCATCCCATTTGCCGTGGCGCTGGCATTCGGAACGAGGCTGGCGTGGCTGGGATTCGCCACGGCGGCAGTCCTGTACTACTCGGTGACAGAAGTGGCGATGGACGGCCAGACACCGGGGAAGCGCGTAGCCGGCCTCCGCGTCGTCGCCTCCTCGGGCGATCGTGTCAGCGGGCGACAGGTGGCACTGCGAACGCTGCTGCGGGCGATCGACATACTGCCGGTCCTCTACCTGGTCGGTGTGGTGTTCCTGCTGGCGTCGCGGGGTGAGCGGCGTCTGGGCGACTTCGTGGCAGGGACGAAGGTCGTGAACGCACACGGCACAGGGCACTGAGGGAGACAGGCTCCCGATTGCGATGAGTCTTCATGCGGCCGTGCGTGCGATGGGCGCGGACGCAAGAAGCACCGGGGACGATGGTGTGCATCGCTCCCACTACCGTGGAACTTTCTTGCGGCCGCGAACGTTAAGAAGACAGGGGACCGAGCATGGGGAAGCGAGCACCGGTACTTTTCGCGACAGTAGTAGCCTGTCTATCGCTGGTGGGCGTTGTAGCTGCACAAAGTGGTGCGCCCCGGCCAGCGACGGACTTCGGGCGTTCGATTGCGAGCTACTTCGACGAACGCGAGTACGGCGAACTGGCGGAACTCTTCATGACGCATGAGGACACATGCCCGCTGTCCACGCCCGGCGGCCTCCTGCCGATCTGCGAGGGCGTGGCCGAAGGGGAGACGGTGAACGGCTACATCGTGGCGCAGATGGGGAGCGATGCGAGCCTCGCAACGCGTGAGACGCTGATCGAGGGTCTCGAGTTCCTTCACGACCAGGCGTATGAGGGCCGAGACGGCTGGCGACTGTTCACCGTGGGACTGGACGGCGTTCCGTACGGCTACACGGCCTGCGACGGATGCGAAGTGGTGGTAATCAGCCGGACGGACCTGGCGGAGACAACGGGTGAACTGATCATGTTCCAGGTGATGGAGGTCGATGGCGAGCTACGGATCTGGTCGATGACGAATGGGTCGACCGGTGTGACGGGCTCGCAGGCACTGCTGAAGGGCGGCATGTTCGAAAACAGTTCGGGGTGGAAGACGACGTTCGTTGAGGTGGGTGCACCAATTGATGCCGGGACGGGACAGCAACCCACTCCGATCGCGCCGACGGTAGGCACCGGCTACGACGACCACCCGGCGGCGTATGCACGGGGCGTGCTGGCGATGGGGATAATCCTGGGGCTGGCGGTTGGGGGAACGGTGCTGGCCGCCCGAGCGCGAAATCGGCCGCTGTGAGACGCAGGTCGGGCACGGTGGCTATCCGCGTGCTACCATCGTCGCCGACGCATTCCTGAGGGGAGTCCCTTGACCGACTAAGCAGGGCCCGCGCAACGTTCCAGCCTTCCGTCCGTTTGTACGGAGGGGCCCTGTGTCTCACTGCTCCCGCGTCACCACCTGTTGCCCGGACCGGAAACTCCACGGAACCCAGCCGTTGCGGGAGCCTGTGTTTCAGCAGGTGCTCGATGTTGCAGGTCTCGGGACTAACGCTTTCCCTTGGAGGACGCACGATCCTCCAGGACATTTCGTTCGTGGCCAACGCGGGTGAGCGCGTCGGTATTGTCGGTGCGAACGGCGCGGGCAAGACGACGTTGCTCCGGGCGCTCGCCGGAGAACTGGCACCGGACCGGGGATCGATAACCCGGCCGGCGGGCTCTCGAATCGGCTATCTCCGCCAGGGATACACGGAGACACCCACTGCGAACGCCGGCGATCTCTTTCCCCTGGCCGCGGGTGGGGACGACCCGGGCAAGCGGATAGCGGAACTGGCGGAGGCCATGGCCGAGGAGGCGGATCCGGACGGGCTGGCAGCGCTTTCAGCAGAGTACGACCGGCTGATTATGGAAATGGCAGGTGATGCGAGACCGACACCTGTGGCCTCGGCGATCGCACCCGAGGCGGACGTTTCGAGGCTCTCAGGGGGTGAGGTCACACGCCTGGCACTGGCCCAGATAGGGGCAGAGCGGCCAGACATCCTGCTCCTGGATGAGCCCACGAATCACCTGGATATCGATGGGATCAGTGAGGTTGCGGCGTATGTTCGGGGATTCGCGGGGCCGGTGCTCATCGTCTCGCACGACCGGGCATTCCTGGACGAGGTGGCCACGCACATCCTCGCACTCGACCCGGTTGAGCACACGGCTGAGATGTTCACGGGCAGCTACACCGAGTTCGCAGATGAGCAGGCTCGTCGCGCAGCGGAACGGTGGGAAGCGTACCGCCGCCAACAGCGGGAGGAGCGAAAGCTGAAGGAGCACATCTCGGCGATCGAGTCGCGAGCGAGGGGCATCGAGAACCGGACGATCGACTTCCATTACCGGAAGCGGGCGAAAAAGGTGGCGCGGAGGGCGACGACACTGAAGGCGCGGCTGGAGCGCCAGGCGGAGGGCACCGGGCACGTCGACCGGCCTGAAAGAACCCCCGGTGGATTTGCGGGCGGCTTCAGTAGCGATCGGTCGGCGTCACGGGTGCTTTCGGCGGCCGATGTCACGATCGAAGTAGAGGGGCGACGGCTGCTCGAGGACGTGGACCTCGTGGTTTCGCGGGGGGAACGGCTGGCGCTGGTGGGTCCGAACGGCAGCGGAAAGACGACGCTGTTGCGAGCCATTCTTGGCAGGCACCCGGTGGCAGCCGGGGAACTGCGCGTGGGTCCATCGGTGGAGGTCGGCTACCTGGCGCAAGAAGATGGGTCCGAATTTGGCGGAGCCCTGGAGGCAGACCCGGTCTCCTACCTGCGTGGCGTGGTAGCGATGTCGCGGGTGGAGATCGGGAACTTCCTGCACCGCTTCCTGTTCGGGCACGACCTGTTGAGTACGCCGATTGGGAAGCTCAGCTTTGGTGAACGGCGGCGGCTGTCGCTGGCCGAACTGGTGCTGAAGCGGACGAGTTTGCTGCTGCTGGACGAGCCAACAAACCATCTCGACCTGCCGTCGAGAGAGGCGTTCGAGGAGGCACTGTCGGGCTATGAGGGTGCGGCGATCGCGGTCTCGCATGACCGCTATTTCGTCGAGCGGTTCGCGGACCGGACACTGGCGATCGAAGGTGGGCGCCTGGTGGAGCAGTAGGCTGACCGTGCGTTCGCTGGCCCGACCACGGCTGGCCGGGATGAGTACCTGACGCTCCCTGGCCGCCCGGTTTTGGGCGTGTTTAGCCGAAAAAGGCGATGGCCTCCTTGAGATAGGCCTCGGGCTGTTCGAACTGGGGCAGGTGGCCGGCGTTCTTGATCATGGCGATGTTGGCATTCGCGATCTTCGAGGCGAAGAGCTGGGCGTAGGCCGGGGGAACGAGTTTGTCCTGGTCGCCCCAGACGATGAGGCTGGGTGCCTTGATCCGATGGAGGCGCTTTTTCAGGCCCTTGTCGGGGATGGGCCAGATGAACTTGCCGGTGGCGGAGAAGTTGACGAGGCGCAGGTACATCGCGTCGGCCATTTCCTCCTCGGTAGCGGGAGGCTTCATCATGGCCGATGCGGCGGGGCCTTCAGGATCGGCGAAGAGCACGCCGGGGAGTTCGCTCGGGAGCAGCGTGAAGAGGTCGGTAACGGGCGTCTCGTCCATCCAGAGGCCGACGGGGTCGACAAGCATGAGCTTCTTGACCATGTCAGGGCGCGCGGCGGCAATTTCGGCGGCGAACATGCCCCCGAGAGAATGGCCGGCAAGGTGGAAGCTGGTAAGTCCGAGGGCGTCGCAGAGATCCTGGTAGTAGAAGACGAGGTCATGGATGTCATCGATCTTCTCAAGGCCGGCTGTGTCATCGAAGCCGGGAGTCACTGGGGCGATGACATCGTAGTGGGCCGCGAGGGCTTCGAGGTCGGGGGTGAATCCCGCCCCCATACCGTTGGCACCGTGCAGCCAGAGGAGGGGTTCACCGGAACCCTGCCGGTAGACGCGCGTTTCGAATTCTCCGCCGCGGACGGAGACGGTAGTCGGCTCGGCGGCCATGAGACACTCCTTTCGCCCGGAGGCGAACGTGGTCAGATGGCCGGGATTCTACGGCAAATGGCCCGGGCCGAATCAACCTGCGCCGTACGATGGTGGGGATGACTGAGTTCGAGTTCGCGGAGGTGAACGGTCACCGGCTGCGATACCGGGTGCAGGGCAAGGGACCACTCACGGTGTTTGGCCATGGAATCCTTGGCTCGATAGAGCAGTTGCTGGCAGGTGAGGAGGCCCTGGCGCGGCTGGAGGAACGGGTGCGCGTCCTCTTCTACGACGCTCGCGGGCATGGGAAATCGGGCGGGCCGACGGATGCAGCGGGATACACCTGGGAGACGCTGGGGCGGGACATGGCCCACCTCATCGAGACACAGAGCGACGGCCCGGCAATCGTTGGGGGCGCATCGATGGGTGCGGCCACGGCGCTGTGGGTCGCGCTGGAGCGGCCGGAACTGGTGAGGGCGATGGTGGTGATGATGCCGCCGCCACTGGGCCACGAGATGATGCGGGAAACCAACGAGCGGCAGGCGATCAGCATGCTGGAGGCCCTGGCGGTGGCCATCGAGAACTTTGGCCTGGAGACAACAGTACAAAACCTGAGCCTGTGGCCGGGGTTCGCAGCCACTGAGGAAGAACGGGCGTCGCGCGTGGCATGGCTGAGCGGGCAGAACCCTGAGACAGTGCTCCACGTGATCAAGGGGCTGGTGACGGCGCCGTTTCATGACCCGGAGATGTACCGGCGGATCGAGGCGCCGACGCTGGTGCTGGCACATGAGGGCGATGGACTTCACCCGACCAGGGCAGCCCGTCTGCTGGCGGGTCTTGCCCCGAATTCGCGTTTGCTGGTGGCGGAAAGAGCCGGGTACTGGCAGGAGAACCCGGGCGAATTGTTCAGGGAGATGGAGCGTTTCCTGGACGAGCTGGACTGAGGCTCAAGCCTCAAGGCCGCGGCTCTCCGTGCTCCCGGTACGGCCGTCGCGGGGCTGCTTGCGGCGCGTGCCAACCTTGTGCGGGCGCGGCGACCGGAAAACCCCTCCCGACCGATGAAGCATGCCGCCGTATCAGCGCGAGACGGACTGGAAAGGCATGGAGGTGTAGCCGGTTGGGTCGACCCAGGGGTCGCCCTCGGCAAAGCGAGTGGCACGGAATGGGGTGACATCGAACCCGGCGTTACCACCATCGGTCATCCAGTCGGCGAGCACGGCACCGA
>JAGQGZ010000359.1 GCA_020432105.1 Dehalococcoidia bacterium | reverse complement strand
CCCGCGGGTTCCGCGAAAAGAAAGCAGTGGTCGTTCGTTTCGCCGGTGATTCCGGAGACGGCATGCAAGTCGTGGGCGAGCGTTTCACGGAAGCCAGCGTCACGGTTCCCAACGCCATCGCCACGTTCCCGGACTATCCGGCGGAGATCCGCGCTCCGGTCGGCACCATCGCGGGGGTTTCCGCGTTCCAGGTGCACTTCGGCAGCGAGACGGTGCTCACTCCGGGTGACGAACCGGACGCGCTCGTCGCGATGAACCCGGCCGCCCTCGCCGTGCATCTGTCCGATCTAACGGAGGGCGGCATGCTCATCGCCAACACCGCCGCCTTCACCGAGGAGAATCTCGCGATGGCCGGATACAAATCCAACCCGCTGGAGGACCCCGAGCTGCAGAAACGCTACGAGGTGATCCCCATCGACATCACCGGCCTGGCGGTGGAGGCGCTCAAGGACAGCCCGCTTTCGCAGCGCGACAAGCTGCGCACGAAGAACTTCTTCGCGCTTGGTTTCACCTACTGGGTCTACGGCCGTCCGATCGAGCCGACCATCGCGTTCATCGAGAAAAAGTGGGGCGCGAAGATTC
>JAGQGZ010000358.1 GCA_020432105.1 Dehalococcoidia bacterium | reverse complement strand
AATCCGAAACCCGCACCCTGATGGTGAACGCCACCCTGAAGCGGAAGCTGACCGGGCTGTTCATCACCGGCGCGAACTACGGCGCCTACCAGGAGTCGTCCCGCAACGTCGGCGGCGTGAATCTGCAAACGTTCGAAACCGATTTCGGGCGCTGCAACATCCTGCTGTCCCGCTACGTGCCGTCGGACACGATCATCGTGGCGTCGCTGGAGGATTGCGCGCCGGCGTTCATGGAGATCCCCGGCAAGGGGCATTTCTTCGCGGAGCCGCTCGCCAAGACCGGCGCCAGCGAGAAGGTGCAGATCTACGGTGAGATCGGCCTGCGGTACGGCAACGAGAAGAAGCACGGCAAGCTCACCAACGTCGCGGTGGCCGGCAGCTAGCAATGGCTCTCGCATCGTCTGATGATGTGGTGGCCGTCTTAGGGCGGTCACTCACATCGTCGGAATCAGCCGTGGTCGCGAGCCTGCTGGATCGGGCAAGTGACGCTGTGGTCAGTCACCTCAATCGTGAGATTGACCCGGTGCCAGGCCCGGTGGCACGTGTGGTGGCCGAAATGGTGGCGGCGGTGTTTCTGAAACCGA
>JAGQGZ010000357.1 GCA_020432105.1 Dehalococcoidia bacterium | reverse complement strand
GCTTCCGGTTGAGGATAGTGGCGCCTTCCCAGTTGCCTGCTTCACTTACGCCATAGTAGGCGTTGAACAAAGGAGCCTCCTCTCCCAGTATGGCATCGATTTCCTGTTTCGTCCAGACATAGAACTTGCCCTCCACCCCTTCCGAGTCGGCATCCAGAGCAGAATAGAAACCTCCTTCGGGGCTTGTCATTTCCCGTTCGACAAAGGCCAGCGTCTCTTCTATGGCTTCCCTGTACAAAGGATCCGGTTTCAGGCGATAGGCATCGGCCATCAGGCCTACAAGCAGGGCATTGTCGTAGAGCATCTTCTCGAAGTGGGGCACCAGCCAGTCGCTCGTGGTGGAATAGCGGGCGAAGCCGCCGCCCAACTGGTCATAGATGCCGCCCATGATCATTTTCTTCAGAGAAAGTTCCACATGGGCCAAAGCTTCCGGATCGCCGGTGAAGAAGTGATAATCCAGCAGGTAGCGCAGAGACATCGCGGCGGGAAACTTCGGCGCGCCCCCGAAGCCGCCGTGCCGGGCATCGGCCTGTTGTTTCAGAGCGCTGTATATGTTATCGGCCACCTCGGTAGTAAAAAGCGCTTC
>JAGQGZ010000356.1 GCA_020432105.1 Dehalococcoidia bacterium | reverse complement strand
CCATCGAATCGAACCCCTTCCTCGGCCGCGTGCTGACGGGTCGCGTCCGCTCCGGCACGGTGAAGGCCAATCAGGCCGTCCGCGCCCTGTCGCGCGATGGCAAAACCGTAGAACAGGGTCGCGTGTCCAAAGTGCTGGCCTTCCGTGGGCTGGAGCGCCAGCCGATCGATGAGGGCCAGGCAGGCGATATCGTCGCCATTTCAGGTCTGACCACGGCCACCGTCGCCGACACGATCTGCGACCCATCCATCACCGAGGCGATTCCGGCTCAGCCGATCGACCCGCCGACGCTGACCATGACCTTCCGCATCAATGACGGCCCGCTGGCCGGCAAAGAGGGCGACAAGGTGCAGTCACGCGTCATCCGTGAGCGCCTGCTGCGCGAGGCGGAAGGCAATGTGGCCTTGAAGGTCACGCCGTCCGAATCCGAGACCGACGCCTTCGAGGTGGCCGGCCGCGGCGAACTGCAGCTCGGCATCCTGATCGAGACCATGCGCCGTGAAGGCTTCGAACTCACCGTCGGCCGCCCGCGGGTGGTGTTCAAGACGGACGAGGACACCGGCCAGAAGTTGGAGCCCGTCGAGGAAGTGATC
>JAGQGZ010000355.1 GCA_020432105.1 Dehalococcoidia bacterium | reverse complement strand
CGCTCGTCGTGGCTTCCGCCAAGGCCGGCGCCACGTTGACGACCGACCGCATCGATCTCATCGACGAACACGATGCACGGCGCGCTCTTCTTGGCTTGATCGAAAAGGTCACGCACCCGACTGGCGCCAACGCCGACGAACATTTCCACGAATTCAGAACCTGAAATCGAGAAGAACGGCACGCCCGCTTCGCCGGCGACCGCACGGGAAAGGAGCGTCTTGCCGGTGCCGGGAGGGCCGACCAAAAGGACGCCGCTGGGAATCCGGGCGCCGAGTGCGGCGAAGCGATCCGGGAACTTGAGGAACTCGACGACTTCGACGAGTTCTTCTTTGGCTTCTTCAACGCCGGCCACGTCGTTGAACGTGACGGTCGGCTTGCTCGAATTGAAGAGCCGGGCACGACTCTTGCTGAAACTCATCGCCTGGCTGTTCGAGCCCTGGGCCTGCCGCATCATCAGGAAGACAATGCCGACAAGGAAAAGAATCGGCAGGAGCAGCGTTAGCACGCTCAGCCACGCGCCCCAACGACTGCCCGGTGAGACTTCGATAGTCACCGATGACGGATCGACTCCGAACCCCTCCAGGGCCTCGATTAT
>JAGQGZ010000354.1 GCA_020432105.1 Dehalococcoidia bacterium | reverse complement strand
CTTCACCGTCAAGCAGGCGAGCGCCATTTCGCTCCGGCATCGGTGGGCGGTTGCGCCGCATCGCGAGCGAATCACGACCAAAACCGTAAGTGCTGTTCGCGCGAGGCGTTGCGAAGTGACACCAAGCAGTGCGACATCGGCGTAGACATGCAACTGGGCGATACTGGACTCGAACCAGTGACCTCCTGGATGTCGACCAGGCGCTCTAGCCAACTGAGCTAATCGCCCGCCTATTCGGCAGACCATCCATCATCCAGCACCGCGGCCGTGATGTCAACACTGTCACCCCGCCGCGACCCGACCCCGTCCGACGCCACGCCGCGTCAGCTCATCCCCCCGAATCCGCCTGCGCACCGGCTTCCGACGTACCGGCCGACTCGGACTCCGCCGGGGCGTCGTCGTATTGACCCTGGAACGTCAGTGTGCGGATCTCCCCGTCCTCGCCCTTCCGCTCCACGACGATATCGAATGGCTTGCCACCCGGAATCTCCTCCAGGATACGCGGCAACGCACTCAAGCTCGTTACCTCCGAGCCCGCGATCTTCAGCACCCGGTCGCCACGCTCCAACCCCACCTCCGCCGCAAGCGACTCGGGCAC
>JAGQGZ010000353.1 GCA_020432105.1 Dehalococcoidia bacterium | reverse complement strand
CCCCAGAGCCCGTCACGTCGACGTGCAACGGGCGGTGGTCAGCGACGAGCGGGGCAGGGTCCGCGGCCGGGTGCTGGTGCTGCGCGACATCAACGCCCTGCGCCTGACCGAACTCGAACTGCGCGACGCCAACGAGAAACTGACGGCGCAACTGGTGACGATCCAGACCCTGCAGGACGGGCTGCGCGAGCAGGCGCTGCGCGACCCGCTGACCGGCTTGTACAACCGGCGCTACCTCGAGGAGACCTTCGGCCGGGAACTCGCGCGCGCCGAACGCGAGAACACGCCGCTGTGCCTGCTGATGCTCGACCTCGACCACTTCAAACGGCTCAACGACGAGCACGGCCATGCGGCTGGCGACCAGGTCCTGCGCTGGCTCGGCGACCTGCTGCGCGCCCGGCTGCGCCCCGGCGACATCGCCTGTCGCTACGGCGGTGAGGAGTTCATCATCCTCATGCCATCAGCACCGCTGGAGGTGACGCGGGAGCGGGCCGAGCAGCTGCGCGCCGCCCTGCCGCGGCTGGTGGGCACGGCATCCGGCAACCGCTACCCGCCGGTCACGCTCTCCGCGGGGCTGGCGGCGTTCCCCGACCATGCC
>JAGQGZ010000352.1 GCA_020432105.1 Dehalococcoidia bacterium | reverse complement strand
CCGCGGCCGGGACCGATGTCCAGCTGGTGCCGGATTTCAGCGCCTCGCTGTGGAACCGGATCGCGATCACCGACCGGCTCGATATCGCGCTCGGCGTGATCCATCAGGGCGAGCAATTCGCCTCGATCTCGAACGCGGTCGTGCTGCCCGCCTATACGCGGGTGGATGCGGGCATCTTCTATGCGCTGAGCGACCGGGTCGATCTGCAGCTCAATATCGAGAACGTGTTCGACGAGACCTATTGGTACACCGCGCACGGCGACAACAATATCAGCCCCGGATCGCCGACGGCGGCGCGGCTGACCCTGTCGGCCAGTTTCTGACATTGAGAAGGCCGGGCCAATGCCCGGCCTTCTCTTTTCGGTATTCGGGTTGGCCTGTGCCTCCCGCTACATCTGCGGGCGGGCGATGTTGTCGCCGAGATTGGCCATCACTTCGCGGGCATTGAAGGTGTTCGGGTCATTCGGGTGGCCCCGTCCCAGAACGATCTCCGCCGACGCCTCATAGCGCGTCGTCTCGCGGTAGGAGTGGCGGTCCCAGAAGGGGTCGCGCCACGGATACCAGCCATAGGCCGGGTGATAATACCGGTAGTCCACCAGGAA
>JAGQGZ010000351.1 GCA_020432105.1 Dehalococcoidia bacterium | reverse complement strand
AGGCCGTCGAGGCGGGTGCAGAGGCTTGCGACGGCCGCGGCGTTCTCGGCCGTCAGCGCGAAGCTCGGTGCGACCGCACGGGCCCGATCGAGGAGCAGCTGAACCGCCTCCGAGCCACCTAGCGCCACCGGATCTGGCGAAGTGCCAGGGTCGGTGCGCTCCGGCAGGGCCATCGGGGCGATGGGCAACAGGGCCTCACCCGGCAGGGCCAGCCGTTCACGGCTCGTCGCGAGGATGCGTAGCTCCGGACCGAACGCGAGCAGCTGCGCCGCCATGTCGCTCGCCGCATCGATGATGTGCTCGCAGTTGTCGAGAACGAGCAGCGCCTGGCGTTGCGCCAGGACCTGGCGCAACGTCTCCGAGAGCGGCCTGCCGGCGTCCCCCTTGATGCCCATCGCCGTGGCCAGAGTCGGCAGGGCGAGGTTGCCATCGTCCAGGGGCGACAGATCGATCCACCAGGCCCCATCGGGCATCTCGGGCAGCAACGCGGTGGCCGTCTCCAGAGCCAGTCGGGTCTTGCCGGTGCCTCCGGGCCCGGTCAGCGTGACCAGCCGCGAGCGGGTCAGCATGGTACGCAGGTGGCCGAGGGCCTCGACTCGTCCG
>JAGQGZ010000350.1 GCA_020432105.1 Dehalococcoidia bacterium | reverse complement strand
ATTTCCGGCGCGTTCGCCGAACGCAAGAAGTTCTCCGCGTTCGTGCTCTTCTCGCTCGCCTGGTCGACCTTCATCTACTCGCCGTTGGCGCACTGGGTGTGGGGCGGCGGCTGGCTCTTCGAGCGTGGCGCGCTCGACTTCGCGGGCGGCACCGTCGTTCACCTGAGCTCGGGCGTTTCGGCGCTTGTTTGCGCAATCGTGCTCGGCAAGCGCACCGGTTTCGGCAAGGATGAAATGGAGCCGCACAACGTTCCATACACCATCCTCGGCGCGGCCCTGCTCTGGTTCGGCTGGTTCGGATTCAACGCCGGTAGCGCGCTCGGCGCGAACGGCCAGGCCGCAATGGCGTTCCTGGTTACCAACATTGCCGGCGCGGCCGGCGGCCTCGGCTGGCTCGGGTATTCGTGGATCGTCAAAGGCAAGCCGAGCGTGGTCGGCGGTGTCGCGGGCGCGGTCGCCGGTCTGGTGGCGATCACTCCGGCGGCCGGGTTCGTCGATCCGCTCGCAGCGATTGCCATCGGCCTCATCGGCGGCATCCTGAGCGGATTCGCGGTCGATCTTCTCAAGAAGAACTTCGGCGTCGATGACGCGCTCGATGTTTTCGCCG
>JAGQGZ010000034.1 GCA_020432105.1 Dehalococcoidia bacterium | reverse complement strand
ATTCCCGGCCAGGGTTGCCTGAAAGGTGCTGAGCGTGCTGGCAACGTCGACCTGGATTGGCGGGGCGTCGGTGTGGCCGAAGAGGCCGCCTTCGATGTGGAGGACGGAATCCTGGGGGACGGGCCGGGGAACGGTGACGAAGACCATCTCACCGTCAACGCGGACCTCGCTCGCGCTGACGGTCTCGATTCCGTCGCTGGCGCTGGCGCTGGGGATATCGATGGTGACGTACTCGAAGGCGGGTGCATCGCGCTTGCCGTTGTAGACGGCCGCGTCGAATTCGACTTCGATGACCGTCTTGCGCAGCGCGACACCGTTCTCGATTTGACGGACCGCCACAGCCCTGGCGACCGCGGGCGGCTCGAACGGTTCTTCGCCATTCCTTCCCCCACCGCAGGCAGCAGCGACGACGGCAACGATGCAGGCGGTCACCGCAATGTGGGAGAGAAGCCGGGCATACATCGTTCGCTGCCTCCGCGCCGCGTAGCATCGGCGAGTGATGGCACAGGATAACCAGCCGAAGCCACCGCGAGGGATCGAGCCACCGTTCCTGGAAAAGAAAGTGAAAATAGACGGGACGGTGCATGAGTACCGCTGCACCGCGGCCGTCATCGAGCCAGGGATGGTGGTTCTCCGCTTCCCGATGCGCGGGGGAGGGGTGATCCCGGGGACTGCGGTGTACGTGCCGCCGGGGTCGACGTCGTTCGGGTTCTTCTGGAGTTCGAAGCCGTTCAACCTGTACCGGATGGTGGATAGCAAGGGTGTGCCGTTTGCCCACCGTTTCGACGCGGTCGCGGATGTGGAAATCGGCAGCCACGAACTGGTCTACCGCGACCTGGTGGTGGACTGGTGGGCGCTGCCCGATGAGACGCTGATCGAAGAGGACCGCGAGGAGTATGAGCGGCTCGTGGCGGAGGGAAACATCGCTTCGGGGGACGCGGACACCGTGCGGGAGGCATCGATCGCGGTGTTCAGCCGCTATCGCCACATCATCGAGCGGGCGGCGGCCGTGCTGGCGCGCAAACAAATAGGGCCGTGACGCTTTACAAGATGTCCACCACCGCGGCATAGTCCACGACATGTGGAGTTTCTTGCGGCGCCAGTTCCTGTACTTCCTTATCGGGTTCGTCATCACCTTTGTGATCTACCTGTTCGTCAGGTTCGATGCAGACAGGGTGATTCTTGGGGTAGGTATCGGGGCGATTGGGGGCATGGCGGTGGCCGTTGTGCTCTTCATGCTCGAGCGCCGGTTCCCGGAACAGGCTCCACCATCTGACGGGTGAGTGGAACTGCACCTGAATCCCACAGCAGGGGGATGGGCGCAATCGTCATCGCCGCTGTGTTGCTCAGCACCGGCGGCCTTTTCATCAAAGCCGTAGACCTCGATGCCTACGGCATCAGCATGTGGCGGTCGCTGCTGGCGGCAGTGACGATCTGGGCCATCCTCCGACCATCGATCTGGAAGCGGCCGAGCGCCACGGTCCTGGCAATCGCCGTGAGCTACGCCGGGATGCTGCTGTTCCTGGTGATCGCAACGCGTTTGACGACGGCGGCGAACGCGATTTTCCTCCAGTTCACGGCACCTCTGTATGTGGCTGTGCTGGCAGGGCTGTTCTTGCGGGAACGACCAACGCGGCTTGATCTGACGACACTGGCAATCACGTTTGCCGGGATGTCGCTGTTCTTCGTGGGGAAACTCGAGACAGATGCGCTCGCAGGGAACCTGTTCGGGCTTGCCGCGGGAGTCTGCTTTGGGTGCATGCTGGTGTTGTTCCGGGCACAAGGGGTTTCGGCGGAGGACCGGGTGGCGGCGGTGATCATCGGGAATGTGGGGCTTGCCGCGATGCTGTTGCCCGTGAATATCGTGAGAGACGAGGGTGACGTGTTCACGCCCGGCCTGGCTGATACGGCGGGGCTTGCCTTCATGGGCTTTGTCCAGATCGGCCTGGGCTACATCGCGATGGCCTACGGGATTGCTCGCGTGGCAGCGCTGGAGGCTTCGCTGATCAACATGGTGGAGCCGGTGCTGAACCCGGTATGGGTATTCATCTTCCTTGGGGAAAACCCGGGCGGCTGGGCCGTCCTGGGCGGGGGCATAATCGTTGCGGCGGTGACGAGCCGGATCCTGTTGGGCGAGCGGGGGCGACGGCCGGGTGCAGCGGTGGCGGTTAGGTGAGGACGTCCGAGGATTTGCGGAAGATCTATGCCCGGCTTGAGCAGATGCATGCGTGGCGCGGCTGGCACTGGTGGCCGGATGGAGAGCCGTTCGAGGTGATCGTTGGTGCAATCCTGGTGCAGAACACCAGCTGGACCAACGTGGAACATGCGCTCGCACGCCTGCGGGAGGCCCATGCCCTTTCGGTTGAGGCGATGGATGGACTGAGCGACGAGGAGATCGAGGAACTGGTGCGGCCGAGCGGGCAGTACCGGATGAAAGCGAAGAAACTGCGGGCATTCGTGGCGCTTGTGCGAGAGCATGGTGGGCTGGGGTGCTTGCTCTCGCTGGAGGCGGGGCGGTTGCGCGAACGGCTCCTGGCTACCTGGGGAATCGGCCCGGAAACGGCGGATGCGATCGTGCTGTATGCGGCGAAGCGGCCGGCCTTCGTGATAGACGCCTATACCCAGCGACTGATGTCGCGGCTGGGGCAGGGGCCGGCAACAACGGACTACGGCGAGTGGCAGCGGTTCTTCGTGGAGCGACTGGAGCCAGACCGGGACCTGTGGGCGCGCTACCACGCGCTCATCGTGCTGCACTGCAAGCACCTCTGCCGGAAGCGGGCGCCGAAGTGCGGGGAGTGTTTGCTAGCGGAGGAGTGCGGCTTTAGCGGCGCAGGCGGGTAACCGGACGGCGGCGTGACCGTTGTAAGGTTCGTGTCCGAAACAAGTGACGACGACCTGGAGCTGATGCGCGAAACGTTGGGCTGCCTGGGGCTGGAGCTTGCAGGTGAACCGGCGCCAATCGCTTCGGGGCGGAACCACAACTGGAGAGTGGAGACGTCTGCGGGCCCGCTATTCTTTCGGCGCCACAGGCATACGAGGCCGTTAGAACGGATCGAACTGGGGCTGGCAGCCCTGGCACATGCAGCAGCGAAGGGTGTTCCGGTGGCGTTGCCACTCGCGAGCAGCAATGGGACCGTGCTCTTCGGAGGCCCGGGCCGGTTTGGCTCGGTGTATCAGTGGGTTGAGGCATCCACGTACGAGCGGGGGGCAATTACGCCGGAACAAGGCGGCGTATTTGGCACGATGCATGGGCATCTCCATCTTGCCCTTCACGATTTCGAACATGCGGCCCTGGAACCGGCAACAGAGCTGGCCTGGGATACCGCAGGATCGCTGGCGGACCTGGTGCGGATACGGGCCGTCGTCACCGAATCCGAGGATCCGGAGGAGCCTGAACGCACCGATGTGCTGGCTGCCATCGACGAGCAAATGCCGCTGCTTGAGCGCGGAACCCTGCCGGGTCCAGGGGCATTCGAATCGATGGATCGGCAGGCGATTCACGGGGATGTGCACGAGGGCAACGTGATGCTGCACCCGGACGACAGCATTGCGGCGGTTGTCGACTGGGACATGGTGGCGAGCGGGCCACGGCTATACGAGGTGATCCGGGCGCTGGACTTCACGTACGCGCTGGATAACGAGGGGACGCTTGCCGGATACCTGTCAGCGTATGCGCAGGTGGCCCCCTACACGGCGGCGGAGGCGGGGCAGGCGGTGGAGCTGTGGGCTTCGAGCGTTATCCACAACACGTGGGCACTGCGAGCACGATTCCTGGAGGGCGACCGGCGGGTGGAACCGTTTATCGGGGCGCACCGGAAGCGTGTCAGGGAGTACTCGGATGCGGGGTATCTGCGGTGGTTGGCGGGGCATTTTAGGGAGTTCGCCAGCGGATAGCGCTGCTACACTGCTGTGATGGCAACACGTACGCGGGTCAGCCTCGAGGAATTTCTCGCGATGCCGGAGACCGAGCCGCCCAGCGAACTCTGGGACGGGGAGGTGGTGCAGAAGGTGGCACCGAGCTGGAATCACGCAACCCTTACTTCGTACATCATCGGCGAGCTTCGCACCTACCTTGCCAGGTCAGGTGAGGGGCAAGTGGTCAACGAACTTCGGCATGTTGAGCGAACTGAAGAGCGGGTTTATCTGCCACATGTATCCGTGATGCTTGCGGGGCGACGGCCCGCTGATCCAGAAGAACGACGCCAGGGACCCGTGGAGAGCCAACCCGACATAGCCATCGAGATTCTTTCGCCAGGTGACAGCGCGGGGCGGACACTCCAACGAGCGGATTTCTACCTGCGGGTCGGGGTTTCGCTCGCATGGTTCATCGATCCCGAGACGCGGACTTTGACGGCCTACCGGCCGGGAATGCAGCCGACGGTCCATACCGAGCCTGAGACAGTCGACGCCAAGCCTGTGCTGGCCGATTTCACGCTCGACCTGACGGCGATGTTCGCGGAGATGGATGCGTAGGAGGCCGCTCTGAGGAAATCCGCGGCCCGGGACATCCTCGATTCAAGCCGGTGCTGTGTGATTTCAGGATTGACCTTTCCGTTCTGTTCGCGAGTCCAGACAGCCGCTAGCAGCTCTGTCGCTTCTCCCTCATCCTTCATCGCTCTACCGTAGGTAGATGCAGCTAGGAATCATCGGGTTGGCGCGTTCGGGGAAGACGACGGTGTTCAACGCCGTGACCAGGAGCAAGGCGGCAGTTGGCGGCTACAGCGACCAGCCGAATGTTGGCGTGGTGACGGTCCCGGACGCACGTGTCGACCGGCTGGCGGAGATCTACAAGCCAAAGAAGACTACGTACGCGACGATCCAGTACGTTGACTTCCCGGCGGCCGGAGCAAACTTCGGGAAGGGCGAGGGGCCGGGGGGCAAGTTTCTGAATGAGCTGGCACGGATGGATGCGCTCATTCACGTTGTGCGCGTGTTCAACGACCCCGCAGTGCCCCATCCGGAGAACAGTATCGATCCGGCCCGGGACATCGCGACGATGGACCTGGAACTGGCCTTTGCCGACCTGGCGATGATCGAGCGGCGACTGGAGCGACTGACCTCGGAAGTGCGGTCGATGAAGGCGGGTGAACGAGACCAGGCGGTGAAGCTGCAGGGCATTCTTGAACGGATAAAGGCGCAGCTGGAAGACGAAGTGCCGGTGCGGGCACAGGAGATCAGCGCGGAGGAGGAGAAGCTGCTGGCAGGGTCACGATTCATGACGGCTCTGCCGATGCTGGTGTTGCTGAACATTGGCGAGGAGGATCTGGAGCGACGCGAGGCGATTGAGGCAGAGGCACAGGAGAAGTACCGCGCGACCGGGCGCGATGTGGCTGTGGTGGCGGGCAAGTTCGAGATGGAACTGAACGACCTGAGTGAGGAGGAGGCTGTCGAGTTCCGGGAATCGGCGGGGGTGACCGAGAGCGGGATGGCGGGGGCAATCAGACTGAGCTACCAGTTGCTGGGGCTGATAAGCTTCCTCACTTCCGGGCCGGACGAATGCCGGGCGTGGACGGTGGAGGCGGGTTCGAGTGCGCCGGTGGCAGCAGGGAAGATCCACAGCGACCTGCAGCGCGGCTTCATTCGGGCTGAGGTGGTGTCATTCGAGGATTTTGTGGCGGCGGGCAGCGAAGCCGAGGCGAAGAAGCGGGGCGTGCTGCGGACGGAGGGCAAGGAGTACGTGGTGAAGGACGGGGACATCGTGAACATCCTGTTCAACGTGTAGTCGTCGGTTCTCATCTTCGGCCTGCTGGAGCATGCCTAGAGCAGGGGGCATTAACGGATGAGGAGGAGGTCGAGGCCGGAGTATTGCTGGAACGCTGTGTCGCTGGTAACGAACTGATAGCCGGCGCCACGTGCGAAAGCAGCCAGATAGGCGTCCATCCACACCTTCGGCGAAGCTGAGCCGCGGCGTGCGTAGTCCCTCCACGTGTCCTCGAGGTCCTCGGGTTCATCGATCCGAAGACTGATGCGCTCGTCACCAAGGAATGCCTGGTATGCGTCCCAGGCCTCATCGTTGGTCAGCGGCAGACGTCCATAGCCGCTGAGCACCGTTGTGGAGGTGAGCAGGCGGAGCAGCGATTGCTGTGTCGCCCTGCAGAACATCACCGATGACCGCTCATCAACCGTGTCGAGCCACCGGCGGCAAGCGCTGTGGTGGATGTGGCCGGAGAGGGCGAGTGCCAACCAGATGTTGACATCGCAGAGGTAGGTCATGGCCGGAGGGCCTTATCAACCTCTTCTTGTAGGAGTAGCTCGGCGACACGTTCCGGCGTCATCTCACGGTCCGGGCTGATTGCAGGCGAGGTATGTACCAGTGGCAACTGAACCCGTGCACCCTTCCGAACAGGTTCGGCGTCGGCGTCGAGCCCACGGCGTAGCAGCTCAGCGACGAGATCCTTCAACTTTCGATTCTCGCGTACGGCACGGAGCTTGATGGCACGGATGAGGTCATCTGGAAGTTCCACCGTCATCTTCATGAATCCCAGTTTACCAGCAAGCTGGTTTGCTGGGTGACTGATAGGAATGACGGCTCTCGGGGCGAATCGGCTTCGTGGATGCCGTGTGTCACGGTGGGGCCCCCGCCGGTGCCGCCGGAGGGAGGCATCGCTGCCAATGATTCGATGGGAGTGCAATGGCCATATCCTCTGGTTATACTTCCCGCGAACTGACAGAGGAGGCTCAGGATGCCACTCGATCCAGCATTGTTCCGGCCAGAGGCGATCAGTGAGGAGACGGCTGCATTCAACAAGCAACTCCTGGAGATGATGGCGGCCGTTCCTGCGACCTTCGAACTGACGCCGGCAGAAGCCCGGGCGCAGTCTGAGTCGAGGTTTAGCCAGATGTATCCCCGGGATGAGGAGGCTCGCAACATCACTATTGCCGGGCCCCGGGGCGAACTGGAACTCCGCGTGTACGAGCCGGCGGGGCAACCCGATGGTGTCTACCTCCACTTCCACGGCAGCGGATTCGTGGTATTCCGTCCGCACCACTTCGACTTCCTGAACCGAGCAATGGTCGAGGCGACAAATGTCGTTGTTGTCAGCGTTTACTACGGACTGGGACCCGAGGACCCGTATCCGGCGGCGTTCGACGATGGCGAGTACGCAGGGCTTTGGATTGCGAAGAACGCTGCGGCCGAATTCGGGACCTCGACCCTGGTAATCGGCGGGGAATCTGCCGGAGGTGAGCTTGCAGCTGCAACGCTACTTCGGCTTCGAGACAAGCATGATTTCACAGGTTTTGCAGCTGCGAACCTCATCTATGGTGGGTACGGAGCGGGATGGACGCCAAGCATCCTGGCGGCAAAAGGGAATCGCGTGCTTGGACTTGAGTCGATTGAGTGGTTCATGAAGCATGCGTTCAATGGCCGGCCATACGCGGAACTGGCCTCGGAGCTGCCGCTAGCGCAGGACCTGCGGGGTCTCCCACCGGCGCTTTTTACGATCGGAACTCTCGATGCCCTGCTCGACGACAATCTCTACATGTACGGGCGCTGGATCGCGGCGGGGAACGAAGCGGAGTTTGCAGCATACCCGGGCGGTCTGCACGGTTTCGACCTGTACCCGACGACACTCGCCGCGGACGCCCGAAAGCGTATGTACGGTTTCATCAGGGAGCGTATTCGTGGGCCAGTAGGAGTGCGCTAGAGCAGCGATTTCGGGAGGGCGCCTTCGGCTTCGAGGATGGCCTGTTTCATGGCGAGGCCACCGCCGAATCCGTGAAGGGAGCCGTCGCTGCCGATAATGCGGTGACAGGGCAACCAGAGGGGTATCGGGTTTGCGCCAACTGCGGCACCGACGGCGCGGGCGGCGCCGGGCGGTTCGCCGATGCGCCGGGTGAGCCAGCCGTAGCTGCGGGTTTCGCCGCGAGGAACGTCGCGGAGAGCCGACCAGACGCGGCGCTGGAGCTGGCCGCCGGCTGGAATGTCGACGGGGTAATCGTCGAGCGAGACTTCTCCGCGAGCGTAGCCCTGGAGGAGATGGACGATATCACCTGCCCGATCGTCGGGCTCGAAATCGGCGCCACAGGCGGAGAGTTCGCCCTTGCAGGCTTCGCGAGTGCGGTGGAAAAGGGTGGCGTAGCGGATGCCGGAGGGACTGAGGGCGACGCCGGCCCAACCCAACGCGGTCTCCGCGAGAACGGCATGCAGCGGCTCAGGCGAAGAGGTCATTCTCGTCATTCTCAACCCGTTCACGACGCCTGACGACGCGCTTGAAGAGGCGATTGCGAAGGGCGCGGTAGGCGTTTGTTTCATCTTCGCCCGGGGTCCTGGTTTCGCGGCGGCCGTAACGTTCGGCTTCGTAGGCACGGGCGAGTGTTGATGCCTCGCCGGGGCGGTCAACGGTGCTGCCGACGCGTGCGGACCATTCGCGGGCCGTTTCCTCGGGGCCGGGGGAGAGACCGGCCCAGCGCCCAACCCGTTGAATGCGGGCCCAATGACGCTGGTGGACCGGCATGCCGCGAGTACCCCAGGTGTAGGCGAGGCTGCCGGACATCGCGAGGGCAGCAATGGCGGCCATCACGGCGGCGATGGTCCAGACGATCCACCAGGGGAACGGATCGGGAGCGACGACGGGGCTCTCGGTCAGCGGGCCGGAGACATCGGAGGGGAGGTCGCCGAAGCCGCCGAGTTCGTCAAAGATCTCTTCAAGGGAGGGTTCCGGTCCCAGGTCGGAGGGAGTGAAACCGTCGAGGATGCTGCCACCGGCGCCTTCGTTGGCGTCGCCCGCGGGGCGGTCGGGGGTGGGATTGAAGACGATCCAGCCATAACCGGGGAAGAAGGCTTCGACCCAGGCGTAGGCGTCGTCTTTGCGGACGGTGTAGGAACCGTCGGGATTGAGGTCCTCGGGGTCGACGGCATAGCCAACGACGATCTGGGCGGGGACTCCCTGGGTGCGAAGGAGGACCGCCATCGCGGAAGCGTGGAAATCGAAGTAGCCGCGCTGCTCGGTGAAGAGGAAGTGCTCGACGGTGTCGGTCCCGGGGGGCGCAGCGGTAACGGTGAGGTCATAGGGGAATGTGCGCAGGAGTGACTCAAGAGCGACGGCGATGTCGTAGGGGTTCTGGGCGCCGGCGGCGGCATCGGCAGCGAATTGGCGTACTCGATCGGGAAGGGACTCGGGCAACTGGAGGTAGTAGTCGGTGATCCAGCCGGGGTAGTCGGTGCCGGCAGCGCGGAGGGAATCGGGGCTGGCGGTGCTGATGGAGCCGACAGCATTGTAGGTGTCACCCTTGTCCAGGCCGCGGCGGCTGATCACCTGGTTCGGGCCCGCACTGGAGCCACCGGGGATGCGGAAAATGCTATCGAGGTTGGTGCCCAGGGGGCTGCCTGCGAAGAGGACGGTACTCTCGTCGTCGAGGACGGTGAGGGTAATCGACGTGACGCGGCGGTCGCGGTAGACGGCCTCCTCTTCGATTCGGATCTCGCCTCCTTCAACGCGCTCGGACTCGAATTCGCCGGCAAGCCAGCCGACGCCGGTGTACTCGGAGTATCCGGCGGCTCGCAGCAAGGCGGCTTCGGGGATGTCGACCTCGTAGAGAGCCTTACTCCCCAGCTGGACATCGCCGCGGACGGGAAGGGCGGTGCCGAAGTCGTGGAAGTTGCCACCACGACCGGCGTTGAGGTTGGAAAAGAGGCGAACGAAGACATCTGCACGGTCCTCGATCGGCTTGCCAACTTTGTCGAAGGCCGATTCGACGGCGGCGGCCTGGGTGCCGAGGGGGACGAGCCAGGCGAAGACCATCAGACCGGTGACGATCCAGACGGCGAAGTTGGCGGCACTGAGGCTGAGGAAGTCGGGATAGTCGACACCGGTCTGCTTCCACTCGGCCTGGCGCTTTTGGAGATGAAGGCGGGCGATGAGAAGCATGGCGCCGAAGAGATAGAAGATGAATCCGACGCTTGGTTCGCCACGGAGGGCAGAGATGTTGGCGAGGATGACGACGCCGCCGGGAATGACGGCGAGCCAGGGGTTGTGCCAGCGATAGACCGACCAGGTGCCGAGGTATGCGGCGAGGAAGGTGATGCTGTGGACGAGGATGACGAAAGGCAGGTTGTCGTTGGAGATGTCGCCGGCCCGGACGATGTTCCACCATTCGGTCATGCGCACTCTTACGTCGGCAAGGCGATCCTGAAGGACGTCGCCATCGGCGTAGCTCTGAGCGGCGATGAGCACGACAAGCACCCCAATCGCGAGGGCCACGGGGTGGATGAGTGCCGAGTTGGCCCGGATGCGGGCAGCGAAGAGTCCGACGAGTAGCCCGGTCGCCGCGGTGGGAACCATGGGCGGCATGCGATTCACCCAGTTCGCCGACTGGATAGATGCCGCCACCGTAAGAAACACGAGCATGACGGCACCGAAGGTGAGCCAGTCTTCCCAGGACATGAGCAGGCGCGGAGCGCGGACGACGGCTTCGCCCGCCCGGCGAGCTCCGGAGCGTTCGCGGGTGGCCCCGATCTGCTGGGAGGAGCTTATCCCTGCCACTGTCCCTGACCTCCGGTGGGGCTCAATACTGCGGTGAGGTCGTCGTCCTTGCGAACGACGTAGGTGGGTATGTTGCTGGCGGCAAGTTCGCTGAACACCATGATGGGGCTTCGGCTGTCGCCAAAGCTACTTGCATCGATGAGGACGACGGCGACACGGACGCCACGCTGGACGAGCGACTGGAGGCCGGTGACCCAGTGGTCGTCGGTGGCCGAGGTAACGGCGATGAGCGTGGTATGACGGCCAAAGCGGTTTCCCTCTTCCATGAGGACGTTGATAAGCGGCCCTTCGCCGACGGCACTCGCCATTGCGAGGGATTCGAGGACGCGCGTGAGTTGTTGCCCGCCGCGCTCAGGTTCGACGACCTGGAGGCTGCGGCCAAAGCTGATGAGGCCGACGGATCGATTCTGGCCGAGGTAGTGGCGAGCGACGCTGGCGGCGACCCTGACGCCATACTCCTCGGTGCTCTGGTCGCCGCTCCCGAAGTTCACGCGCTGTTCGAGGTCGAGCACGATCCAGATGTCGCTGGCGGGGTCGAGTTCGAACGTCTTGACCATGATCTTGTCGGTGCGGGCCATGGCCTTCCAGGCGATGCGGTTGAAGGCGTCACCAGGAGCGTATTCGCGGATGCCGCTGGCGTTGGGCGTAACGTAGTGGGTGCGGCGGCGAAAACGGCCCTCACCGGGAAGGTTGGCGGGAGGAGCCTGGAAGTGGGGAAGGTCGACGACGGGAGGGTAGACAAGGATCTGCTGGGGCTCGCCGAAGGTGCGGGTGCGCCGGAAGAAGCCGAAGGGGTCGGAGCTGGAAATGGTGACGGGGCCCCATTCGAAGAGGCCGCGGCGGGTGAGCCTGGTATCGACGATCCAGCTGCGGGAACCGCGAGGAGGAACGATGACGACGCGTTTCGCGCTGTGACCGGACATCTCGGAGGGGTCGTCGACTTCGAGCCAGAGCTTGGGGAGGATGCCGGTGTTGAAGACTTCGATGACCTCCTGGGCCTCCTGGCCGACCTGTCCCCGGTCGGTGCGGCGGTCGACGCGTACCTGGAGGCCACGGGTGTTGTACCAGGCGATCAGCCAGGTGACGGGCAGGGCAAAGGCGAGCACATAGGAGAGCCGGAAGAGCAACCAGAAGCCGGTGCCGGTGGCCACAACAGCCGCCAGTACCAGGATCGCGACGACGAGGGCCAGCGTTGGGTTGCTGGGCCGGACGATCCACCGGAAGACTCGGCGCATGCCGGGAACCTAGCTTCGGGCCCGGGCGCCGGGGACCGGGACGCGGTTGAGGCAGGCGGAGATGACGTCGGCGACGGTGGCGCCCTTGACCTTCGCGCCGGGGCTCATGATGACCCGGTGGCCGAGGGTGACGAGGGCGAGATCCTTGACGTCGTCGGGGGTAACGAAGTCACGGCCGTCGAGCAGGGCTTTCGCCTGGGAGGTGCGGAAGAGGGCGAGTGAGCCGCGGGGGCTGGCGCCAAGGTAGGCGGATTCATGCTCACGGGTGGCATTCGCGAGGGCGACGATGTAGTTCTTGATGAGGGGGTCGACGTAGATCTCCTTGACGGCCTGTTGCAGCTGAAGGATCTCGTTCTGGTCGGTGACCTGTTGAATAGACTCAACGGGGTGGGAAATCTGCTGGCTATCGAGGACGAGGACCTCATCGGTTGGGGAGGGGTAGCCGAGGTGGATGCGGATGAGGAAGCGGTCGAGCTGGGCTTCGGGAAGGGGGAAGGTGCCTTCATACTCAATCGGGTTCTGGGTTGCCATGACGAGGAAGGGGGCGGGGAGCCGGCGGGTGACGCCATCGACAGTCGTCTGGCGCTCTTCCATGGCCTCCAGGAGTGCCGATTGGGTCTTCGGGGTGGCGCGGTTGATCTCATCGGCGAGGACAATCTGGGCGAAGATGGGGCCTTCACGGAACTCGAAGTCGGCGTTCTTCTGGTTGTAGATGGAGACGCCGCTGACATCCGTGGGGAGGAGGTCGGGGGTGAACTGGATGCGGGAAAACTTGAGGCCAGTTGAGGCAGCAAGCGCGCGGGCGAGCATGGTCTTTCCGACGCCGGGGACGTCTTCGATGAGCATATGGCCGCCGCACATGAGCGCGGTGATAGCGAGCTGGAGTTCGCGTTCTTTGCCGATGATGACTTGCTGAACGTTGGTAACGATGCGTTCGGCAACGATCTTCGGGTCTTCCATAATCAGCCCTCAATTCTCTAACGAAGGGTATTCCGCAAAAGTTCCCACGACACTCGAACATAGATTCGGTGAGCCTGGATGGCGGGATTATAGCAATTCACCCTTCGGCCACGGTTAAGCTCAAAAGCGGCAGCGGTGAGCGGAGATAGGGTGCGGTGCGATCCCGTAGACTTCGCAGCGTGGAAGAATCGGAGTTGTTGGCAACCGCCCGCGAGTTGGCCGAGCGCTTTGGACGCCGGGCCGTGGCCCATGACCGGGAGGGCACGTTCCCCTTCGAGAACTTCGATGACCTGAAAGAAGCAGGATTTCTGAAGCTGACGGTGCCGAAGTCGCACGGTGGGGACGAGATCTCGCTTTCGACCTTTCTGCGCCTGCAGGAGGTGCTGGCGGCAGGCGACGGTTCGACCGCGCTGGCGCTGAACATGCACCTGATTCGCTTTGGTGGGGAGCGCGAGAGCCACAGCTACCCGAAGCACTGGTTCGACGAGATGTGCCGGGGTGCTGTGGAGGACGGCTGGCTCTCCAACACAGCAGCAACAGAAGAAGGGCTGGGGAGCCCGGCGGGTGGAGGAATACCAGAGACGCTGGCGGTGGCGGTCGAAGGCGGCTGGCAGATCACGGGTCGCAAGAGCTTCACGACGCTCTCGCCGATCCTGCATTACTTCATCACCTCGGCGCGGATTTCGGCGGCGGGTACGGCGCCACCAGAGATCGGCACGTTCATGATCCTCCGCGACGACCCGGGTGTCCGGATCGAAGAGACCTGGGACAGCATGAGCATGCGTTCGACGGGGAGCCACGACCTGGTGCTGAAGGGCGTGCGCGTCCCGGATGGGAGGCTGATGAACCGGAGGACGGTGGGGAAGGCCGACCCCCGCGGCGGCGCCGGTCAGACGTGGTTTGCGCTTGGGGTCTCGGCGACCACGATCGGGGTGGCGCAGGCGGCGAGGGACTACGCGATCGAGTTTGCGCGGACGCGAACACCGCTCGGCAACGCGCCAATTCGTGAGTACCCGGGCGTGCGAGCGCGGGTGGCGCGGATGGACGTTCTGCTGCAAAGAAGCCGGGCACTGGTGAACGACGCTGCGCAGGCATGGACGGCAAAAGGCGAAGAGGGAATGCCCGCCCTGGACCGGGTGGCGGTGGCGAAGGTGGAGACAATGAACGCCTGCATCGAGGTGGCGGACATCGCGATGCGGGTGGTTGGCGGCGTTTCACTGCTGAAGAAGCGGCCGATTGAGCGGTACTACCGTGACGTGCGGGCAGCCCTGCACAACCCGCCGCTGGAAGACCGGGCGCTGGAGCAGCTGGCACGGCGGGCGCTGGACCAGCAGCCAACGCCAGCGCGACCGACGGAGTGACTCCAGACTCCAGGGGAACGTTCAGGCGAGCCTGCGTTTAGGGCAGTCAGTTTCGAGGTACGGGCGCGCCGAAGCTAAGGGTAGAGATGGAAGCGACCGGGACGGTGGCGCCGAATCGATGGAAGAACATCGGCGCCAGTGCTACTTATCGGGGAGGATGAAGTCCTGGCCGATAGCGATAAGGACGTCGGGGTAGGACTCGTCGGGTGGGTTCTTGGTGATGATGGCGGCGGTGGGAATGCCCATCCAACCGGCGATGTCGACGGCGAGTTCGCGGCGGCCTTCGCGGAAGAGGGTGATGGTGGTGGTGGCCTGGGTCGTGCGTTCGGGGCCGATGTAAACGACGGGCACGCCTTTGGCGAAGCGCAGGTAACGGCCGAGGGCTTCGTCGCGGTCTTCCATGGGTTCGCCAAAGCCGTCCTGGATTTCGACGGCGGCGCCGGAGTATGAGGTCTTGGGGAAGGCCTTGTTGAGCCAGTAGGTGACGTTTTCCGGGTCCCAGCCGAGGACCGCGGCGCCGCCTGCCGTTTCGAAGCCATAGACGGTCGGGTTGCCGTCGACGGGGTCGGCGATGGAGTAGGTCTGGAGGTTGCCGCGTGAAGCCTGGAGGAGGCGGGCGAGTCCCGGCATCTCGCCGGCGGCGACGTCGTGCTTCACGGTGTCCTTGTAGGCGTTGTAGAGGCCGATGGGGTCGTTGAGCAGGCTGAGCGAGAACACCTTCGTGAGGGCTGCCTCAACGACGAGTTGCTGGCGTTTCACACGGTCAAGGTCGCCCTGGGAACTCTCTCGCGAGCGGCCGAAAGCAACAGCGTAGTACCCGATCAGGTGCTGTTCGCCGGGATAGAAGGTGACGTATTCCGGGGGCCGTCCGCCCTCATCGGAGTACCACCAGTTGTAGACGGCGAGCTCCTCAGGGATGTCGATGTCGATGCCGCCGATGGAGTCGATGATGCCTTCGACGCCGAGGAAGTCCATGACCATCCAGTGGTCGATGGTGATGCCAAAATTGAACTCGAGGTCGTGGGCGAGCTGTTTGGCGCCGGCGGCGATGGTGCCCTCGCGCTGGAAGCCTTCGAGGTAGGACTGGTTGATGCGGCCGCTCCACTGACCGTCGGGCAGGTCGTAGGTGATGTAGAGGTCGCGGGGGAAGCTGAGGAGGCTGGCTTCCTTGGAAACGGGGTCGATGGTGGCAACCATGATGGTGTCAGTGCGGTAGGCATCTTCGAAGCGATCGCCGGGGCGCTTGTCGAGGCCGAGGATGAGGAGGTTGACGCGCTTGTTGAAGACGCTCGAGGCGCCCGGCTGGTCGACACCGACAGGCCCGGGCAACGGCGAGAGCACCTTGCCGATGAAGGGAACGGTCTCGCCCGGAAAGAGGGCGGGGTAGGCGCGAATGAGCAGCCCGCCGGCCATGTAGAAGACAGCGACTCCGAAGGTCAGCAAGGCGACGACAAAGAGCAGCCGATCCCGGATTGTGTACCGGGGAATGGCTCTGGCCTTGAAGCGAGTGCGGGGGAACGTCGCTGCCTGGGCAGTGGTGGCCATAGAACGCCCATCAACGTAGCACGGGCGAAGCGACGGTCAATGAGGGGTCGAAAGCCGTCTTTCGGATCAGGCCATTCCGAGTTCGTGGAGGCGGTCGTCGTCGATTCCAAAGTAGTGGCCGATCTCGTGGAGGACGGTGACGCGCACTTGCTCTCTGACCTCGTCGTCGGTGTTGCAGACGGCCTCAATGTTGTCCTGGTAGATGCTGATCCGGTCGGGGAGGACGAGGTTGTAGTTCTCACCGCGCGCGGTGAGGGGGACACCGTGGTAGAGGCCGAGGAGCAGGTGGCCATGCTCGATGCCTGAGACCTCAAGGTCGTGTTCGCCGGGGGCATCTTCAATGACGAGGTCGACGTTGTGGATCTGGCGGCGGATGGGGTCCGGGATCTCGTCGAGGGCTTCGCGGACGAGGCGCCGGAAATGTGCGCGTTCCAGGGTTAACGCCGGCTGGGCGAGGCGCTCCAGAGGGTGCGGAAGCCTTCGCCAACAATCGCGTCGCGTTGGGTTGCGATCTCTGCCTCGAGCAGGGCATCGAGTGCGCGCTCGGCGTTGCGAACAGCATCGGGGTGCCCGGCTTCAGCGACGCGGGTGAGGATAGCTTCGCGAATGCCGAGTTCTTCGAGCGAGCGGACGAAGCGGGGCCAGCGAATGGAGACGAACTTCTCCGGAGGGGGGAAGCGGGGGCGCATGCGGGCGAGCATGGCGAACCGTTCGCGGGCGGACTTAGCGGGTTCGGCGAGGCGGACCATCGGGCCATCGAGTTCGTTGCTGCGGAAATCGAGGAGGAGGCGCTTGCCGACGATGACGAAGCGCATGCTGATAACGTCGTGCTCACGAATAGAGGAGACGACCTTCGCCGCGTCGAGTTCGTGCCCGTTGTCCACGCTATCGAGTCTACGGACGGGGAAGTGCGCTTGCCAAATCGGGAGCGTTCCCCGAACCGCAACCTGCTTTGCAACCAAGTGAAGGCAGGAGCCTGCCGACCATCCGGATGTGATAGAACCGGTTCGGCGATACCTGGCGACCCGCCGCCTCTCAAAGGCAGTTCGCCAGGGGGTTGGTGTGCAGGAGATGTCGTGGACGATGCCGCGGCAGGAGAGCCCGGAATCGGGCGAGGCAGCGGTAGAGGCAATTGTGACGTGGGTGCGGGAAGCGGTGGCGACGATGCGCCGCCCCTACGGGCTGGACCATGTTGCGGTGGCGTTCGCCTGTCGTGACAGCGATGGGCGCGTACTCTGCAGCAATACGCTGGGGGTCGTGAGGCCGGCCGTGTTCTACAGCGACGAAGGCGCCCAGCGCGTACGGGAGTTCATGGTGGACGCCTGGCATGCGGGGCCGCGCGAGGGGGCCCAGATCGTTGGGGCCCTGCTAAGCCTCGGCGAGGTAGCGCACGAGCTGGGGATAGCCAGGGCGGCATAGGGATCGAGCTCCGCCGCCCGGCCGCGCAGGGTATGCTTCGGGAGCAGGGTTACCGGGCGAACCCAGCCTGCACGGTGCCAGCGCTCCCGCGTGGAGCAAGTCGGAGCGATCAAGTGACAGACATCAGCACCGTCGACGCTGGCCCGCTGTTGCCGGCTCAGGGGAGCGGCAGACCGTCATACCAGATCGAGATCGAGCACCTCACGAAACGCTACGGTCGTCGGGCCGTCGTCGATGACCTCACGTTCACCGTTCAGCCGGGGCGCGTAACAGGGTTTCTGGGCCCGAATGGTTCGGGAAAGTCGACGACGATGAAGATCCTGCTCGGCCTGGCTTCGGCCACCGAAGGCAAAGCGACCATCGGGGGGCAGTTCTACCGCGACCTGCGGGACCCGGCCGGCACGGTTGGGGTCCTGATTGAACAAGACTCGTTTCACCCCGGACGCAGCGGACGGGACCATCTTCAGATCCTCTCCGACGTTGCCGGAGTCGGGGCGGCACGAGTTTCGGAGATCCTCTCGCTGGTCGGCCTCAAGGGCGACGATGCACGCCGTCACGTCGGAACCTACTCGCTCGGTATGCGGCAGCGATTGTCGCTGGCGGCGGCACTGCTCTGCGACCCGCCGGTGCTGGTTCTGGACGAGCCAGGGAACGGGCTGGACCCGCAGGGCGTTCGGACGCTGCGCAACCTCCTCCGGGCCCGGGCAGCGAACGGCGACACGGTCCTGGTCTCGAGCCATGCTCTCGCCGAGGCCGAGCACCTCGTCGACGACCTTGTCGTCATCGATCAGGGCCGGCTCGTCACCACGGGCTCGATGCATGACTTGCGACAGGCGGCTTCGCTTGTGCGGACAACATCGCCGACCCAACTGAGGGACATCCTCGAGACAGCGGGAGCCGTTGCGACGCTACAGGGCACGGACTCGCTCATCGTCAGCGGACTGCCGATCGACGAGATCGGGGAACGAGCATTTGCAGCTGGAATCGTGGTGCACGAATTGTCGACACATGCAGGCTCCCTGGAGGACCTGTTCCTGGCCTGGACCGGTGGCCGAGTTACCGACGAGGCCCTGTCCGGCGGGGACGAGGTCATGCACCTGTGATGTGGAGACGACTCATCCGGGCTGAAATCCGCAAGCTCACGACTACAAGGATGCCGTGGGGTTTCTTCGCGGTCCTGGTAGCGATTGGCGGTATCAATGCCGCCCTCGTCATGTTTGCCACCGAAGCAGACGGTAGCAAGGCTTTCATCGCCACGGCGGAGGACCAGCAGTCGCTTGTAGCGTTTGCGGCCAATGCCTTCATCATCGCGGGACTGTTCGGAACGATTGCCGTCGCAAGTGAGTATGGCCATGGAACCGTCGTTCCGATGTTCCTCGCCTCGCCACGGCGACACCAGGCGATGCTCGCGCAGTTCACGGCGGTGTTCGTCGGAGGCGGAGTGCTCAGCGCCATCGGCGCCGGGCTGCTCATCGCAACAGTTGCGGCAGCGCTGCCGACGACCGAGTACGGCTTCCTGATGTCCGCAGGCGACGTGACGCGAGTCGTGGCCGGTTCCACGATCACCGGGGCCCTCGGCGCAGTGTTCGGCGCCGGTGTGGGCGCAATGCTGCGGAGCACCGGCGGTGCTGCGGTTGCAACGATCCTGATCCTCGTCGTCGCACCACCGCTGATTGCGCAGGCGGCGACCGGGACAGGGGACTGGATGCCCGGCACAATCGCCAACGTCCTGGTCGGCGTCGGTGATGATGTCAGCCTGCTCGCGGCAATTGCCGCCCTTTTCGCCTGGGCGTCGGTCCCCGCGGCGCTGGGCCTCTTCTCGGTACAGCGACGGGACGTCGTGTAGCCGGAAACCCGCAGTCCCAGGCTCAACAGCCGCGCCGAACGCACCCAGGGGAAGGATCACCAGTGGTCGATCGCCACCCCACCGTTGCCGGCTTTATCGCGCACATCTGCCCTCACCTGGGCCTCGGACACCTCATTCCCGCCCGGTTCCTCACCACCTACTTCAAGATCACCCCTGCCATCGGAGTGCCGCCTACGGTCGTGAACCGGCACCAGCAGTTCCGCCTTCAGCGGGTCCCCGGTATTATTCGGGGCGATGGCTTCTCCGAATGCCCGCACGACGCTTGAAACACACACGAGGCTGATTGCCCGGCTTCGCGGTACCGGCCCCAACCCGTTCGAATACGACCAGTGGCAGGCGCGCGCGCTGGAGTTGCTCCGCGAGATCTTCGGCCCGGATTCGGACGAAGTAGAGCGATACGAAGATGCGACGGAAGTGCGGGGCCGGCTCCCGGGGGTTCGCGGCCAGGCGGGCAACATGACGCTGAACATCCACGGTCAGTGGGGGATCCTCGGACGGCTCGACCGCGGTGAGACCGTCCTGAAGGAACTTGTCGCGCAGCTCAATTAGCGCCGGTTTCGAATTCTGCTTCGGCCACCACCGGCAAGATGCCGGGGAAGTCGCGCTGGATGTGGTCACGCAGGGCCTGGAGCCGCTGAAACACGGGAAGGCTGATGAGGCTCTCTGTAGTCATGATCAGGGCGTCTTCGCCGGTATCGCGGTAGTAGGCGGTTCGGCGGCCAGTCTCGTAGAAGCCGAATTGTGTGTAGAGGGCGCGCGCCGGGTCGTTGGAGACGCGCACTTCCAGGGTGAGGCTGTCGACCTTCGCGCGGGTTGCGATATCAAACAGTGCGTAGAGCAGGAGCCGCCCGATGCCGCGGCCACGATGCGATAAGGCAACGCCCATGTTGGTGATGTGGGCCTGATCGACAATGAGCCAGAGCCCGCCGAAGCCAACGACCGCGCCATGCTCGACGGCCACGAGATAGCGGGCACCGGCGTTGGTGGTGACCTCCCTTTCGAAGGCCCGTGCGGTCCACCCTTCGGCCGGAGTCTCAGCAGCAATCGCGGCGACGCTGGCAGCGTCGGCAGGGCGCATCGCCCGGAGAACCATGCTCTTCACGAGACGATTTTTGCATGAAGAATCGTCTACCGGGTCTGCACCATCGCTCGCCCCGGTCGATTATCCAGAGGTATGACGTCCGAATTTACCCAGGTGGTGGTGATGCGCATGGACGCAGATCCCCCCAGCCAGCACACGGCGACGCTTGCGGGTGGGCAGGGCGAACTCCTGGTCCTGCGGGTAGACGACACTGTTGCCTGGTGCCGGGGCGAATCCGTTCTTGTCGTAGCAGGGGCGCCGGGGGACCGGATGTTTCTGCAGTCGGTCTACGTGAGTCCGAACGGCAGGTACCACATGATCCGGCGAGTGACACGCTGGAAGCGATTCGACCAGCGTGACAACCAGCGCTATGAGGCGCAAATGCCGGTGCGCGTGCGTTCGGCGTCAGGCTGGAAGGCAGAGGCGACCCTTGAAGATATCTCCAGTGGTGGGCTGGCACTCGTGGTGACGACGGAACCGGGGGATGCCCACCTCCTGGTGGAGATCAGGGCCAATGGATACCGTTCGGAGCTGCCGGTGGACGTGCTTTCGATGTCGGACAGCCTGGGCGGAAACGTACTGCACTGCCGGTACCGGGAGTTGAGTGCTCCGCAGACGGCGTTCGTGCGGTCGTTGTTGGCCCACCTCGAGGAAAGGGCTGAGGCCGCAGCCCGAGCTGCTTAGCACCACAACCGGGTCCGGGCGTAGCATCGTCGGCGATGGCGCTGACCTTCCAGGTGCTCCAGGGTGCGGAGTTCTCTCTCCACCTGCCTGACCCGATCGGCGGTCACCTGGCAGCCGAACTCCGAAAAGCGCTCGGTGAACGCCGAGGGGCCGCCTCCCTGGAGGTGTCTGTCGACGAGGCGCGCGGTGACGGTTTTGCGGTCACTTGCGAGGGCGCCCGGGTGGAGATAGCCGGGGGAACCGCGCGACGAGCGCTTGATGGCGTGTACTGGCTGCTGGAGTCGGTTGGGGCCGTCTACGTTGAGCCGGGGATCGATGTCCCGCTCGTGGACCGCGAACGACGGCTTGAGGACGGCCGATACGAAATCCGGCCGGCGTTTCCGAAACGGTCGCTGGTCCTCGGGAGTGATGGGTTTCACGATGACTGGCGGGACTGGATGGCCTGGGCCAGCCGCAACCGCTACGACGACATCTTCTTTCACGACACACCGCCATCGAAAGATCGTCGCGGCGGGTCACGGCCGGCAACCTATGCGGGAATGGCAGGCGCGCGGGGAGGGTGGCTGTTCGAGCGGTGGGATGAGGACGGCGGCGAGATCGTGAGGATGGCGGCGGAACGGGGCATGACGCTGCAGTTCGGCGGCCATCATCTGGCGACGGTGCTACCGCGGTCGCTGTTTGAGGAGCACCCGGACTGGTTCGCGGTGCGAAACGGCACGAGAGACCCGCGCTACAACTTCTGCACGTCAAATCCGGCAGCACTGGACCATGTGGCGGAAGG
>JAGQGZ010000349.1 GCA_020432105.1 Dehalococcoidia bacterium | reverse complement strand
ATCGGCCCACAGCTTCTTGCGGGCCACGAAGCGATCGAGTCCTGCGTAGTCACCGGCCTCCTGGTTGAGGGTGGCATCCGGGTTCATGATGTTGATCATCGGCAGGTCGTGGCGCAAGCCGATCTCATAGTCATTGGGATCATGGCCGGGCGTCACCTTGAGTGCGCCGGTGCCAAATTCCGGATCGACATAGGCGTCGGCGATGATGGGAATTTCACGGTTGAGCATCGGCACAATGGCTGTCCTGCCGACAACATCTTTGTAGCGTGCATCTTCGGGATGGACGGCCACCGCCGTATCGCCGAGAATCGTCTCCGGCCGCGTCGTACTGACCTCGAGATACGGAGGGCCACTGCCGTCACCATTCGGTTTGAGTGGATAGCGAAAGGTATAAAGCGTACCCTGCTCTTCTTCATATTCCACTTCGAGATCACTAATGGCACTGGCACAGCGCGGGCACCAATTGACAAGGCGGTTGCCCCGGTAGATCAGTCCTTCGTTGTAGAGCGTAATAAAGGCTTCGAGCACAGCCTCGCTCAGCCCGTCGTCAAGGGTGAAACGCTCGCGATGCCAATCCGTCGAGATCCCCATGCGCCGCTGTTGCGTGCTAATG
>JAGQGZ010000348.1 GCA_020432105.1 Dehalococcoidia bacterium | reverse complement strand
CGCTTCGCCGCGCGGCGGGTCGAGGACATCGTCGACCCCATGCTCGAAGGCCTGCCGTTCGAGTCCGTCCCGCTCGATTCGTTCGTCTCCGGGCGCGCGGTGCTGGAAAAGAGGGTGATCTACGTACCCGACGCCGTGGCCGAGCCGGACGCGCCCGAGAACACCCGCAGGCTTGTCGAGCGGATCGGCAATTACTCCCTGCTGTCCGCGCCACTGATGCACGAGGGCGGCGCGCTCGGCGCGCTGTGGCTCTCGCACCGCCCACCGCGGCCCTTCGACGACAAGGAAATCGCGCTGCTGCAGACTTTCGCCGACCAGGCCGTGATCGCCATCGAGAACACGCGCCTGTTCCGCGAAACGCAGGAAGCGCTGGAACGGCAGACGGCGACGGCCGAGGTGCTCGAGGTCATCAGCAGCTCGCCGACCGACGTGCAGCCGGTGTTCGAGGCCATCGTCGAACGCGCCATGGCGCTCTGTGGCGCCGAGTTCGGTGCGGCCACGCGCTTCGATGGCGAAATGCTGCATGCCGCCTGTATTCGTGGCATGACGGAGGCCGACGTGACCGCAAGTCTTGCCGCCTATCCCTGCGTGCCGACCAATGCGACCGTGACAGG
>JAGQGZ010000347.1 GCA_020432105.1 Dehalococcoidia bacterium | reverse complement strand
AACGGCCGCTTTGTCGATGTCACGCATCGGAATCAGCGACCGCAGCATTTGCGGACGGGTGGCGGTGTCGTCACACGACTTCGCGGCCCGACAGAGCGCATCGACGCACGGCCATCCTTCGCGGAAATTGCGATAAATGCGGCGGGCGATCGCAATTCCATCCGGATCCGCACCCGTTTCCTCGCGACAATGCTGCTCACATTCGGCCAGGTACTGGCCGCGTTCGATCGCTGACGCCAGTTCGACCTCGCGAGCCGAATTCAGCAGCGGCACGCGCCCGATCTCGCGCAGGTACATGCGCACCGGATCGTCGAGGCTGATTGCTCCGATGTCGTAATTGACATTCGTTGAATCGATGATCGCGGGTTCGTCGACATCGTCGATCTCGATGTCGTCGGTGTCGGGTTCGACCTCGATCGAGTTTTCGTTGAGAACGACCGTGCTCAGTTCCGCCAGCCGGTGCGTCAGCGCGCCCAGGTCGTTTTCATCGGAACCAGACATGACATCGATCAGCGCATCGACCAACACCGCGCCATCGCCGAACGCGGCACCATCTCCACGGCCGGCATTCGAGCCGGACGCATCGTCGCGGTCATCGACGGCTGAATCGTCATCG
>JAGQGZ010000346.1 GCA_020432105.1 Dehalococcoidia bacterium | reverse complement strand
GACGACTGCGGCTGCAACAGCGGCGCCCACGCGACCTGGCGGCAGACCTGGCGGCGGCCGCTGCGCGACGCCCTCGACTGGCTGCGCGATCGCGCCGCCGACGTCTTCGAGGACGCGTCGGTCGGGCTGATGGCCGATCCGTGGGCGGCGCGCGACGACTACATCGCGCTGATCCTCGATCGCCGGCCCGAGCGGGTCGCCCAGTTCCTGGCCGTCCACGCGCCGGCGGTCGCCGACGAGGCCGGGCGGACCCGCGTGCTCGAGCTGCTCGAGCTGCAGCGCCACGCGATGCTCATGTACACCAGCTGCGGCTGGTTCTTCGACGACATCTCGGGCATCGAGACCGTCCAGATCCTGCAGTACGCGGCGCGGGTGTGCGAGCTGGTCGAGCGGGTGTCGGCGCAGCCGGTCGAGGCCGAGCTGGTCGACCGGCTGGCGGCCGCGCGCTCCAACCTCGATCGCTTCCGCGACGGCCGCGGCGTCTGGGACCACGCGGTGCGGCCGAGCCGCGTCGACCTCGGCAAGGTCGCGGCTCACTGGGCGGCGTCGTCGGCGATCGGCATGCCCGCCGAGGCCGACGCCGACGCGGCGCACCGGGCCCGCCGCTCGAGCCAGG
>JAGQGZ010000345.1 GCA_020432105.1 Dehalococcoidia bacterium | reverse complement strand
TCGACGGATACCTTCAAGGACCTGTACATGCGTCCCCGGCCGATGGCCGATAGCGCCTTGCCGGAAGCATTCCGCGCCGGACGCACCGTGATCTACCGCCTCGTGGACGAGCACAGCGACGTGCCGCCCATGCTCAAGCAAGGGCAGCAGGTCATCGGCGACTACTCCATGATGGTCGCACCGATGATGCGCGAAGGCCGCGGCCTCGGTGTACTCTGGATCTACGCCACCCCGCCGCGGCCGTTCTCGGCCGAGGAACAGGAGCTGTTCACGACCTTTGCAGACCAGGCCGTGATCGCCATCGAGAACGCACGCCTGTTTCGTGAGACACAGGAAGCGCTCGAACAGCAGACGGCCTCGGCCGACGTGCTACGCGTCATCAGCAGCTCGGTGGAAGACACGCGCCCCGTGTTCAAGAAGATCATCGACAGCTGTGAGCATTTGTTCGGGGCGGACCAGATCGGGATTTACGTCGTCGGCGACGATGGCCTGATCCATATTGGCGCGCACCGTGGTCCGCAACTCGAGTCGACGGCCGCTCTCTTTCCCGCACCATTTGCCGGTTCGGCGACCGAACTCGTGCTGAAACAGCGAGCCCCGTTCCACGTCCACGACG
>JAGQGZ010000344.1 GCA_020432105.1 Dehalococcoidia bacterium | reverse complement strand
CCCATCCTTCAGGTCTTCGAAGTGCTGTGCGATCACCTGCGTGTTCTCGTCCTGCTCGAAGAACGTCAGCAGGTCGTCCTCGTCTATGTCCGACTTGTTTCCGAGCCCAACGATCGCTGACACGCCCATCCCTGCGGACCGGCTGAAGCCCACGATCGCCATCCCGATACCGCCCGACTGCGAAGAGAGCGCCACCTCCCCTCGCACGTCATACGCCGTGCAGAACGTCGCGCACAGGTTCTTATGTGTGTAGTAGAAGCCGTAGATGTTCGGGCCCATCAGCCGGATGTTGTACTTCCGCCCGATCTCCTGCAGTTCCCGCTGTCCTTCGATATTCCCCGTCTCCGCGAACCCTGACGGGATCAACACCGCGCCGGGGATCCCCTTCTCGCCGCATTCGGTCAGCGCTCCCGGCACGAATGCTGCCGGGATGGCGAACACCGCCACGTCGATTTCGCCCGGCACGTCCTTCACCGACTTGTAGGCTTTGATCCCTTCGATCGTCTCCGCCTTCGGGTGGATCGGGTAGATCGCGCCCTGGTACCCGCCGTTGATCAGGTTCCGCATCACGGAATTGCCGATCTTCCCCTCTTCCGCTGAGGCCCCGATCACGGCCA
>JAGQGZ010000343.1 GCA_020432105.1 Dehalococcoidia bacterium | reverse complement strand
GAACAGCCAGTCGCGAAGTTTGTACTGAATCTTCCGCGTTCCCAGCGAACGCTTTTCCAACCAGACCGTGATCGCCGCCTTCGCCGCTTCAGTCGAAAGACCGTTGAGCGATATCTCGTCGTTTGATGAATTGAGGGCCTGCGTTGCGCCGGAAAAGGCTTCGCCGGCTGTTTTCGGATTCGAGATGTATTCTTCGAGCGTCAACGCGTGCTGTTGCAGCCACGGAGCGGAGGGCTCGACCACCGCCGTGACAGGGAGTGAAAACTGTACGGCAAACTCGAAATCACGCTGATCATGTGCGGGGACCGCCATGATCGCCCCGGTACCATAGCCCATCAACACGTAGTCCGCTGTCCAGACGGGAATCCGCTCCCCATTAACGGGATTCACCGCGTACGCGCCCGTGAAGACACCTGTCTTCTTTCGGGACTCGATCATTCGATCCACGTCGGATTGGCGCTGCGCCTGGATACGATACTCGTCGACAGCAGCGCGCTGATCGGCCGAGGTAATCGCTTCGACCAGCGGGTGTTCGGGAGCCAGTACCATGTACGTCGCGCCGAAAAGCGTGTCCGGTCGCGTCGTAAAGACATCAATTGACTTCTCTGAGCCGTCAAC
>JAGQGZ010000342.1 GCA_020432105.1 Dehalococcoidia bacterium | reverse complement strand
ACCGGGCTTGAACTCATCCGCACGCTGCAGGACCACGGCGTGCACCAGGGCATCAGCGTGCATATGGAATGCACGGTGCTCGACTTGCTGAAGGACGGCGACCGAGTGATCGGTGCGCTCGGCTATTGGCGCGAAACGGGCCGCTTTGTTCTGTTCAAGGCAAAGGCCGTAGTGCTGTGCAGCGGCGGCGTCGGCAAGGCCTGGCGCGTAACCAGCAACAGCTGGGAGTACACGGGCGACGGGCTGGCGATGGCATACCGCGCCGGCGCCGAGCTGATGGACTGCGAGTTCACCCAGTTCCACCCGACCGGCATGGTCTGGCCGCCCAGCGTGCGCGGGACACTCGTTACTGAAGGCGTGCGCGGCGACGGCGGCATTCTGAAAAACAGCGAAGGCAAGCGTTTCATGTTCGGCTACATCCCGGAGCGTTTCGCGCCTGAGACCGCCGACACCGAGGACGAGGCCAACCGCTGGCTCAAGGGTGACCAGGGCGCCCGCCGCCCGCCCGAGTTGCTGACGCGCGACGTCGTGGCACGCGCCATCACCCGCGAGGTCAAGGAAGGCCGCGGCAGCGAGCACGGGGGCGTGTACCTCGACATCGCTTCGCGCCTTCCCGCCGA
>JAGQGZ010000341.1 GCA_020432105.1 Dehalococcoidia bacterium | reverse complement strand
TCCGGGCGGAAGTGGTGCCCCCAGCTGCTCACGCAGTGCGCCTCGTCGATGGCGATCAGCGACAGCGGCAGGTGCGGCAGCGTGTGGAAGAACGAGGGGCCCAGCACGGTCTCGGGCGAGACGTACAGCAGCTTCAGGCTTCCGTCGGCGAGCTGCCGCTTCACGGCGCGTTCCTCCTCCGGGGAAAGGCTGCTGTTCAGGTACGCGGCGGCGATGCCGTTGGCCTGCAACGCCTGCACCTGGTCCTTCATCAGTGCGATCAGGGGCGAGATCACCAGCGTGAGGCCGTCGAGCGCCAACGCGGGCACCTGGTAGCAGAGGCTCTTGCCGCCGCCGGTGGGCATCAGCACCACGGCATCGCGGCCGGCCAGCACGTGGTCGATCACCTCCTGCTGCAGGGGGCGGAAGTCCCGGTACCCGAAGTGCTTCTGGAGCAGGTCGGCGGGCTGCGGGCGATCGACGAGGAATTCGGCAGGCATCGCCGCAGAAGGTAGCGGTCCCTTCCGGAAGTCGGTCACCCGCGCCGGCGGCGTTCGCGCTCGGCCATGATCAGCCGCAGCTCGCGGCCGGTCTGTCCGGCCACCGCGGTGTTCTCGTCCGCGCGACGGATCAGGTAGGGCAGC
>JAGQGZ010000340.1 GCA_020432105.1 Dehalococcoidia bacterium | reverse complement strand
TAGCAAGCGCGTGACGTCCATCGCCACGTCGCCGATGCCCACGACGACGGCGCGCTCGGCGTCGAGCTTCACCTCGAGGTCACGGAAATCGGGATGACCGTTGTACCAGTTGACGAAGCTCGTCGCGCCGTAGACGCCGGGTAGGTCCTCGCCGGGCACCCCGAGCGTGCGCGAGACCTCGCAGCCCACCGCGTAGAGCACCTGGTGGTAGTGCCGGAGCAGCTCGGCGTGGGTGACATCGACCCCCACCTGCACGTTGGCGCGCAGCCGGAAGCCGTCGAGCTCGGCGATGCGGTCGTAGACCTCCGCGACGCGCTTGATCTTCTGGTGGTCCGGCGCGACGCCGTAGCGCACCAGCCCGTAGGGCGCGGGCAGGCGCTCGAAGAGGTCGACCTCGACGCGCACGTCCTCGCGCTTGAGGAGCGCTTCGCTGGCGTAGAAGCCGGCGGGTCCGGCGCCTATCACCGCGACGCGAAGGGGGGTTTCGGTCCCGATGTGCCTGTTGGCCATGATGCGCGCCGCGAAGTGTAGCCCATGTGGCACGCGCGCTTCAGCCGCGCGCCGCGCGGATCTCCCTCAGTCCGCGCTGGGATCGGAGTCCAGAAGCGCGTAGGTCACGATGTCGAC
>JAGQGZ010000033.1 GCA_020432105.1 Dehalococcoidia bacterium | reverse complement strand
CCGCATCGCCCAGGCTATTGTCAGCATCAACGCATTCAAAGGCGTTGGATTTGGTTATGGATTCGACGGCACCGACCTGCGCGGCTCGGAAGTCCACGATGTCATCCTCCCCAGCGACCAGTGGCGCGACCACCCCTGGCAGCACGGCTCCAATAATCACGGCGGTATTGAGGGCGGGATCAGCACCGGTGAAGACATCATCGTGCGGGCCGCCGTCAAGCCGATACCGACCCTCGCTCACCCCCTCCCTTCGGTCGACCTCGAAACCGGCGAGGAGGTCCTCGCTCACTACGAACGCAGCGACGTCTGTGTTGTTCCCGCGGCTGGTGTCGTCGCCGAGGCTATGGTGGCCATCGTGTTGGCCGACGCCTGGCTCGAAAAATTCGGCGGCGACACCCTGGGCGAAACGCGCAGCAACTTTGAACGCTATGCCCACACAATCGGCCCCCGCGCAAACCGCCCGGCGCCGAAGTGAAAACGGACCGCATCTTCCTCGTCGGCATCTCCGGCAGCGGCAAATCGACCGTTGGCCCCCGGCTGGCCGAGCGACTCGGTTGGGATTTCGCCGATACCGACCGCCTCATCGAGGCCAGGACCGGCCGCAGTGTGGCCGCTATCTTCGCCGACGATGGAGAGCAGGCCTTTCGAACGCTTGAGATCGAGACGCTTGACGAACTGTCCCGGAGGGACCGGGTCGTTGTAGCAACCGGTGGTGGCGCCCCTACCACCCAGGGCGGCCGAGACGCTATCAATCGGGGCTTCAGCGTCTGGCTCGACATCGCCCCTCCCGTAGCCGCAGGGCGGCTGAGTCAGCAAACGGGGAACGAGGATCGGCCCCTCCTGCAGGGTAATGCTGAGGCGCGCCTCGCTGGCCTCCACGCGGCTCGCGCGCAGTACTACCGCCGCGCCGACCTCCACCTGGACGACGACGATGCCCCGGTCGACACCCTCGTCGACCGCATCGCTGCGGCGCTCCGTGAGTCCACCGGATTGGCGGCCACCGTCACGACGCCCAGTGCCCGCTATCCCATCTTCGTGCGCGACGGCGCCCTGGCCGAACTCGGCGCTGTGGCGCGCAACGTGGGCCTGCACGGGCGAGCATTTGTCATCACCGACTCCAACGTTGGTCCTCGCTACGGCAGGGCCATCGAGCAGGCTCTTGGCCGGGCCGACTACCCGGTGCAGACCTTCACGATTCGTGCGGGTGAAACCGAAAAGAATCTTGCTGCGGTCGAGAAGGTCTACGACTGGCTGATCGACTGCCGGGCCGAACGCCAGGATTTCATCGTTTGCCTCGGAGGCGGCGTGGTCACCGACCTGGCCGGGTTCGCCGCTGCCACCTATCTCCGCGGGGTCAGCTTTATCGACGTACCCACATCCCTCCTCGGGATGGTCGATGCCGCGATTGGTGGCAAGACCGGCGTCGACCTGCCGGGGGCCAAGAACATGGTCGGCGCCTTCGCTCAGCCTTCGGCGGTCGTTTGTGACCCCGGAGTCCTCGCCCAGCTACCGGAACGTGAACTCCGCTCCGGCTGGGCAGAGGTCGTGAAACACGGTCTCATCCTCGATCGCCACCTGCTCGCCGACCTCGAAGCCGTCGCCGGAGATCCCCATGCGATGCAGGATGGGGATCTCATCGGTCGCAGCGTGGCGATCAAGGCCTCTGTCGTCTCCGACGATGAACGTGAAGCCAATCGCCGGACGCTGCTCAACTATGGCCACACCATCGGCCATGCTCTCGAGGCTGTAACCGGCTACGAGCGCTATCTGCATGGCGAGGCGGTAGCCATTGGCATGCACGCGGCGGGTCGCCTCTCAACTGCCCTGGGGTTGCTGACCGGCCCGGATCTTGCTCGCCAGCAGGAGATCCTCACGCGCTGTGGACTGCCCGATTCGGCGAGCGATGTCGACCTCGACCGTATTTTGACGGCCACCCTCCACGACAAGAAGGTGGCGAGTGGCAAGATCCGCTGGGTCCTGTTGAATGGACTTGGTAACGCCTGCACCCGCAACGATGTCTCAGAGGAGGCGGTAAGAGCGGCTGCCCGGCCCCTCTTCGCCTGATGTTCCGTTTCCATCTCACCTCGAAGCCGGAGGGGCCGGTGGCGCCCCGCACGGGACTCATCGAAACCGCTCGCGGCGTCATCCATACGCCGGCGTTCATGCCCGTCGGCACCCTCGCTACCGTCAAAGCCCTCGAGCCTGCAGAAGTGCGAGGGGCAGGCGCCGAGATCGTCCTCGCGAATGCCTACCACCTCTTCCTTCGGCCAGGGCACAACCTCATCCGCCAGATGGGCGGCATCCACCGTTTCATGGGATGGAGCGGCCCCATCCTCTCAGATAGCGGCGGCTTCCAGGTCTTCAGCCTTGCCCGGCTCCAGAAGGTGACGGAGGAAGGAGTGCGCCTCCAATCGCACATCGATGGCTCTGCCCACTTCTACACACCGGAGACAGCGATGGAGGTCCAGTCCGCTCTGGGCGTCGATATCGCGATGCCGCTCGACCATGTCCTCGCGCCCGACGCCAGCATCGACGCAGCCCGGGACGCTGCTGAGCGCACCATCCGCTGGTACATACGCTCGGTCGCAGCCGAAAACGCACCCACCACGTTCGCCATCGTTCAGGGCGGCGTCTACGCTGATCTGCGACGTTGGCATGCGCGTGAACTGGCATCGCACGATGCACCCGGCTACAGCATCGGCGGTCTCAGCGTGGGCGAGAGCAAAGCTGAGATGCACGCCATGCTGGAAGTAGTCACGGCGGAGCTCCCCGAAGAGAAGCCTCGCTACCTGATGGGGGTGGGGAGCCCGGAGGATCTGGTAAATGCCGTGGCCCGGGGCGTCGATATGTTCGACTGCGTCCTGCCAACCCGGCTCGGGCGAAACGGCTCGGTCTTTACCCGCGAAGGCCGACTGAACATTCGTAACGCTCGCTTCGCCGACGCGCCCGGGCCGCTTGAACCGGGGTGCGACTGTCACACCTGCATCAACTACTCTGCCGCCTACCTCCATCACCTGTTCAAGAACGATGAGCTGCTCGGTCATCGCCTGGCTTCAATCCACAACATTCGCTTCCTCGTCCGGCTTACCTGGCAGATGCGTGCCGCCATCTTGGCCGGGACGTTCGCCCAGTTCGCCGCCGCGTTTCTCGCGACCTATCGACCGGTTGACGAAGCGGTACGCGCCGAACAGAAGGAGAAATGGGAGGCCCAGGCGGGCTTCAACGGCCGGTAGCGACAGGCACGCTGCCTCTTAACCGGCCCGTCGATACCATGGTGGCGCAGTCAGACTGGGGAGTAGCGAGTGCGTTTCTGGCGTAGGAAGCAGCGCGAGGATGAGTCGGCGGGCGACGCCTCCACGATCGCCGTAGACGATCGCGAACCTGTCGACGAACCTCAGGCCGGTCCCCTCCACATGGCCGAGGTGCTCGACCTCACCGAGGAAGAGACCGAAGAGCTCCACGAGCAGACCACGCGTGCCGTCGAACGGACGCGGAAGGGCTGGTTTTCACGCCTCGGTGGCGTGTTTCAATCCGCCGACTTCGACGAAAGCCTCTGGGAGGAAATCGAGGAGATCCTCATCAGTGCCGACTGTGGCGTGGAGACCACCGGCAACCTGCTCGCCGAGCTCCGCCAGCAGGTAGATGACTACGGCATGAAGAAATCCTCTGAGGTCCGTGACCTGCTCCGGGACAACCTCATCCGGATTCTTGAGGAGCCGGGCGTCGACCTGCCCCGATGGGCCCTTGCCGACGCTCCTTCACCGCTGGTCATCGTCGTTGTCGGTGTCAACGGCGCTGGCAAGACCACGAGCATCGCGAAGATGGCCCACGCTTTCCAGGCCGATGGCGCAGTGACGATCCTGGGTGCCGCCGACACGTTCCGAGCGGCAGCAATCGACCAGCTGAAGGTCTGGGGTGAACGAGTCGGTGTCCGCGTGATCGCTCACCAGCCTGGTGCCGACCCCGGGGCTGTCGCTTTCGATACGCTTGCCGCCGCTGAGGCCTCGGGCGCCGACATCGTCATCATCGATACGGCAGGCCGCCTCCACACCAAGGCCAACCTCATGGAGGAATTGAAGAAGATCGGCCGCAGCGTGCAGAAGAAGGTCCCGGATGGCCCTCACGAGGTCCTGCTGGTGCTCGACGCAACGACCGGCCAGAACGGCCTGATCCAGGCAAAGTCCTTCACTGACGCCGTAGGCGTCACCGGTATCGTGTTGGCCAAGCTTGATGGCACCGCCAAGGGCGGCATAGCCTTTGCCATTGCTGACCAGCTTCGCCTTCCCGTCCGTTTCATCGGTACGGGTGAAAAGATGACCGATCTCGCCCCGTTCGACGCTGTTGAGTTCGTCGACTCCCTGATGGCCTAGCGGAAATGATTGGCGTCCTCGCCTTCTGGATTGGCGCCCTCGTCATCGCTGCAGCCGCTCTCCCCATCGCTTTCGTCCTCCTTCGACGCTTTCCCGATGCCGGCGCGGGTCTCACGCCGGTGCTTGGGCTCGTCCTTAGCAGCTACACCTACTTCATCCTCCGCACTCTCCATGTCCTTGAGTCCGGCCGGGGTGGCTCGCTGCTTGCCGTGAGCCTGCTCGCACTGGTTGGAGTCGTCGTTGCCAGGGCCGACCGCCGATTCACGGCCACACTCCAGCGGATCGGACCGCAGGCGGTGCTCTACGCCGGCATCTTCACCATCGCCTTCTTCTCCTACGCCGCCTTCCGTTCCTACCAGTCCTCGATCGGTGGCACGGAGCAGCCCATGGACCTGATGTATCTCAACGCGATGCTCGTCTCACCCGAGTATCCGCCCCACGATCCGTGGCTCGCGGGTGAACCCGCGTCCTACTACTACTTCGGCTATCTCCAGGCGGCAATGCTCACGAATGTCGCCGGCGTACCGGCCTCGGTCGGCTACAACCTTGGGCTCGCGGCAGTCTTCGCCTCGAGTGCCGCGGCGGTGGCTTCCGTCGCGGCGGCAGTAGCCCGGTGGATCTTCCGTACCGATCGGCGCCGGCTTGTGCCAGTGGCGGCCTCGGCAGCCATTGTCCTGCTCCTCTTCGCGAGTTCACTCATCGGCATTTTCGAGTGGTCGGCTGCCCACGAAACCACGTCGCGACCCCTCTACGAGGCGTTCGGCGTCGAAAACATCCTGCCCTGCGAACCCGATGCCGGTTCGGAGGCCGATTGCTATCGTGGCGGCGCGGTGAACCGCACCAATAGTTGGTACCCGACAGAGTTCTGGTTCTGGTGGCGGGGTTCCCGCGTCATCGACGGCACAATCACTGAGTTCCCCTTCTTTTCCTTCCTCCTCGGTGACCTGCATCCCCACCTCACGTCCATCCCGCTGGTGCTGCTGGCCCTGGCCCTTGCTGCCTCAACATTCCGTTCGCGCAAGCCACGGAGTTTCGCGACTATCCGGGGCCAACCGTTCTCCTGCCTCGCCATTGCCATCGTGCTCGGAGCACTCGCGTTCCAGAACGCCTGGGATGTCATCACCTTCGCTGGCCTCTTCGTTGTCGCCGTGATGGCAGTGAACCTGCGGCGAGCACCCGTAACGAAGGCCGCCGTTTCGACCATTGGCTACACCGGACCAATCCTGCTGACTGCGATCGTGGCTTACCTGCCCTGGCTCCTCGACTTCCATACCGCAGCGGGGGGTCTCTACCCCTATGTCGGCACCGGCACGCCACCCCTCGAAGGCTTCTTGCAGTTCGGGGCGCCGATCACGGCTTCGCTCGCTTTGCTCGCCTGGGTGGCGCGAAGAGTACCTCCCGGCGATTGGCTTCGGGTCGCCCCATTCGCCCTCTGGGTGCCCGTGCTGCCGCTCCTGCTCTGGGCGCCCCTCGCGGCCTACCATGGCGAACTCGGGAACGGACTCGGGGCACGGGGCGCAGGGGGCTGGATTACGCTCGCTCTACTCGGTGCCATCACCTGGGCCAACCTCACGGCTGCTGCGACGCTGGCAGCACGGGGCCGGGCGGCGGCCATCGCCCTGGCATTCGCCGGTCTTGCCACGCTGCTCCTTTACGGCGCCGAGCTCTTCCTCGTCCGTGATGTCTTCTATGGTTCGGTGCCACGACTCAACACGGTGTTCAAACTGGGATACCAGGCCTGGATCCTGCTCGCGATAGCCGGAGGCGTAGGCCTCGCTTCACTCCTCGCGCGGGGGCCATCTCGAATGGTGGGCCGACTGCTCGCGGTGCCAATGGCCGCCATCCTCTTCCTCGCCCTCATCTATCCCCTGCTGGCCGTCCCAAATCGTACCGGCGCGTTTTCCGGCGAATCCTCAACCGATGGATTTGCGGCCCTCGCCCGAAACAACCCGGCTGAATATGCTCTCGTTCTCTGGCTCGACCGAGAGGTCCCCGCATCGGCAATCGTTGTCGAAGCCCCCAGCGACAGCTACTCCAGTAACGGTGGTCGCGTGGGCTCTCGCACCGGGCGTCAGACCCCGATTGGCTGGTACTTCCACGAGATCCAGTGGCGTGGCAGCACCGATGCCAACCACGCGCGCCTCCGCGCCATCCAGGAAAAGGTTGACCGTGTGTACAACGCCACGACCCCTGACGATCTCCTGGCTGCAGTCAACGATCTCGATGCTTCCTATGTTGTGGTGGGTTCTCCCGAGCGTTCGCGTTACCCTTCCACCTCAATGACGACAATGGATCAGGCCCTCGACCTCGTGTTTGAGGTTGGCGATGTCCGTGTCTACGCCGTGCCCGTCCGGGCCGTGATGTCCACGTCGTGACCCAATCCGGCTCGTCGCGGTCGACTGCCCCGGCCATCCAGGTGCCTTTGCAACTGCTCCTGGGGATCGTCGTCGCGACGGTGTTTCTTTTGATGCGCGTGGGGCTCGTCTGGCAGGCGCCTGTTGGCGGCGAGGAATTGTCATCGCTCTCCGGCGCCTGGCAGGCCACTTCCGGCAACCACGATGGCCGCTTTATCCCCACGCTCTTCCAGGCCCTCGCATCGCTGTTGCTGGGTATCCGCGACACAGAGGTTCTCCCGCGAATACTGGTGTTCGCGGCATCGGCGAGCATCCCCCTTGCCTTTCATCTGCTTCGTCCCACATTCGGAGCCGCCGCAGGGCTCATTGCCTTGCTCCTTCTGGCGTTGGATGGCCCGGCCATCTACACCGGCGTCGCAGCCACCGTCAGCGGCTTCGACCTCGCCCTGCTGGCCTGGGCCTTCGTTCTCCTCGCCCGCGAAGACTTACGGGAACGTGTGCCGTTCTGGGCCTACGGCGGCATCGGGTTCGCCTTCGCGATCGGCGGGGCACTGGTCCTTCCGCTCGTTTTCGCCCTCGCCGCCACGGATTCACTCCCGGCCTGGCGTAATCCGACGCGTGCACAGTTCGCCCTGGTCGCCGGTGCGGCGATCGGTATTGGCGCCGCCAGTCTGGGTTTTGGTTACGGCTGGGACGGTTTCGTGGTGCCCCCCATTGCGGCGTTCTCTTCTACGTTCGGCGGCGACGAAATGGGGCTGGCTTCAGGCAATGTCGTCATCATCTACTCATGGCCCCTGCTCATCGCGGGCCTCCTCGGCGCCGCGCTCCTGGTGCGCGATCGCGACTCGCTTCGTCGCGTCGAATGGACGCTGCTTACCTGGGCCGCCGCGGGACTCGCGTGGCTCATCGCCGCCGCCGGTGAACCGACGGTCATGCCTGTGGCAGCCCTATCGCTGCCCCTCGCCTTGCTCGCCGCTCCTGCAATCCTCGCTGGCGTGGAGTCCGCTCGGCAGGCAGATTGGAGCGTTGCCCGCGTCGCCATCCCCGTCGGGGCGCTGCTGGTAGTCGTAGCCGGGGCCTACATGGCCGACTGGGGTCGAATGGACCGTGCCGGCGACGCTGCCGACGTTGCCCGCGTCGTCGCACTCCTCAGTGCCGGGATTGCGGCCTTTGCCGTCGCCGCTGTGGAAGCTCGATCCCGTGCCACGCTTGTGGTCCCGGCCCTCGCCGCGGGAGCGGTCGTGCTCCTCGTTGGGGGCTTCGGTGTGGGCCTCAGCTCGGTCAACGAACCGCTACCCTCGCCCGTCAGTCCGGAATCAGCTCGCGTCCTCCGTGCACTCGCCCTCGAGACACAGGGTGCGCGCGGCGGCGAGATCGTCGTGCACCCACAGTTCGGCGACGAAATCGTCTGGCCCTTCCGCGACTCGGGCGACATCATCATCGCCTCCCGGGTGCCAGCTGAGGCAAGCGTCGTGCTCTGGCCAATCGACACGGCCCAGCCCGATGGATTTGTCCTGGTCGAGGGCGATTGGTCGCTTCTTGACTGGCCCGCTGCTCCCACTGCTGACTGGCTCCAGTACATCCGCTGGTACGTCGACCGGAATGCCCTTTCCGCAAGCCACACCCGGCTCGCTGTATACATCAGGCCTGAGCAATAGCATGACGGCGCCATCCATCCCCGTTCGCTACCAGGCCCGCTCATTCGATCGGCTGCTCGGAATCCAGCTCTCCATCAACGCCGAACTGGCGATCTACGCTGTCCTGCTTGCAGCTGCCGCCCTCCTCCGGATCTGGGACCTCGGGGCTGGAGCGCTCCACCACGATGAGTCGATCCACGCAAAGTTCTCCTGGGACCTCGTTCGCGGTAACTACACCCATGACCCGGTGTTCCACGGGCCCCTCTACTACCACGCGCAGGGCCTCGTCTTCTTCCTCTTCGGCGCATCCGACTACACGGCCCGGCTCTCGGCAGCGCTCTTTGGCATAGCACTTGCGACCTTGCCGCTACTGTTGCGCAGGCGTCTTGGCCTGGTGGGCACCGTCGCCGCCGTCTCCTTTATCGCCTTCTCGCCCACCATCGTGTACTACAGCCGCTTCTTCCGCGAAGACATCTATATGGCCACCTTCACGATGCTCTCGTTCGTGGCGATCTGGCGGTACTTCGATGGCGGGCGCGACCGCTGGCTGGTGGTTTTTGCGCTGGCCGTCGCCGGGTCCTTCGCGACCAAGGAAGCCACCTACCTTTCCGTCGCCATCATGCTCGTCTTTCTCGACGTACACCTCTCGACCATCCTCGCCGCCCAGACGCTCGAGGAACGCGGCACCAACACAACGTTGCGACGCACGATGCTCACGATCGCCATCGCTCCCTATGCCTGGGCAATCGTCGCTCTCTGGCCATTCCTTGGTTCACTCAGACGGAGCGCCGCCTGGACACAGATCCCCCGGTCCGGCGATCTCCTCATCATCCTCGGCACACTCACGGTTCCCGTGATGGCGCCCTTCCTGAAACCGCTCCTCGAATCTGCCGGGTTCGTCGCAGAGGGCCGGCTGGACCATCCCTTCGTCTACAGCCAGGCCAATCCCGATGCCGCCCAAAACCGGATGATTCTCGCCGGTATCTACCTTGTGCTGGTGGGTGCCGTGGCGTTCATCGGCCTCCAGTGGCGCTGGAAGACCTGGCTGATCGCCTTTGGCTCGGCCTCTTTCGCCTATCTCACGCTCTTCACCAGCTTTTGGACGAACTTCGATGGCCTGGGTACCGGGCCATGGGGCTCCCTCGACTACTGGCTCAGCCAGCAGGATGTCTTCCGGGGCGACCAGCCGTGGTTTTACTACTACCTGTTGATGCCGGCCTATGAGTTCCTGCCCCTGGTCATCGCCATCGGTGGCGCCTTCTGGGCCGTCGCCCGCGGCGATGCCTTCTCCCGCTACCTCGTGTTCTGGCTCGTGGCCACCTGGCTGGGTCTCAGTTGGGCCGGCGAGAAGATGCCCTGGCTCAACACCCACATCGCGCTCCCCACCTGCATCCTCGCCGCCTGGACGGCCCAGCGGGCCTGGACGACCTGGAGTCCGGAGCGGATAGACCGGCTCGCTCTGCTGCGGCTTCTCTCGGCTGCTGTGGTTGGACTCGGTGCGATGCTGGCTATCGCCTATCTCCCTGGGGGCACTACCTATCTCGCGATCCGGTTCTTGCTCGCGGCAGGCGCAGCCGGAGCGGTTGGCTACGTCGCCAGCTCCTACGGCCGCCCCGCGATCGCCACCTTTGCGGTGGTGGCCGTCGTCGGTGCCCTCGGCTTCTTCTCCCTCCGCACGATGATCCAGGCCAGCTTCATCACCGGCGATGTGCCGGAAGACATGCTGATCTATACCCAGTCGTCCCCCTACATCCCGCCGATTGCCGAGGACATCGACCGGCTCGCCGCTGCCACCGGCAAGGGCTACGACATGCCAATCGCCGTCGATAGCCGGGATTCTATGTCCTGGCCCTGGGCCTGGTACCTGCGCGACTACAAGACCGTGAACTACAGCGACTTCTCGCAGAACGTGCCCGACCCCGCCCAGTTCGACGTCATCCTCGTCAACCAGGCCGACATCGCAACCTTCCAGGATTCGCTCAGTGCTTCTGCTGCTGCCGAGAAGTTTGCGCCGCCGGAAAAGTATCCTCATCGCTGGTGGTTCGATGAGCGCTACAAAGCGGCCATGGCCACGCCCGGTGTGGGTTCCTGCACGGCATCCGGTGGTGAATGCGGGCCCTTCCAGCCCCAGGTCAAGATCGGCGGCCACCTCCGCCTGGGCGTGCCCAACTGGGATACCTGGGGCCGTATCTGGGACGGCGTCACCGGCGGCTGGATTCCCGAGTGGGCGACCTACATCCGCGACCACCGACGCCCGGGCTCCGGCGAATTCGATCGCTGCCGCAGTTGCGGTTCCATCAATGCCTTCGCCTACTTCCCGGCCACCTTCGATCGGGCGACCGGCCTGATCACGGCCCGGCCTTTGGAACCGTCGCAGCCCGGCACCGACGATTCCGGGCGAGCCGTCTTCGGCGGCCTGGGGTCGCTTCCCGGCCAGTTCTTCTCCCCCGTGGACATCGAGTCCGATGCCGATGGCAACCTCTACGTCATCGACACCGCTAGCAAGAAGCTCCAGAAATTCGACTCGACCGGCAACTTCATCGCCGCCGTTGATGTCCGTACGAACGAGGGCGGCAATTTCCCGGACTCGGAACCCTGGGGACTGGGCGTCGCGCCTGATGGCCGGATTGTGGTTGCCGATACCTTTGGCTGGCGCGTGCGCGTCTTCAATCCCGACCTGACGCCGACGAATGTTGCCTTCGGCAACCCCCATTCCGGCGCCGACCCCGGCGAGTTCGATCTCTTCGGCCCCCGCGATGTCGTGGTCGATGCCCGCGACCGGATGTGGGTTACCGACACCGGCCACGACCGCGTCGTCGTCTACACCATGGACGGCGAATTCGTCATGAGTATCGGGACCAGCGGCTCGGGCCCCGGCCAGTTCGACGAACCTGTCGGGCTTGCGATCGATTCCACCGGCGTCGTCTACGTCGCTGACATGTACAACGCACGGGTCGTCCGCCTCTCGCCCGACGGGGAGTTCCTGGGCTCGTTCGATGTTCCCGGCTGGGGCGGCCAGGACGTCAGCGACAAGCCTTACCTGGCGATGCTCAGCGGCGACCGGCTGGCCGCCTCGGTACCGCAGGGTGCACTGGTCCGCATCTTCTCGTCAGAGGGCGATCCTCTTGGAACCATCGGGCCGGACGATGATCCATTAAGCCAGCCTTACGGCCTTACGGAGTCGGCCGATGGTAAGCTCTGGATAGTCGAAGGCGGTAACGCCCGTGTGCGGCTGTTCGATATTCCCTGAGGCCCCCCAAGGACTCACGTGTTTCGCTCCATTCAGTTCTGGCTCGGCGTCATCATCAGCCTCGTCCTCGTGGCGTTGTTTCTGCGGGCAATCCATCCACGAGAGATAGCCGACGCCTTCGGCGAGGCGAACTACTGGTACATCATCCCGGCCATCGGCGTGCTGTTTGTCGCGCTTTCCCTGCGCTGCCTGCGCTGGTCCATCCTCATGCGGCCGCTGGCTGCGATCCCACCACAGCGGCTGTTTAGTTACGCCATCATCGGTTACATGGCCAACAACCTTCTTCCCGCCCGCGCCGGCGAAGTGGTCCGCGCCTACGTGCTGGGCGAACGCGAGAAAGTTAGCCGCCTGGGCACCCTGGGCACCATCGCCCTCGAACGGCTCTTCGATGGCATCGCCCTCGTGGCGCTACTCCTCGTCGCCGGCTCCTTCGTCGGCTTCGGCGATGAACGGCTGCGAATCATCGCCGTGGCGTCGTTCACGCTTTTCGCGGTAGCCCTCAGCGCCTTCTTCTTCATCACCCATACAGAAGAGCGGGCCAACCGGTTCTTTCGCTGGTTTACCCGCTTCCTCCCCGAACGGCTTGAACACCGTGCCGAAGAACTCGTCGAATCACTGGTGACGAGTCTGCGCTCCGTGCAAAGCGCCGTTACCTTCGCCCAGGTATTCGGGCTCAGCATCATCGCCTGGACCATCGAAGCTGGCGCCTACGCTATCATCGGCCTCGGGTTCGACCTCGACGTGAATTTCGGGCACTACTGCCTCCTCCTCGCCGCCGCAAACCTCGCGATCATCGTGCCCACCTTCCTCGGTGGCACCGGCCCCTTCGAGTGGGCGGCTACCCTGGTGCTCGTTGGTGCCGGTGTGGCCGACGGCGTGGCCGGCGCCTACTCCATCGTCGCTCACGGCGCCATCTTCATTCCTACCACCATCCTCGGGCTCTTCTTCCTCTGGGGCTTCGGCATCTCGATGAACCGCGTGACCCACATCGCCACCGCCGAAGGTGAAAGCCCGGTGGCTCCGTGAACGTCGGTGTTGTCGGCGCTGGCGTCCTCGGGCTGGCAGCCGCCCGCATCCTCCAGGACCTCGGCCACTCGGTCACGATCTTCGAAGGACGAGACGAGGTCGGCGGGCAGGTCGTCACTTTCCCCGTTGGCGGAACACCCCTCGAGTGCTTTTACCACCACCTCTTCACCAACGACACAACCTCGGTGCGCTACATCCAAGAGATGGGCCTTGGTGACGAACTGCTCTGGATCGAGCCCCACAACGGGCACCTGGTGAACGGCCGCCGCTACCCCTTCGTGACCGCCATGGATCTCCTCAAGTTCACCGCCATCCCTCTCACCAGCCGCATCCGCCTTGGTCTCGTCGCCCTCTACCTGCGCCGCCAGAAGCATGGCCTGGAGAAGTACGAAGGGGTAACCGCCCGAAAGTGGATGGAGCGCGCCGTCGGAAAGAAGGCGTTCAACGCCTTCTGGGGGCCGTTGCTACGCGGAAAGTTCGCCGACTACATGGATGAAGTCGGGATGGTCTGGCTCTGGAACAAGATCTATCTCCGCTTCGCCTCGCGGAAGTCCGGTAACAAGGAATCCCTCGGTTACCTCCGGGGCTCGTTCCGGCGCTACTACGAGGCCCTCGCCGAGCACATCAAGGAGCGTGGCGGGACCATCCACCTTTCGGCCCCGGTCGAGGAGGTCGTCGTCGAAGACGGAGCTGTCGGCGGCATCCGGGTGGCCGGCGAATTGCACCCATTCGACGCCGTCCTGATGACCACGCCCAACATCATCACCCGCAAGATCGCCCCCGCACTTCCGGCGGAATACACCGAGATCCTCGACCGTGTCCGTTACCAGTGGGCCACCTGTCTCGTTCTCACCCTCGACCGGCCCCTGAGCGACATGTACTGGCTTTCGATTGCCGACGATCTTCCCTTCGTCGCCTGCGTCGAACACACCAACTTCATGAAACCCGAGGAATACGGTGGCAACCACATCGTCTACCTCTCCAACTACGCCTCAAGCGGGAACCCGGTGCTCGAGATGGACGCTCGCCAGGTGCTTGAGCACTACACGCCGGGCCTCAAGGTCATCAATCCGGACTTCGACCCCTCGTGGGTTCGCAATGCCTGGTTCTTCAAGGATCCAGGCGGTCAGCCGGTCATCGGCACCAACTACTCGCGGTCCATTCCGCCGTTCGCCACCGGTATCGCCGGCCTCTACCTGGCCAACACGACGCAGGTCTATCCGGAGGATCGGGGCCAGAACTACAGCCTCCAACTCGGCGAAGAGGTCGCCCGCCTCATCCACGCCGACGTCCGCGCGGTTGCTGCCCGGAAGGGCGCGTGGATATAGTAGTGCGGCATTTCACAAACGAAGGCGGAGCAATCTTGGCCTCTGAGCCCACGGTCGCCGAACTGCGCGAACTTGTCGCCGAATTCCGTCCCAACGCCGGACACGTCCTTCCCTCGCTTAACAAAGTGCAGGAGACATACGGCTATATCTCCCGCCGGGCAATCGAGGTTGTTGCACGCCAGTTGAACACCACACCGGCGCTCATCTTCGGCGCTGTCTCCTACTACTCCGATTTCCGGACCACTCCGCCACCGGAAACGGAGATCGCCTGGTGCAGCGGCCCCGCCTGCCGTCTCAAGGGTGGCGACCGGATTCGCGAGGCGATCCAGCACACGCTCCAGCTGCCACTGAACGGCCACAGCGACGACCACGAATACGGATTCCACCTCGGCCAATGCAATGGCACCTGCACCGAAGCACCGCAGGTTTGGGTGAACGGTAAGGTTGTCGGCAACCTCACCGTCGCGAAGGCTATCGAACTGGCTCGGGATGTGAAGGCGGACTCATGAACCGCACCCTCGAGAACCTGATCCTCGATGCGAAAAACGCCTGGGATGCCGAACGTTCATCGGGACGGGAACTCATCGGTGTCTGCATCGACACCTCCTCCATTGCTCGCGGCGCCGAAGATACGCTCGCGAAGATCCGCGAGGTTATCGCGGCAAAGAACCTCAATATCGATGTTCGGGTCGTCGGCTCCTGGGGCTTCAACTGGCTCGAACCGACTGTCTGGGTGCGCAGTGCGGCCGGGACTCATGCCGTCCTCTACGGAAATGTCACAGCCGACAGGGTCGAGGACTTCGTCCAGCGCACCGTCGTTGATGGTGGCGTCGTGCCCGAACTGGCTCTGGGCGTGATCGAAGGCAACTCGCTCGATGGCGTCGGTCTCATCGAAGACCACCCGTGGATGCAGGGACAGGTGCGACGCCTGATGGCCAACACCGGCGTCATCGACCCCGGCAACATCCAGCACTACCTCGCCAATAGCGGCTACGAGGGCTTCGGCAAAGCCCTCGACATGGTCGACGAAGACATCATCAAGCTCGTGCTCGACTCCGGACTCGGCGGCCGCGGCGGCGGTGGCTTTCCCGCCGGGCGCAAATGGGACTTCCTTCGCAACGCCACCGCTGACCCTCGCTACCTCATCTGCAATGCCGACGAAGGTGACCCCGGTGCCTGGGTAAACCGCATCCTCATGGAAGGCGACCCCCACCTCATCGTTGAGGGCATGCTTATCGCCGCCCTCGCCTCCAACGCCGCTGCCGGCTACATCTACATCCGCTACGAATACCCTCTCGCGGTCGAACGCATGCAGAACGCCGTCAGGGATGCCTACGAGCTGGGTCTCCTCGGTCAGGACATCCTTGGTACGGGGCGCGCCTTCGACCTCTACATCATCAAAGGGGCCGGGTCGTACGTCTGCGGTGAAGAGACAGGTCTCATCAACTCGATTGACGGCTACCGCGGCATGCCCCGCATTCGCCCGCCGTTCCCCGCCCAGGCCGGTCTTTGGAACAAGCCGTCGAATGTCAATAACGTCGAGACCTATGCCAACGCACCGATGATCCTGCGCAACGGTGCGGAGTGGTGGGCAAACGTGAGCGACACCAAGGAGAAGGGGACCAAGATGTTCACCCTCTCCGGTCAGATCAACCAGACCTGCTGCATCGAAATACCCTGGGGGCCCACCGTCAGGGATGTCCTTGAGCATTACGGTGGCGGCATGGAAGAGGGAAGTGTGCTGAAGGGCTACCAGCCCGGCGGACCCCTCTCAGGCATGCTCCCCGCCAGCGAAGCCGACCTCACGCTCACTCTCGACCCCTACCGCGAGCGGGGCATGTTCCTTGGCTCCGGAGGCATCGTCTACTTCGACCAGAAGACAAGTGTTGTCGACCTCTGTACCTTCTTCCTCGGCTTTTGCGAAGACGAATCGTGTGGACGTTGCACCACCTGTCACGGGGGAACGCAGCGCGCCGTTGAAGTCCTGCGCCGGATCGGTGTGGGCGGCGGCCGCGAATCGGATATCGAGAAGCTCGAAGGCCTGGTCAAGACGCTCGTCTGGTCGAACTGCCTCCATGGCCAGTTCGCCATGACCACCGTCAAGCTTGCCCTTCGCTATTTCCGCGATGAGTTCGATATGGTCATCCGGGAAAAGCGCGACCCCAGCCAGTCGCTGGCCGGGCTGATCAGCTACCGCGTGACCCGGCCCGACGACCCCAGCATTCAGGCAGCGGCTGCAATCTGCCCGGTGAACGCATTCGTCGAGAAGGACGGCAAGCTCCAGATCGACGACGACCCCTGCATCCGCTGCGGCGCCTGCAAGGAACTCGCACCTAACGCGATCGAGATTGTCGACCGGTTCCCGGCCAGGGCCACTGCCGAGGTTACCGCTGCCGGGGGCTAGCACCCGGCGACTCTACGACCGCCACTGGCTGCTCTGGGACGGGGATTGCGCGCTCTGTGGGCACTTCGCTTCCTGGGTGCTTCGCAACGACCGCCGCTCGCGGTTCTACATCATCCCTTACCAGCACGCCCCGGAACCGCCGATGACGATCGAGCTCGCCGAAGCCTGTCGCGAGTCGGTCCACGTAGTCCGCGCCGATGGTGCCGTACTTCCTGCAGCTGTCGCGGTGCTCTTCGTGCTCGACCGTCTGGGCTGGCGAAACGCAGCTGCATTCCTCGGCACCCGACCTGTTTTACCTCTCGTTGAGTGCGCTTACGCATGGGTCGCGAATCACCGGCCATTGGTGGCGCGGCTGCTCCGGCTCGAGGGGCCACCCGGCGCGTAGACTCCAGCGCCATGGCAAGGTTGGCAGTCGGCTTTCGCGAGCACGCCGGGTGGGCAGTTGCCGTCGTCCTCGAGGATGCTTCTCCCCTGCCGCGCGTGGTCGACCGCCTGCGTCTTGCGCTATGTCCCGGTGACCTGCCTCGTGAGGTTCACCATGCCGCAGCACAGCTCGATCCTGACAGTGCCCGGGCACTTGTCACCGCAGTGGCAGAAGCGTCGGCGGATGCAACCCGGTCCGCAATCGAAGACCTCGTAGCGCGAAATGGCCGGAACCTCGGGCGGGCCGGCGTGCCCATAAGCGATAGCTCGGTCGCCTCGTCATCTACGGCAACACGGAAAGCCCACACGATGATGCATGCTGCCGAGGGCCAACTCTACCGCGAAGGTCTTGCTGAAGGCTGCGCCCGTGCGGGACTGCGCGTACACAGGTTTTCGCGCGGTGGGCTTACGTCACTTGCAAGCGATGCCTTGGGTCGCACCACCGCTGAACTGTCTGCCGCCATCGACTCCATGGGTAAGGTGCTGGGTCCTCCCTGGGCTCGCGACCAGAAGGATGCCGCGCTCTGCGCCTGGCTCGCCCTCTTGATAGAGCCCTGACCGGGACTGGCTGCTTCCGTTCCGCGCGCTACCTTGGAACACTATGGGCGAAGCTGAATCCACCCGCGCGCTCTCCGCGTTGCTGTCCGATTGCTGGGGCATCACACCCGCCTCCGTGGAACCGTTCGATGCCGGGCGGATGAACCGCCACTGGCGCGTCGAAACGAGTGTCGGCGCCTTCGTCCTTCGTCGCTACTCGCGGCTTCGGCTGCCGGAGTCCATCCCTGGCGAACAGGCCGTGCTTGAGGCCGCCGCAAACGCCGGCTGGCCGGTGGCGCTGCCTATCGCTTCATTGGCCGACGAACGCATCGTGTTATCCGCGAGCGCCCGCTACAGCCTCTTTCCCTTCCTTCCGGGTGAGAGGGCCGCCCTCGGACGCCTGTCGCAACTGCGGATCAACGGGCGCCTCCTTGCTCGGTTGCATGGCGACCTGGCCGGTGCTCTCGAATCCCAGCGCCCGGGTTTTGGCCGGGCCTGGGAACTCGATGTCACGCTCCAATCGGCTGGCGCCGATTCGTTCAACGCCGCCCTTTCGGAGTTCGGCAAGCAGCACGGCGAATTAGCGGCGGCCGTCCGCCGCCAGCGCTATCGCAGCCTCCGTGAGCTTTCGCGCCTGGGCTATGGCGACCTGCCCTCCAGCGTCATCCACGGCGGCTTCCACAACGACAACCTGCTCTTCAGCGGGCCCGAACTGACGGGCCTTCTCGACTTCGATAGCGCCCGAAGGGACGCACCCATGGTCGACCTGGCAATCAGCCTCATCAGGGATTGCACGCTCCCACCCGACCACAACGTGATTGACCCGGTCCGTGTTGGGGCGATGCTCGAGGGCTACTCCCGTACGCGGCGACCACAAACAACAGAACTGGAGATGCTGCCGGCGTTGTTGCGGGCGGCAATCCTCATGCTCGTTGCTCACCGGCTGGCCGAGTGGAAGGCTGGTGCCTCAGACCGGGCGGTAGCCAGCATCGAGCGTTCAGTTGCCGCGCGATTCCCGGCCCTGGATGAAGTCATACCCGAGCTGGAACACGTGGTCACCGAGGCGGTCGGCCGCCCTTAACTAACCCTGGCCGGGCTCGCCAATGAACTCCAGCAATGCTTCCCTTGCCACTGGTTCCGTAAAGGAAGGTGCGTGGCCAACGTCAGGCACCTCTATCGCTCTCCCATCGGCAAGTGCCTCAACCATCCGTTCGCAAACGTCCCTGCTCAGTACGTCGCTTTCGGCGCCGCGGACGACGAGGACCGGGCAGGCCATCTTCTTCAACGCCTCCCAGGGCTCGAGAGGAGGCGGTACGGGCTCTGCCGGGACCTGCCGTACGGCTCGGTCCATCTTCCAGACGTAAAGGCCGCTGTCGCTGTGGCGGACATGCCAGCGCGCATATTCCGCGACCTCTTCGTCCGACTTCAGCCGCATCATCGGGGCATTCTCAGTGCGGTAGTACTTTGCGACAGCCTTCAAGTCCTTGAACCCTGTGGGGGCCGAGGTCAGCATCTCCCGGATCCGGGTGCCGCCGCTGGGGTCGACTTCCGGCCCGATATCGTTGAGCACCGCCCGCTCCACCCGCTCCGGGTGAAGTGCCGCGTACTGCATCGTGATCATCCCGCCCATGGAAGTCCCGATGAGTATCACTCTCTCGAGTCCCAGCGCTTCCCGGATGGCCTCCAGGTCTGCAACGTAGGTTGCCAGGTTGTAGTCTTCCGGTGCTCCCCAGGCACTCTCGCCGCGCCCCCGGACATCCAGCGCATACACGTGAAAGCTCTCGGCAAGGATGCCCGCGATGCCGTCGAAAACGTGGGCCTGTTGGGTCAGGCCATGGATGAGCATGATTGCTCGTCCCCCGGGCCTCCCCCGCGCGATGACATGGTGGCGCAATCCGTTTGCCGTAACGTAGATGTCCCGCTCGTGGACCGGTGCGGTCATGTCCGCCTCCCGCTTGTCGGTTCGGCGGATTGTAGCGCCTCGGTCCCCATCGCGGGTTTCAGACGAACAGGTGCAGCGGCATTTGCGTCGGCATCACCGTCGCCCCGGCTGCCAGCTCACCCAGGCCCCGAAGCTCCTCATCGACGCCGGGGCCGATAATCACGTTACGGCCGATCCGTAGACCTCCCGGCACCCGTACCCGCTTGCCGACAATCGTGATGCCCGTGTTCACAATGTCCGGGCGCTCCTCGTTGGGGGTGTCACCATCGCCGTAGCCAATCCACGCCCCGGGCCCCACCACTACTTCCTTGTCGAGGATCGCCCGGTCGACTCTCGCACCCCGGCCGATAACCGTGCCGTGGTGGATGATCGAGTCCCGGACAACGGCTCCTTCTTCCACGATCGCGAACGGTGAGACCACCGAACGCTCGACGGTGCCGTCAATCCTCGCGCCCGCGGACACGAGTGCACTGTGCACCCGGGATTCACTGCCGAACCTGGCCGGCGGAGCGGTGAGCCGTGACGTCCGGATCTTGCGTTCGGGTGCGTTCAGCTCTAGCTCCGGGTAGGGCTGCGTCAGGTCCATGTTCGCGTCCCAGTACGATTGCACCGTCCCGACATCGCGCCAGTACTCCTGGTACTGGTATCCGAAAACCCGGTGTGTGCGATAGATCGCCGGGATGATGTCATGTCCGAAGTCGCGGCGGCTCGACGGATCCTCGGCATCTGCCTGCAAGGCCTCAACAAGGACATCCTTGTTGAACACGTAGATGCCCATGGAGATCCACGGAGAGCGTGGGTTGGCAGGCTTCTCTTCCCAATCCATGACGCGTCCGGCCTCGTCCAGGTCGAGCACTCCGTAGCGATGCGCCTCTTCCCTCGGTACCGAATAGACGGCGACCGTAACATCCGCCGCCTGCGTCCGGTGGTAAGCGATCATGTTCCGATACGACGTCGAATAGACATGGTCTCCGGCCAGGATCAGGATTTCCCGAGCGCGCGATTCTTCGACCATATACAGGTTCTGGTAGACCGCATCCGCAGTGCCGTGGTACCAGTCCATGTCTTCGCGCCCCAGGTACGGCTGGAGGATCTGGACGCGTGCATCGAGCGTATCCAGCCCCCACGGTCGCCCGGCGCCGATGTGATTCACCAGCGAGCGGGGCCGGTACTGGGTCAGCACCGCAACTTCAGAGATCTGGCTGTTTGCGCAATTGCTCAGGGCGAAATCGATAATCCGGTACTGGCCGCCGAAGATTACCGCCGGTTTCGCCCGTTGTTCAGAGAGAATCGAGAGGCGATCTCCCTGGCCGCCCGCGAGAATCATCGCCAGGACGTCATTCACAGGGTGCCTCCCTTACCTCGACAGTGTAGCGAGGCACCCCTGTGATTGTTAGCAGCCGGCGATCAGGCCATCGCCGCTCCCGCCTTCAGGACCATCGCAAATGCGCAGTCCCGGCAAATAAGCGTGGTGAATTCGGATTCGGGCATGCCGGCTCGCTCCACATCGTGCAGCTGCAGGCTGGTGTACGCCCGGGTGGTGCGCCCACAGAATGGGCACGGTCGTTCGCTATTGGTGCTTCGAGTCATCTCCCTAACCTCAAAGCCCCGCCGCCTTCAGGATTTCACCCTTGCCTGCCCATCGCCATCGGGGGACACCATTAGGGGAACCGGCGACCGCGCTATACTCGACTAACCGCCCCTTTGGAGACTCCCGGACGTGCGAACCTGTCGCCTTGCACTTGCCCAGGTCAATACCACCATCGGCGATTTCGCCGGTAACTCCACCCTCGTCGTCGAGTCCATTGCCAGGGCCCGCGAGGCTGGGGCGGCAATCGTCGCGCTCCCGGAACTCGCCATAACCGGCTATCCACCAGAAGACCTCGTTCTCCGGCGCTCCTTCTGCCACGCTTCTCGCGAAGCTGCCGCAGCTATCGCCGCACACACCGAAGGCATTATCGCGGTCGTCGGCTTCGTCGACTGGGTGCACGGCGATGCCTACAACGCCGCCGCGATCTTCGCGGATGGCAACTGGGTAGATACTTACCATAAGATCCGCCTCCCCAACTACGGCGTCTTTGACGAGCAACGCTATTTCGCGCCCGGCGGCCGGGTGCCGGTCTTCGAAGCCGGCGGGCTCACCTTTGGGGTCAGCATTTGCGAAGACCTCTGGTATCCCGGGCGCCCCCTCGACGCTATGTCCCTCGCCGGCGCCGACCTCTGCATCAACATCAACGCCTCGCCCTACCAGCGCGGCCGCAGCGGCGACCGCGAACGGATGATCGCCACCCGGGCAGTCGACAACCTCATTGCTGTCGCCTACCTCAACGCTGTTGGCGGCCAGGATGA
>JAGQGZ010000339.1 GCA_020432105.1 Dehalococcoidia bacterium | reverse complement strand
CAACCCCGGCCCCGGCACCACCGGCCGGGGTGGCGAGATCAGTGCGACCACAGGCCGGTGATCGTCGCCCGGGCGATCGTGTGGCCCACGTGCACGAAGCTCGCGTAGGTGGGGCTGGCGCCGGGCGGGACCCCGGCGTCGTCGGTGTCGAGGGCGTGGACGGCGAAGAGGTAGCGGTGGTCGCGGTCGCCGGGGGGCGGGGCGCAGCCGTCGTAGCCGTCGTTGCCGAAGTCGTTGCGGGCGCAGCCGGTGCCGACCGAGGCGCCCCGGGCGATCTCGGTCACCTCGAGCGGCACGCCGAGCACGCTCCAGTGCCAGAACCCGCAGCCGGTGGGGGCGTCGGGGTCGAAGCAGGTGATGGCGAACGACCGGGTCTCGGCCGGGAAGCCCTCCCAGCGCAGGTGCGGGCTCTCGTTGCCCTGGCCGTAGACGTGGGCGTCGCCGAGGCGGTCACCGTCGGCGAAGTCGTCGCTCGTCACGGTGAACGACGGCACCGCCGGCAGCAGGTCGTAGGGGCTGGGGGCGACGGGTCGGGTCGAGATGTCCATGGAGCTCCTCCCGGGGGCGTACCCCGCGGTTGTACCGCGTCCGGCCACCCCGCGCCTCGCCGTCTGGGGAGTCGCGGCGTCG
>JAGQGZ010000338.1 GCA_020432105.1 Dehalococcoidia bacterium | reverse complement strand
AGCCGGCGGTTGTTGACGAAGATCAGGGTCGAGGCGTGCGCCCGCACCAGCTCCACGATGCGCGGGTACATGGCCGGCCAGATCGACCGCCGCGTGTCCTCCTGACCGGCGACCTCGCTCAGGTCGGTCGCCATGGGCGTGGGGCCGCCGCCGGCCGGGTTGCTCATGTCGTCGACCGGGACCACCACCTCCAGGTCGAGCTGCTTTCCGATGCCAGCGTCCACGATCTCCACCGGCCGGGGTGCCCCGTCCGCGTGCTGCCCCCCCAGGAATCGCGCCACCTCGGTGAGCGGCCGCTGCGTCGCCGAGAGCCCGATCCGCTGGATCCCGTCGTTCCCCTCCGGCAGCAGGCGTTCGAGCCGTTCGAGTGACACCGCCAGGTGCGCGCCACGCTTCGTGGCGGCCATGGTGTGGATCTCGTCGATGATCACCGTCCGGACGTCCTCCAGCACCTCGCTCGCACGGGAGGTGAGCATCAGGTAGAGGCTCTCCGGGGTTGTGATCAGCACATCCGGGGGATGTCGGAGCATGCGCTGGCGATCGCGCTGCGGGGTGTCGCCGGTGCGAACCCCCACGGTGATGTCGGGGAATGCCAGCCCCTCGCGTCGCGCGGCGTCCCCCAGGCCCGCC
>JAGQGZ010000337.1 GCA_020432105.1 Dehalococcoidia bacterium | reverse complement strand
CAGGCGGCCAGCGCTTCGCGCTCGGCGTGCGGGCCGCCCAGGCGGGCGTGCCAGCCCTCGCCGATCACGCGGCCGTCCTTGACGAGCACCGCGCCCACGCGGGGGTTGGGTCGCAGGGCCACGCCGCCCCGGGCCGCCAGCTCCAGGCTGCGCAGCAGCCAGCGGCGGTCCTCGTCGCCCGGGCGGATGCTGTTCGCGTTCGCGCTCACGGTTCCCCCCCTCGCCCCGGATACGAAAACACCGGGGCGGGACCCCGGGGCATGGGAGGACGCGGACGCACGGTGGCGCCTGACAGCCTTCTCCCATCCGGACTGTGACCGTCGGCCCCGGAATCGCACCGGATCTGCGGCTCGCGCCGCTCGCGGGCTTCGGCGCCCGGATCCCGGGTCGCCGTCACCGCCGGTGGGGAATTCCACCCCGCCCCGAAGGCTGGCCCCAATAAACGGCAGGGCCTCACGGCTGTCAAGCAAGCCGCGCGCCGCCGCGGGACCGCTCGCCCGAACGACCCCCGTGTTCCTAGTCGAAGATCTCCTCGAACAGCGCCCGCATGGCCTCCCACGAGCGCCGGTCCGCCGCCGCGTCGTAGGCCGCGCCGGCCGAGGTGTCGTCGCCGGCCTCGCGCTGCGTGAAG
>JAGQGZ010000336.1 GCA_020432105.1 Dehalococcoidia bacterium | reverse complement strand
ACCTCGCGGTTGCTTTCCTCCAGCTCCCGGATGAGCCGCGCATTCTCGATAGCGATCACGGCCTGGTCCGCGAAGGTCTCAAGCAGCGTGGCGTCGCGCTCGGTGAAGCGGTACTCGCGATACGCCCCGACACCCAGTGCTCCGATCGCGCCAGCGCCGCTGCGCAATGGGACAAACATCTGGGATAGTGTGCGGTCGCCCCCGAACCGCCGGACATACTCGCGGTCGACGTCCTCGGCGCCGGCGATCCTCGGGTCGTCAGGTCGAAGGGTGGCTGCAATGCGACGTTGCTCCCTTATAGCGATCGTGCGAAGCGTGTTGGAGTCGATCGGATAGCGGATGGCGAGCGCGAATTCGCGCTCCTCACCCGTTGAGAGTGCTGCCTTGACGACGACCTCGGAACCCTCGAGCAGGCTGACCTCCGCCGCCTCCACGCCGATGAGCCGGGCAGCCTCTTCGACGAGCGTCTGCAGCACGTTATCGAGATCGAATGTCGACCGGCTCAGGATCTCCAGCACGGCGGCCATGGCCGTCTGCTGTTCCAGCGCCTCGCTGACCTCGCGGTTGCTTTCCTCCAGCTCCCGGATGAGCCGCGCATTCTCGATAGCGATCACGGCCTGGTCCGCGAAGGT
>JAGQGZ010000335.1 GCA_020432105.1 Dehalococcoidia bacterium | reverse complement strand
TGCCCCGCAGGCGCCGGATCGCGACGTCGATGACGTTCGTCCCATGGTCGAAGTTGACATCCCACACCTGTTCGGCGATCTCGGTGCGGGAGAGGACCTCGCCCTTGCGGCGCATCAGCAGCGTGAGCAGCTGGAATTCCTTGGCCGAGAGATCCAGGCGCTGGCCGGCCCGTGTCGCGCGCCGCCGCGCCATGTCGAGCTCGAGTTCGCCGAGCGTCAGGACGAGCGCATCGGGCGCCGGGGCGACTCCCGATGCGCGGCGCAGCAGCACCTCGATGCGGGCCACCAGCTCGGAGAACGCAAACGGCTTGACGAGGTAGTCGTCGGCACCTGCCTTCAGGCCCCGCACCCGGTCTTCCACGCGGTGGCGCGCCGTCAGCATGATGACCGGGGTCTGCTTGCTCTGCCGCAGCGCGGCGAGCAGGCCCAGCCCGTCGATGCCCGGCAGCATGGCATCCAGCACGATCAGGTCGTGGCTGCCTTCCGTGGCCAGGTGCAGGCCGTCGATGCCGTTGCCGGCCACCTCCACGACATAGCCTTCCTCCGCCAGGCCCTTGCGAAGGTAGTCGGCGAGCTTGGCTTCGTCCTCCACGATCAGCAGCTTCACAGGCCGACCTCCTGGCAGGCGCACGTC
>JAGQGZ010000334.1 GCA_020432105.1 Dehalococcoidia bacterium | reverse complement strand
CACGTCGGGGTCGCGCTCGTAGCCGGCTCGTTCGAGGTCGGCGACGAGTTCGTTCGCCGAGACGAGGTGATCGTCTCGATCGAGGCGGCGCAGGGTCGCGGCGGGCGGCACGCAGATCGCCTCTTCGACGTCGGTCTCGGTCACCTTGCGGACGAGGTGGCGGGCACCCGCCTTGGTCCAGTTGCTCTCGATCAGGACGGCTTCGTCGACGGCGCGGCCGGCGACGGCGTCGCGCACGTGATCGGGGGCACCGTCGATCGACTCGGTCTTCAACCAGACGGGGATCTGGTGGCCCCACCAGAGCTGGCGGCTGATGCACCAGTCACGGATGTGCTCGTGCCACTGCAGGTACGACTTGGCGTACCGCTCCGGATAGAAGCGGAGACCGCCGTCGCCCTCACGATCGGAACGTTCCGACACCCCCTCGGGCATCGTCGGCACCTGATCGGCGACCTGGGCGCGGATGGCGGAGCCGCGCAGGCGGTCGTCGGTGACGGCCACGTACCACTGGTCGGAGAGCCACGGCTCGATCGGGACGTGGCTCCGGTACGAGTGCCCGACCGAGTGCGAGTACTCGCGGACCTCGGCGAGGAGGTCGTGGGCGCGGAACCACGTGACGATCGCCTCGCGGGCG
>JAGQGZ010000333.1 GCA_020432105.1 Dehalococcoidia bacterium | reverse complement strand
CCGCAGACGCCGTGAACGCTGACGGCTCCCACGGGATCGTCGACCTTGACCATGTCGAAGAAAAGGACGCTCCCGACCACGAGGACACCCGCGATCGCGCCGATCAGGACCGCCGAGGCGGGGCTCACGTTCGCGCAGCCCGCGGTGATCGCGACCAAACCCGCGAGGGCGCCGTTCAGCGACATGCCGACGTCCGGCTTCCCGAACTTCATCCAAGCCGTCACCATCGCGAACACCGCGCCGGCCGCCGCCGCGAGGGTCGTCGTCACGGCGATGCCCGCGATGTCGGTGTTGGCCGTCGTCGTGCTGCCGGGGTTGAACCCGTACCAGCCGAACCACAGGATGAACACGCCCAGAGCCGCGAGGGGGATGCTGTGGCCGGGAATGGCTCTCGCGCGTCCTTCCTTGTCGAACTTCCCGATACGGGGTCCGATCACGATCGCGCCGGCCAGCGCCGCCCAGCCGCCGACGGAGTGGACGACCGTGGAGCCGGCGAAGTCGACCATGCCGACGCCGTTCATCGGGTCGTCACTGAAGGCCGTGAGCCAGCCGTTACCGTCCCAGATCCAGTGGGTCACGATCGGGTAGACGAACCCGGTGATCAGGACCGTGTAGACCAGGTAGGCCGAGAACTT
>JAGQGZ010000332.1 GCA_020432105.1 Dehalococcoidia bacterium | reverse complement strand
GGAGAGCCTCGTGTCGTTTGAGCAGGTGATGCCGGAACTGGCCGGGCGCATCAGCGGTATGGCCCAGCGCGTGCCTGTCGTGAACGGCAGCAACGTCGAGTTGGTCATTGAGCTGGAAGGTAACGTCGGGGTCAGTGAACTCAACGATGCGATCAAGCAGGCTGCGGAGGGCGCATACAAAGGCGTGATCGAATACAGCGCTGACCCGCTTGTCAGCAGTGACATCGTCGGAAACCCGCACAGCTCGATCTATGATTCGCAACTGACGCACGTCCAACCCAATGGGCAAAGCACGCTCGCGCGCATCATTGCCTGGTACGACAACGAGTGGGGCTACGCCAACCGGCTGGCTGAACTACTGTATTTATAGGCATCACGCGCTGGCGGCGGGATTGTCGCAGGTGGAAGTACACTTCTTTGCATGGACGGAATGGGCCGTCGAGGAGTGTACGATCATGACCAACAGTTCACGCAAACTGCGCCGGATGCAACGCAAGCAGCAGCGGCAGGCCGCAGCGCAGGCGCAAGTCCAGACTGAAACCCAGAACGTGGAATCGACAGCTTCTGAAGAGTCGAAAGCGAAGCCGGTCCGTAAGCGCGTGCAGCGTTTGCTGGAAACGTCGGGCGAGATGCTG
>JAGQGZ010000331.1 GCA_020432105.1 Dehalococcoidia bacterium | reverse complement strand
GAGGCGGGTTTCCTCCAAAGCAGATAGGGTCGTTTTCGTGGAATGAGATCGGTAAAAAGCCGGAAAAGTATGATATAGAGAAAGCTCTGGAAACAGCCGAGCAGACAATGAGCAGGAGAAATCTCGAGGTTTCGAGCGCATACGAGTCGCTGGTCAGGAAATTATATGAAGAAACAGCAGTTTAGGGAGTGGCATCGGGAAAAAATAAGGTAATTTGGATTGAAAAAAGCAGTATAAATCCTTATTTTTAGAGTTCTTGTCTTTAATTTAAAGTTTTTGAGGGGCGGTTAGCTCAGTTGGTTAGAGCGCTACGTTGACATCGTAGAGGTCATTGGTTCGACTCCATTACCGCCCACATTATTCAATAATAAAAAAAGATCCGGTCATGGGCAAATTAAGATTATCTTTACTTTTATTATTTGCAGTTATTCTATTTTCTGCAAGTAACGGGTACTCACAGTCTGATAACTTTATCACTCAGTACGACCCATATATTATTTCTTTAAAAAAGTTTACATTTTATTATCCAGTCGATGAAGATCCGCTTAATGCAACATCCAACATGATCATCGTCATACAGGGTAATATAGGGACGCAGAAGAACGCTTTTATCAAGTTCCTCACTGCCGACCAGCTTT
>JAGQGZ010000330.1 GCA_020432105.1 Dehalococcoidia bacterium | reverse complement strand
ACCTGCGCCAGCGGTATCAGCATGACCAGGGCCAGCAAGCCGACGCCGATCGCCTTGAACGTGATGTTCTGGGTCCAGTTGCGCACCTGCATGATCGTTCCCCTCCGGTTGATGACCCGGAGTAGAACCCCGGCGTCGGGCACCGGGCAGGCGGGAAATGGCGAATTGCGGGCAGTTGCGGGCTTGCCGGTGCTGCCCCGCATGGCGCGGTCCGATGCAGCAGCGAGCCGCCTGGTCGCGGTTGATCGGGGCAATCGGAGATCGCGTGGTGTTGGCGGGAAATGGTGGGCCGTGAAGGATTTGAACCTTCGACCAATGGATTAAAAGTCCACTGCTCTACCGCTGAGCTAACGGCCCCCGCTCCAATCAAATACCTCTGTCGCGCAAAGCGCGACGATCACTCCCCCTCTCCCCTGGGAGAGGGTACGGGGTGAGGGTCCGGCCCACGATGACAAGCATCGAAGCCACGAACCTCACCTCTGTCGCGCAAAGCGCGACGATCACTCCCCCTCTCCCCCCGGGAGAGGGCAAGGGGTGAGGGTCCGGCCCACGACGACAAGCATCGAAGCCACGAATCTCAACCCTGTCGCGCAAAGCGCGACGATCACTCCCCCTCTCCCCCCGGGAGAGGGCAAGGG
>JAGQGZ010000032.1 GCA_020432105.1 Dehalococcoidia bacterium | reverse complement strand
TCGTCAGCTTCCTCAAGGAGGCAGCAGAAACGCTCGAGTCCGGCGACATCGAGGCGATCGATTCGCTTGGCGAAGAGCCAGAATTCAGCCTCCCCGAAGATGTCGAAGCACGGCTCTCCGCCGTCGCAGAAGACATCGAGGAATGCGACGACCTGGATACGCCGTTCGGCTCTTAGGACAACCGCCCCGGCTCATGATGATCCTGAAGGGAGGCCCGCTGGCGGGCCTCCCTTCTTGTATTGCTCACGCAAAATGCGTGGCGGGCCGGGTTGCTCCGCCCTCTAGATGGCGACCTCGCCGCGTTCGCCCGTGCGGACCCGGACAGCCTCTTCCACGGGGATGACGAAGATCTTGCCGTCGCCGATGTTGCCGGTACGGGCGGCGCCGATGATAGCCTCGATCACGCGGTCGACCGCCTGGTCGCCAACGACGACCTCGATCTTCACCTTGGGCAGGATGTCGACGGTGACGGCCTCGCCCCCGCGACCCTGGTGAATGATGCCGCGCTGGGCGCCGCGGCCGGTCACCTGCGTGATGTTCATGCCGTGAAAGCCACCGTCGTCCAGTGCCTGCTTCACGTCGTTCAGGCGCTCGGGGCGGATGATCGCTTCAATCTTCTTCATTGGTGTCTCCCTCGCGTCCTCCCGTGAAGGACGGGTCAGTCATTGTAGATAGCCGGTGGCGCCGGAAGGATGGCTCCGGGCTCGAACGGGATACCGCCCTCATCGGACATGTAGGCACGTTCGCCATGCTGGGTGATATCGAGACCAATTTCTTCCTCGTCCTCGCTGACGCGAACCCCCATCGTCATATCGAGCACCTTGAGAATGATGAAGGTGACGATGAAGGAGAAGGCACCGACGACAACGATGCCCACAGACTGGTCCCACATCTGCTGGGGGTTCCCGTGGAAGAGGCCGTCCGCAAAGTCGATGCCGCTGACTTCGGAGGTAGCGAAGAGGCCCGTGGCCAGGGCTCCCCAGACTCCACCGACGCCGTGGACACCCACCACGTCGAGCGAGTCGTCAAAGCGCAGGCGGGCACGGAACTGGACGGCGAAGTAACAGAGGACGCCGGCGCCAATGCCGATGGCCAGCGCCTCCATGGGCTGGACATAGCCTGAGGCGGGGGTAACCGCGACAAGGCCGGCAACCGCCCCGGCCGCCGCCCCGACAACGCTTGGCTTGCCGTTGTGCTGCCAGCTGAGCAGGGCCCAGGTGAGGGCCGCAGCGGCGGCCGCAACGTTGGTATTGGTGAAGGCATAGACAGCCTGGCCGGTAGCCCCGACGGCACTCCCGGCGTTGAATCCGAACCAGCCGAACCAGAGGATTCCCGTGCCGAGGACAACCATGGTGATGTCGTGAGGCTCCATCGGCTCCGTGCCGTAGCCCTTGCGCTTGCCGAAGACAAACACCGCTGCCAGGGCGGCCACGCCTGCGTTTACGTGGATGGCAAGACCACCCGCGAAGTCGAGGCTGTTGAGGCCGATATCCGGTGTATCGGGGTTGCTTGCGAAGGGGCTGAGCCAGCCGTCTGTGGCGAACACCCAGTGGGCCACGGGCACGTAGACGAGCAACGACCAGAGCGCGATGAAGAGCAGGAACGGTCCGAACTTCGCCCGCTCGGCAAAGGCGCCGGTGATCAGCGCCGGCGTGATGATCGCGAACATCATCTGGAATGACATGAACAGCAGGTGGGGGACGCCCGGTCCTTCGACGCCGACATCCTTGAGGCCGATGTAGTCGAAGTTGCCGATGAGGCCCAAACCCTGGTCGGGGCCGAAGGCCAGCGAGTAACCGACGGTCACCCAGAGGACGGCGACAATACCGATGCAGATGAACGACTGCATCACAGTGGAGAGGACGTTCTTGCTTCGGGTCAGTCCGCCGTAGAAGAACGCGAGGCCAGGTGTCATAAAGAGCACCATGGCCGAAGCCGCGAGCATCCAGGCGGTACTGCCGGAATCTACTTCCATGAGGGACGGGCACCCCCTTCTCGATCATTTCCCTGACGGGTGGACATGGAAAGGACGCCATTCGGCGGCATCCCGGTCGTTTGTACGTAGCGGGGGTTTCCGTGGTGTTTCGGTCGTGTTTCAGCCATGTTTCGAATGCGGCCGGGGCGCAACGCTCTTCAGGGTGGAGAGCGGCGAGCTTGTCGCGGCTATCGTGAACGGGGCTGTGCAGCGCCTCGATTGAGCTTCAGCCCGCGGCTACGGCAGCAGGCGCTGCTTCCCTCACGGGCTTGCGTAGCGAGCCGGCGCCCAGGTACACACAGGCCGCAAACCCCGTCACCGAGAGCGCCCCGATCGCCACAGCGAGGGGCGTCCCGATGAGCTCGGCGGCGCCGGCTGCCGGGAGCCCACCAACCGAAGAGAGGAACCAGGTCATCGACCAGACCGCCATCACCCGCCCCCGGAGGGCGTCCGGCACGTGCACCTGGAGGAGAGTCATCCCGAGGTTGAGGTAGAGCGAACTGGAGAACCCGGCGAGGAAGAGGAAGGTCAGTGAGAGTGGGAAGATGCGGCTCCCCGCGAAGGCAGCAATGAAGAGGCCGAAGATCGCCGCGCTGGCCAGCATGACCACGCCCGCATAGCGGCCAGCCCCAACCTTGAGGATGGCCAGCGTCCCGAGGAAGCCGCCTACGCCAATGGCCGCCTCCATCGCACCGAAGCCGATCGAACCAACGTCGAGGACGTCGTCGGCGAAGATCGGGAGGAGCCGCTGGTAGCTGGCGCCAAACAAGCTCGTGAAGAACGAGAGGCCGATCGTCGCAAGAAAGAGCTCGTTTCGGAAGATGAAGCGCACACCTTCGAACATCCCGCCGGATTCACCATCCGGTCGCCGGGGAACGGGTTCCAGGCGGAGGCGGAGAACCATGAGAGCGGAGAGCGCGAAGCCGACGGCGGTGACGAAGAAGGCCTGGCCCGTGCCAACCACCGCGATCAGCACTCCCGCTGCGGCGGGGCCGATGATCGCCATGGTGTTCCAGACGGAGCTGTTAAGGGCCACCGCGCTCGGCATCACGCGCATGTCGATCAGTCGCGGAAGGATGGCCTGCTGGGCCGGGTTGGCCAGTGCTGCCAGTGCCCCCACAGCGATCGACCAGCCGATGACGAACTCAATCGTTGCCGCGCCGGCAAGGATGACACCGGCGAGGAGGAAACTGAGCGCGGCCGTCGCGGCCTGGCTAAAGACGAGGATCGACTTCGTGTCATAGCGGTCGGAGATGATCCCGGCCGGCACGCTGAGGAGGATAGTCGGCAGGGCTACCGCCAGCCCCACGATCCCGATCCAGATCGGCGAGCGGTCGAGCTCGCTCACGACAAGCCAGCCTGTGCCGATGAAACGGAACTGGAGACCGAAGACGCGGGCAACGTTCGAGATCCAGAAGCGGCGATAGTTCGGGAAAGCGAACGCGCCCCAGCGAGGGACCGGTTCGACCGCTGAAGTCATCGAGGGATTCTACCGCTGTCTCGACATGTGACGCCGGGTAGCATGGCAGCTACAACCCGGCGATACGGAGAGGCAAATGCCCTACATCGAGCGCGAAGGCGTACAGATCCACTACGAGGCAGCGGGGAGCGGCCCACCGGTGCTGATCACGCACGGCTTTGGCTCTTCGACGAAGGCCTGGGAAGGTCAGGCCGAGACGCTCTCCGACGCCTACAGGATCATCACCTGGGATATGCGTGGGCACGCCGGCACAGATAGCCCGGTGGACCCGGCCCAGTACTCCGAGGCGGCAACTGTCGACGACATGGCAGCCATCCTCGATCACCTGGGCATCGAGAAGGCGGTGATCGGCGGACTCTCCCTCGGTGGCTACATGTCGCTTGCCTTCAACCTCAAGTACCCCGAGCGCGTGCGGGCACTGATGTTGTTCGATACGGGTCCCGGCTATAACAACCCCAAAGGCCGGGAAGCCTGGAACGAGACGGCCTTCAGGCGGGCCGAGCGGTTTGAGCAGAAGGGGCTGGATGCGCTCGGCCAGGGTGCGGAGGTCAGGATCTCTGTGCACCGATCGGCCGAAGGTCTGGCGAAGGCGGCACGGGGAATGTTGGCCCAATTCAACGACAGTGTGATCAGGTCGCTGGAACAGATCGAGGTGGCGACGCTCGTGCTGGTGGGGGCCAACGACGAGCCCTTCCTTGGTGCAACGGACTACATGGCGAACAAGATCCCTGGTGCCACGAAAGTCGTAATCCCCGGTGCGGGCCACGCGTCCAATCTCGACCAGCCGGCGGCGTTTGATGCGGCGGTTCGGGAGTTCCTCGGGAGTTTGCCAGGATAGACAGTCCCCGGGCCGTAGATGTGGCTGATGTGAGGGAAGTTCCCCGGAATCCTGGCGCGTCCCTGTGCCGGCGGCGTCGGGTAGGGGACACTGGGTGTACTGCCCCCATACCAACTAGAAGGAGTCTCGAATGAACGCGAACATGACCTTGGCTGCCCTGCTTGAAGAAGAACACCAGCAGATCGACAGCGGCATCGAAGCATTTGTCTCAGCTGAGAACGGCGACGACCGGACGGGCGAGTTGACCACCGCGATCCAGGCGCTTCGGCGCCACATCTACCTTGAGGAAGCGATGGTCTTCCCCTCGCTGCGAGCCGCGGGAATGGTGGCACCGGTGTTCGTGATGCTTCGTGAGCACGGCGAAATCTGGCGAACCCTCGATGAACTCGAGACCGGTGTGGCTTCGGGCGTGGATCGCAGGGAGTTGCTCACGTTCTGCGCACAGCTCACCGGACAGCTGGATTCCCACAACATGAAAGAGGAACAGATTCTCTACCCTCAGACCGACGGCGTCTTGACCGGCGAAGCGACCGCCGAACTGCGAGCATTCCTTGCTTCCGGCGAGCTGCCGGATGGCTGGGCCTGCGCCCAGGCCCGCGCCTGACCTCTCGAGGCTCGTAGCCCTTGCCGGGCTAGGACTGGCTCGGGTCGGTAACCGCCCCCAGGAAGAGGACGCCACCCGACTCTCTATCGCGGATGGCAAAGATGAACGGCCGATCGATGCGAAGCTCAGCAGATTGGCCCGCGGAGGTCTCGTCCATGACCACGGCGGTCGCGGCTGCCGCCTCGGTGCCTTCTTCGTCGACGGAGATGAATGCTTCGTGGATGACAGCGGAGATGAAGAGATCAGCTTCGCCCGTGATCCTGCTGAAGTCGGCGCCGGCGCCGAAGGCCGTGGGCATGCCCAATTCGGCCAGGACGTCATTCAGCGTGACCTGCGTCCGGAATTCGAAGCGAGGCATGTCAAGCGTGACCTCGAAACTGGCCAGCTCGTGGGCGATGGTCTCCAGTGCCCCGGCATTCATGGACGTGAGCATCGGCTCGAACCGGCCTTGGTCGGGCACGATCAGGAGCATCGCCAGCTTCTCGCCCGCGTAGGGAAGTTCGACGGCGGCGAAGTCATCGCCCCGCGCGTACGGGAGACGGGTCGACTGGTGCATCAGCGGCACTTCCACCGTGGACCCATCGAGGAGGTGGAACGCTGCCCCCTTGGTGTCGCCTTCGTTGAAAGGGAAAGCCCACGGGGCGTTCAGATAGATGGCGTTGGTGAGGACGAGGACGGTGGCCGGTGAGAGGACACCAGCGGGGATCAGCTCCGGGATTCGCTCGCGAGTTTGGTCGGAAACCCAGCCGTTGATTGAGTTGCGGGCTCCCTCGGTATCGCCGTCGTAGTCGACGAGACGCATGCCGGCGCCATACCAGCGGGCGAGGTCTTCGAGGAAGGGCTGTTCGAAGGCGACGCCATCCTGGCCCCAGAGCGAATTCGCCGTGGAGAGCTCCAGGGTGACCGTCTCCCCGTCGCCGATCTCGTAGTCCCCGGCGCGGCTGAGGAGGAGCTGGTCGAGCGCGTTCAGGCTCTGGTCATAGTCCGCGCCTTCGAGGCTTTCGACCTGGAGGACGGCGTCCATTTCTTCCCGCGTGAGCCCGCGCGCACCGTTCCGGGTCATCGCGAGGGCAACCTGGATGCTGTAGGGCGAGATCGCCCGGTTCGCAGTCTCCTCGCCCATTGTCGCAAGCACGTCGAAGCCGAACTGTGTGCCCGCTGTAGCGGCCGGGCCGGCATCCGTCGCGTTACTCTCGGCACGGGCGACGTCCGCACTGAGGAACTCGAAGCCTCCCTCGCTGCCGTCGTCTCCGCAGCCGATGAGCACGAGCATGGCGGAAAGCACGAGTGAGAGCGCGAAGGCAGTCTTCATCCGTTCAGGCTAAGGCACCCGCACAGGTTAGGTAGCGGTCTTGGCCGCTTCCTTCTTACCCTTCTTTTCCTCGTTCTCCGGGCGGGCGGGGCGGCGGATCGACCAGCGGCGGAAGCGCTCTTCAATGCGTTTCGTCTTCTCCCGCTTCATCTGCTCCTTCCGCATCTTCAGGAAATCTTCCTTGGTGCGGCCGCCGACCTGGCTTGTGTGACAGAGGATGGCGTCGACCTTGGTCTCCCAGTGATCGGTGATGTCGACGATGTAGTCGGCGTTGTCCGAGCCGGCGAGCAGGACTTCGTTCACCTGGTGCGATTGCAGCCCGTCCTCCTCGTGGTGGGGGTAGAACAGGCGGTCGCGGACCAGCGGGTAAATCGCATCAGAGGTCGCAAGACCGACGGTGCGGTGGTCGCGGTGATTGAATGAGCCGCGGAAGGCTTCCCAGGTGATCACCACTTCCGGACGATATTTGCGCAAGAGCCCCACGATCTGTCCGCGCAACTCCTCGTCATCGACGGTGAAACCATCCGGGTACCCAAGGAGGATGCACTCCTTCACCCCCAGTACGCGACAGGCCTCCCGCTGCTCCTCTTCGCGAATCGCAGCAAGCTTTTCCGGGTGCATCGTTGGGTCGTGCGTGCCCTTGTCACCGCCGGTGACGACAACGTAGTAGACGTCCCAGCCTTCGGCGCACCACTTCGCCACCGTCCCCGAACAGAGGAACTCCGCGTCGTCGGGGTGGGCCATGATCACCATCGCGGTGGAGGGTCCCTCGATGGGTGGCAGGGGTTCTGCGGCGACGTTCCCGAGTGGCGTGGGGACGATGCGCTGGTGTTTCTTCTCGGACTTCTTGCCGTTTTTCTTGCTCATGGGGCATCCATAGTAACGCGGGTAAACCGAGTTTGAGGCGACACGGCACCCGGGAATTGCCTAGCGCGCGCCATGCAGCACGGCAGCCTCGTAGGCTTCCTTGCCGAATCCTTCGCCGGGCGGCCCGGGCCGCGGTTGGTAGGCGGCGATCATCTCGTCGTAGAGCGCGGCCATTTTGAGGGCCACGGTCCTCCAGCGGAAGCGCTCGACGGAGCGGCGAGCGGCACGGCTGAAGTTCTCGCGCAGTTCGGGGTTGTGCAGCAGCACCTCCAGCTTTTCGGCGAACGGTTCCGGGCAGCGCCAGGGAATCAGGTAGCCGTTGACACCGTCGGTCACCGTCGAGGCGAGACCGCCAACGCGAGAGGCAACGACCGGCGTGCCGCAGGCCATCGATTCGACGGCAACAAGGCCAAAACTTTCGTAGTAGCTGGGAACAACGGTGACGTCGGCAGCGCTGTAGTAGGCCGGAAGCTCTTCGTGAGGGACCGGCCCCACGAAGGTCACGTCTTCTCCAATCCCCAGTTCCTCCGCCAGCGATTCGAGCTCTGACCGGTAGTCGTCAGACTCCGGCCCGCCGCCAACGATGAGCAGCCGGGGCCTGGGTGCGTCGAGTTGTGAGAGCGCGCCGAGAAGGATGTCCAGCCCCTTGAGCCGTTCCAGCCGCCCGACCGCGAGGAGCAGGGGGCGATCGAGGTCGAGGCTCAGGGCGGCGCGGTCCGCAGCCTGGTTGCGGGGATGGAAGCGTTCGAGGTCCACTCCGCAGGGGATCGTGTGGATATTCGCCGGGTCGCCTTCGTAGAGCCGTTCGAGGAGTACCCGCTCGTGGTCGCTGCCGGTGACGATTGCCTCGGCCCGCCGCACGGCCAGGCGTTCGTGGCGGATGCGCTCCAGGGGTTCGTGCTCCGAGATACGGGCCCGGTTCTTCACCTCGGCAAGCGTGTGGAACATCGTTAGGTGGGGGACGCCGAGCCGGCGAGCCACGACCGTCCCGGCCCGGGCACTCTGCCAGTAGTGGGAATGGACAAGTCCATAGCCTCGGCCTTCCCGTTTTGTGAAATCGAGAACACCGGCCGCGAAGGCGCCGATGTGGGCGACCTGGTCCGCCTTATCGAGGGGGTTGGCGGGTCCGGCGGTGATGCGGATAAGCCGCAGGCCGGGGGCCACCGCTTCGACCTCGGGACCATCGCCATCGCGGCGGGTAAACATGTCCACTTCGTAGCCGAGCGCGGCGAGCTCGCTAGAAAGGGCAAGAACGTACACGTTCAGGCCGCCGGCCACGCTCCCACCAAGGGCAGCTGTCGGGCTCGTGTGGTACGCCACCTGGGCGATTCGCAACATGGACTCTCTATTGTGCCGGAACTGGCTATTGCTAGTCGCGCGGGGATACGCAGGCGTTACGGTCAGGCTGTCCGGCGTCGAAGGGTGGCCGCCGAAAGCAGCAGCGCCGTTACGGTGACCACGGCGACGATCAGCGCGTCGATCGCGAGCCGGCCGCCCACATCGTCACGGGCTACACGTTCGAGGGCATCGTACGCATACGTCATTGGGAGGATCGTGGAAGCCCACTCGAGCGGTCCTGCCATTTCACCCCGCGGTGCCAGCAGGCCGCAGAGGAGCAACTGGGGGAACATCACCGCGGGCATGAACTGCACGGCCTGGAATTCGCTGGAGGCAAAGGCACTGAGAAACAGCCCCAGCGCCATGCCCAGGAGTGAGTTGAGCACCGCCATCAGGATGACCAGGGCCACCGGTCCCTCGATCTGGAGGTCGAGCAGGCCAAAGGCGATGAGCGATACGATCGTTGCCTGGGCCGTCGCCATAACACCGAAGGCAATGGCGTAGCCGCCAAGGAGGTCGACCCTGCTGATGGGTGTCGTCATCAGCCGTTCAAGGGTGCCGCTGGTGCGTTCGCGCAGCATGGCGATCGAGGTCACGAGGAACATGGAGATCAGCGGGAAGACCCCCAGCAGGGGTACGCCCACTCGCTGAAATACCCCGGGTCGGCCGTCGAAGACCCACTTCACCAGGGCCACGAGGATCACCGGTGTTACGAAGAGGAGCGCCACGGTACGGGGATCGCGCCTCAGCTGGCGGATGATCCGGCGGGCGGTCGCGAGCGTGCGCCGGGCGCTCATTCCGGGCCCGTCCTTACCAGGGCGAGGAATGCCCCCTCAGCATTGCTCGCACCGGTGCGCTCCCGCAGCTCCGCAAGGGTGGCGTGGGCAAGCACCCGCCCCTCCCGGAGCAGGATCAGGGAATCACACCGTTCCGCTTCGTCCATCACATGGCTGCTGACCACGATCGTGACGCCAGATTCGGCGAGTTCGTGGAACATCGTCCAGAGCTGATCGCGCAGCGAGGGGTCGAGCCCCACTGTCGGTTCGTCGAGGACGAGGAGTTCGGGGGAATGGAGCAGGGCCGTGGCGAGGGAGACCCTGGCCCGTTCGCCGCCGGAAAGCGTCCCTACCAACCGGTCACGATGGCGCTCCATGTCTACCTCGTGGAGCACGCGCGCAACCGCGCCCGGGCCGGCATCGAGGATCTGCGAGAAATAGTCGAGGTTGTCGGCCACCGTGATATCGCTGTAGACAGCAGGTGCCTGGGTGACATAGCCGATACGCCGGCGGAGTTCGGGTGTGCCTGCCACCAGGCCAAGTACCGTAACTTCGCCTGCGCGCATCACCTGCAGTCCCACCAGGCAGCGCAGCAATGTGGTCTTTCCCGAACCGCTGGGCCCCAGGAGACCCGTGATCTCACCACGAGGGATGGTGAGTGAGAGGTCCTGAAGGACCTCGTTCCGGCCGCGAGTCACATCGAGGTGTTCGACGACGATGGCGGGTTGAACGGTCATCGCTGTCCATTTCACCAGATAGCCGGGATCAGTGCTGGCGGAAGGTGGCCGTGATGACGGGCTTCGCAAGGCCGCCCAGGTGTCGCTTGTAGTCCTCGTCACCCCGCAGGAAATCGAAGGTATGCAGTCCCCGCTCGATCGCATCGCGAAGGACGTAGGCCTTGGAGATGAGGCCTGCACCAACATTCGCGAAGCGGGGGTCGTAGCCACTGTTGTAGAGGTAGCTCACGCCGCCGCATTCGAAGCTAAGGACGCGGGCTGCCGGGGTGGCATCGACAAAGACGGTAGTGATCAGTGCAAGGCCATGTTTCGCCAGTGCATTCGCCGCGGTCCGAAAGAAGTCACCGTAGCGGAGGAGGAACTCGCCCTTCTCATCGTGGCTGAGCGCCATCATCTCGGTAAGCGCTTCAAGGGCTGACTGGAATTCCGGGCCGGAGCGCGTTGAGACCGTGGTGATCTCCCCCGCATCTTCGAATTTCCGTGTCTTCCGCCGCAGTTCGTGCCGGTCCTTCTTCGAAAGGCCGGAGAGGTAGGTCTCAAAGTCGCCGGCCAATTCAGCACGAGGGGCAACCGACAGCGGTTCCACGTTCAGCGACCAACCCAGGTCCCGGGCTGCCTCACCAATGCCCGGATCAAGCTCACCGGGTACGCCCCACTCAACGTACTCCGCCGTAAGGTCCTCGCGGAGCCATTCGAGGAGCGCAAGCCGGACCGCCGTTTCATTGCCGGGTGATGCCAGCACAGGGCTGTAGTCGAACACGTCAGGGTCGCCAACCGGGGTTGCAGCGGTAGGACCGAGGGCAAGTGGCGCGACGCCGATCAGGTCGTCACCGCGCCGGACCGCAAGGAAGACCGCAGTCGCCGGGTCACCCAGCGTGTCGAGCCATGCCCGTACCCAGGCGGGATGGGCAAACGGCGGCGCACCCGCCTCCTGAAACAACCGGAGCCACGGCCCTTCGAGGTCTTCAAGGCGTTCGGAATCGATGGTGGGCCGGCGACCTTCAGGTTCCACAGTTCCCCTCAGGTGCGGTTGCCGGAAACCAGGGAAAGAAACTCGGCCCGGGTGATGCTGGATTGCTTGAACTGGCCGCGCATGGCGCTCGTAATCATGCGGCTGCCCGGCTTCTTCACCCCTCGCATGGTCATGCAGAGGTGTTCCGCTTCGATGACGACGGCAACTCCGTCCGGCTGCAACGTCTCCATGATTGTCTCAGCCACCTGGCTCGTCAGCTGCTCCTGGATCTGCGGCCGGCGAGCGAAGCCCTCCACCACGCGCGCCAGCTTGCTGATGCCGACCACACGGCCGTCGGGAATGTAGCCGACGTGTGCCTCGCCGTGGAAAGGGAGGAAGTGATGTTCGCACATGCTGTAGAAGGGTATTTCGCGGAGGATCACCAATTCGTCATGGGCAACCTCGAAACCGACCGACAGGTACTCCGCGGGGTCGATAGACAGGCCGCCAAAGATCTCCTCGTACATCTCGGCGATGCGGCGCGGTGTCTCCACCAGTCCGTCGCGGCGGGGGTCGTCACCGATCGCCGCCAACAGCTCGACAACAGCACTTCGTAGACGCTCGCCATCGATGGCAAGCAGCGGAGTTTGCGTCACTTGAAGGCCCCTTTCGGACCGGCGGGAACCGGCAACGAGGATCCTAGCACGCAGGTCTCCCCGTACTTATGCGAAGTTGGTCGCACAGAGACGTTGTGCGGCCCTTGGGCAGGAGCCTAGAATCGGCCCACCTTAGCCGGGGCCGTGGTGTCCCCAGAAACAAGGAGCAAACGCAATGGCAGCCAATGTTGAGTCCCTTAAGGGCGTCGAAATGTTTCAGGGGGTGCCGGATTCCACGCTCGAACGTCTCGAGCGTATGGCCCGCGAGCGCAACTACGAGCCCGGAGATGAGATCATGTCCCAGGACATGCAAGGCGTCGGCGTCTTCGTCCTTCTCGACGGCGAAGCTGAGTTCGTCCGCGATGGGCAGACGCTCGGCACGCTCGGCCCCGGTTCATTCTTCGGCGAGATGGCACTGCTCGACCACTACCGGCGCTCCGGCACCATCCGGGCGAAGCAGCCAAGCCGGTGCCTGGCGATTCCCCGCTCGGACTTCGTCGCCGAGCTCAAGGCGAGCAATGACCTCTGCTTCAATATGCTGGTCCACATGACCCACCGTGTACGCGACCTCGATGAGCGTTTGGCGGCAGCAGGCTCCTAGCGGTCCTTGAGACGGTAAACGAAGCGCAGTCCCGACCAGGTCTCGTCGACCGCACAGACTTTGTTGTCGACGAGACCGGCGGACAGCCCAAAGTCGCGGATGACGTTTTCGGTCAGGTCCGTCTCGACGCCGGAAGCTTTCTTGGGCCAGCAGACCCAGAGGCCGCCGGCGGGCCTGATCGCTGCTGCCAGTGGTGGCCAGCCCTCGGCAAGGTCTCCGCTTGAGGTGACGAAGAGCAGTGCGACATCGATTCGATCGTCGTGCGTGCTCACCGTAACGCCCTCCGGTAACTCGCCCAGGACATCGGCAAAGTCCCCGGGGGCGTTGGCCAGGACTACCGTGTGGCCCGGCTTGATACCGAGCTTGGTGGGGAGCGGAGTCCGTGAATAACCGGCCATTCGGGGAAGTATAAGAGGGCCCCTCCGCAGTTAGTGAACGCTTGAATCAGTGCTAGGCTATCGCCGCTATGACTGAAAGCAATCCAGCGTTCTGTCCCTACTACCACCATGCGATCGAGTTGATTGGGAGGCGGTGGACCGGTGCAATCCTTCGAGAGCTACTCCACGGCACCGCACGTTTCAGCGAGCTTCGCTCCGCCGTCCCCGGTCTCAGCGATCGTCTCCTCTCAGAGCGGCTGAAGGAGTTGGAGGCCGAGAAAGTCGTCCAGCGCCGGGTCATCCCCGCGTCGCCCGTTCGGATTGAGTATGTGCTCACCCCGAAGGGGCGGGACCTCGAATCTGTCGTCAACTCGCTCTCGGAGTGGGCAGAGGCGTGGGTTAAGCCCGGCCTCGCGCGCGCCGTCTAAGCACCGCGCTCCCTACGGACAGGTTGTCCCGTCGCCCACCGCGACATAATGCGTCGCGACCTTCGCTCCGTCGGGAAGGGGGAAGTTGGCGACGAGCGTCACCAGGTGACATCCCGCCTCTACCAGAGGGATGGAGCACCCGTTCGCCTCGATACCCTGGTTGCAGCCGGCCCACTTCACTCCCAGGAACCCCGGTGACGAAGCGTTCCGGAAGTAGGCGATCTCGCCAATGGCACCGCTGCCGGGGCCGCTAATTGCCGCGAACGGTCCTGTGGGCGTCGGTGAGAGCGTGGCCGTGGGCGTCGGGGCCGGTGTCGGCGTGTCTTCGGGCACGGGGGTGTTGATTACCACCGGTTGGGCGGTTGTGGCTGTGGGTTCCGGGGGGATGGTCGCGGTTGGTGGGGCCGCCGTCGCGCTGGAGGCGGGGCTCGTGGCGGTGGGCTGGACTGCCGGCGTGGAGGTGACGAACTCCGGACCCGCAGTGCTGACTCCCGAGACTGCCTCCACGGCTGTGGGCGTCGCCGTCGCCGTCGCACCATCATCGTCGGAGGCTGCGGGAAGCTGGGGCCCGGCGCTGCCGTTATCCCGGCCGACGAAGAAGGCTCCGGCGACCATGATCACGCCGGCCACAATGAGTGCGCCCCCGAGCACGCTGAGCGTGGCACTCGCACCCGGGCCGCGGGACGGGGCACCCGCAGCCACTGCCAGGGGAGCGGGCGGGAGGTACTCGCAGTCACGCGCGAAATCGATAACGGCGCGCTCGAACTGCTCAGGCTGCTCGAGGTTGGCAGCGTGACCGGCGCCTTCGATGGTTGTCCAGCTCACCATGTCGGGCGGGAGCTGGTCCAGGAAATCGATCGAGTTGCGAACGAAGTCCTGGTCGCGGTCGCCGATCATTACCAGCAACGGGACCTGCAGTTCCCCCAGCCGCTCGTAGGCATTGACGGGGACGGCCAGGCCCACTGCCGTGCCGGCAACACCGGCCGGCTGCAAACGGTTGAAGTCGCGGACGAGGAGCTCACGAGCTTCACCTGGCAGGCGCTTGCTTGCCGCCGGGTACAACCGTGACTGCCGCAGGAATTCAATCCCCTCACTGCGGACGCGGGCAGCCATTTCCCGCATGGCATGGGTGGCACGCCGCCGCCACTCGGGATTGCCGGCCGCGGAGTTGGAATTGATCACGGCGAGGGCGGCAACCCGCTCCGGCGCTTCGAGGGCCAGGCGGAGTGCCAGCGCGCCACCGAGCGAGTGGCCACAGACCATTGCTTCCGGGTAACCGAGTTCGTCCAGGAGCCGGGTGATGCGGGCAACCGCCGGTCCCGGGCCGTAGAGCTCGACATCCTCCGGCGCATCAGAGTCGCCGTGGCCAAGGAGATCGACGGTGACCACCGTAAAAGCCCGACGCAATGCTTCGATGTTGCTGGAGAAGGCGGCCGAGCTGGCCGTGAACCCGTGCAGGAGCAGGAGGGGTGGTGCCCCCTCGGGGCCCGGATACACTTCGTACCCAATCTGCTCGCCAACTGGCCCTGATCGAGGCATCAGGCGGACTGTATGACGCCGGGGTCCTTCGGGCTACCGGATTCGGCCGAATCTGAACCTGCCGCGGGCGGGCCGGCGGCGCGGCAGGTACCATCCCGGACATGGAGATCCAGTACGCCCTCATCGCCGACCACGCCGAGATTGTCAGTGGCAAGCTCTACCTGATGGGCGGTGGCTGGGATCACTTCAACGCCAGGGAAGCGCCGGTCCAGCTGCGGATGGCAGTCGCCGTGGGCATCCGTGTCGGCTGGGAGGAGACGAACCTCCGGCACCAGGTGGACATCTTCATCGAGGACGACGACGGCAAGGAACTGGCTCGCGTCAACGGAGCGATGCAGGTGGGCCGGCCATCGAACCTGCCGCCCGGCTCCACGCAGCTCTCGCAGATGGCGGTGAACCTTCCCCTTCGGGTGGAGTCATTCGGTGGCTACCGGGTTCGTGTCGTGGCTGGTGAAGGGGCCGGGGTGCAGACGTCGATTGTCCCCTTCCGGGTCGCCCAGAAGGCCGAACAGGCCTAATCGGGGATAACTTCGAACTTCCATCCGACTATCTGGCGAGTTGGCTCGTTGGCATTGTCGGGGTTCTGGACGCTCACTGCCGCCTCGTGAATGCCAACCTCAAGGCCCTCTTCAGGGGCCCAGCAGAAACGGCCACCTTCAGGGTCTACCTGGGTGGGCACAATCCAGACCGAGCCCTTGGCAGCCGTTACCTCAACACCGTCGACAGCCATGCGGAACCAGAGTGTGTTCTTTTGCAGGTCGTGGAAGCTGGCCTCGATGCAGACGCCGTTCGGATTACCGGGGTCGGGCGTGCGTGTCCGCGACTGCGGGATGGCGGAGGCGTGGACAGGGAAGACCGCCTCAATCCAATCGCCAAGTTTCGGGGCCGGGCCAAAATCGTCGGCCGTGAGCGTGGGGGTCCCATCACTCGCTGCAGGCGTGTTGCTCCCGTTGTCGCCACTGTCGTCGTCGCCCCCGCCAAGGGCGAGGATGCTGACGGCGCCGACAATAATCAGGACCAGCACGCCGACGACAACAAGGATTGAGTTTCGCGCCATTCCCGGCAGGCTAGCATCGGCCTGCGACATCCACCAGTGACAGGACCGTATTGGTTTTCCGGCGCTTTCCTTGGACCTTCGACGGCACCACGAGCACTGGAGAGATAGAGATGGATGAGATTGTTATCGATGCGACGGAGCAGACTGCAGCGGGTGACGGTGACCCGCTACAGCAAGAACTTGCTGAGAAAGACGCTGAACTGCTGGCGCGCAGCGAGTCGGAGCGGGAGCTGCTGGCCCGGTATCGCGAAGTGCTGTTGGCAAGCGATACCGGCGTGGACCCGGCACTGGTGGAAGGTGAGACGCTGGCGGCCATTGATGAGAGCTTCCTCCGCGCCCGCGAGACCGCGGACCTGGCTCGCGGCAGCCTTGGGCCGGGACTGCAGAGAGTCTCACCAGGTGCGCCCGGCCGTCGCAAGCTGGGACCGACCACGCCGTTCGAGAAGATCCGTGAAGGTTTGAGCCGCCGCGCCGGTTGACCGCCCGCTACCCCTGAGCGCACCCTTTCCCGAGCGTGTACGGCCACAAGATCAACAGCTATCCGGCACCTGGCAGGGGTGATCGACCGCGCGGTGCCGGGGGCCGGCGGGTTCATCCGTGACCTCCCGCCGGCCCATTCGCCGCCGCGTCAATGTCACCTTCGACCTGAGCCTCCCGGCCCCACAGCGGGCGAACATCCTTGGCAGCGGCTGGACCCAGATCGCTGCCGGCTTCGGCCTCGTCATCCTTATCGGTACGGTCCTCCTCATGCTGCCGATCACGACGGAGAGCGGTTCGGCCACACACCCTCTCGATGCCCTGTTCACCGCAGTCTCAGCCACCTGTGTAACCGGCCTCGTCGTCGTCGAGACGCAGGAACACTGGAACTTCTTCGGCGAGCTGGTGATTCTCGTGATGATCCAGATTGGCGGCCTCGGTTACATGGTGGGCACCAGCATCCTCCTCTGGATGCTCGGCCGTAGGCTCAGCGTCCGCGGCCAGTTCCTCCTCCGCCAGTACTATGGCGCTCCCACTGTGGGCGAAGCCGCCCACTTCGCCCGTAATGTCATTGCTTACGCTGCGATCTTCGAAGTGGTCGGCGTGGTTGTTCTCTGGTTCGCTTTCGTCGAAGCCGACGTTTCGCCGGGCGAAAGCGCCTGGTGGGCCCTGTTCCACTCTGTGTCAGCGTTTAACAACGCCGGGTTCGCTGTTACCGGTGCAGACATGATCCCCTACGCCGGCGACCCCTTCGTGCTGATGCCTATCGCCTTCCTCGTGATTGCCGGCAGCGTGGGTGCCATCCCCGTACTTTCGCTTACTCACCGGCGGACGTTGCGGGCGCTCTCGCTCGATACCAAGCTCATTTTCGTCACCACTGCCGGTCTCCTCGTCGTCGGCTGCGTCTACATCCTCCTTGCCGAATGGACGAACCCGGAAACGCTTGGCCGCGTAAGCAGTGGTGACCGCCCGGTGCTCGCGTTCTTCCAGTCGGCTATGCCTCGTACGGCAGGGTTCAGTGCAGTCGATGCGGGGGCGATGAGCGATGAAACCAAGTTCCTCCAGGTGGGGCTCATGTTCATCGGCGGTGCGGCAGGCTCAACCGCCGGGGGGATCAAGGTTGGGACCTTCTCAATCCTCTTGATAGCCATCGTCGCGACCCTGCGCGGCAGCGATGACATGGTGGGGTTCGGCCGCCGGGTGCCCGCGATGGTGATCCGGCAGGCCTTAACCCTCGGCCTGTTGATGGTCGCCGCCACCTTCGGCCTCGCGACCATCCTTCTCATCGTCGGCGGTGGTGAGTTCGTATTCATCGATGTGCTGTACGAGGCCCAATCGGCCCTCAGCACCGTCGGCCTCTCAGGTGGGATTACCGCAGAGTTCAACGAGGTGGGCCGCCTTGCCATCGTTGCCGGGATGATCCTCGGGAGGTTCGGCCCGCTGATCCTTGTCCTGGAGATGACGAAACGACGGCCGAAGGGCCACATTCGCCTGCCCGAGGACAGCATCCGGATCGGCTGAAAACATCGACGCAGGTACACGGGCCACGCTAGCATCGCCGGGAGGAATCACGCATGGATGTCGCAATTCTCGGACTGGGCCGCTTCGGAACCCAGCTCTCACAGGAGCTGGTCAGTATCGGCGTCCAGGTCCTGGCCGTCGATTCCGACCCCGCCCGCGTCAACAGCATCGTCGAGGACGTGTTTCTCGCTGCTGAAGGCAATGTCACGAATGTCGAGTTCCTCGAGTCGCTCGGCCTCCACAGCTACGACTCCGTCGTCGTCGCCATCGGCAGCGACGTGGCGACGAGCGTGCTCGTCACCCTCACCCTCAAGCAGCGGCTCCGGCACCGGCACGTGGTCTCGAAAGCGCGCGACAGCGAGCACGCCCGCGCCCTTGAACTGGCCGGCGCCGACACCGTCGTGAATCCCGAATACGAAGCGGCGGTGCGGCTGGCCCACACGCTCGGCAGCCGCAGCGTAAGTGACTACATGTCGCTCAGTGGCGACCACGGCATTGCCCGGGTGAAGGCCCCCGGCTCGGCTGAGGGGATCAAGGTCGAAGACCTCGACACCACCAGGCGCTACAAGGTCTTCTTACTGGCCCGGATGCGCGGTGAACAGGTCAGCTTTAACCCGGACCTTGACGAGGTGGTGGAAAGTGGCGACATCTGGATCGTGGCGGGAAACGATAAAGACATCCGCGCACTGCAACGCTGAGCGCCCCGGAGAGACTGAAGAGGCAACCACTGCCGTCGCCCCGCAAGGGCCGGCGGCGCCGTTCCGGTGGCACTCGCTGGTGATACCGGGTTCTCGTATTTGCAAACGTTTGCAATTAGCATAGACTTGGCTCTTCAAGCCCCCCGGAGATTCTCATGCCATTCCTGCTCCATGCACCAGATGGGTTCTTCTCCACACCCGTTGCGGTCGCTCTCTGGATCGTCACCGCCGTCGTCGTCGGTTATTCGGCCAACCGTGCCAGCCGCGAACTCGATGAACGTGCGATACCCCTCATGGGGGTGATGGCAGCCTTCATCTTCGCCGGCCAGATGTTCAACTTCGCCGTCCCCGGCGGCACGAGCGGCCACCTCCTCGGGGGCGTGCTCGCTGCGATCCTGCTGGGCCCCTGGGCCGGCACGATCGTGATGGCCTCGGTGATCGGGGTGCAGGCGCTGGTCTTCCAGGACGGGGGTCTGCTCGTGCTTGGCGCCAACATCTTCAACATGGGCATCATCGGCACACTCGGTGGCTACGCGGTCTACCGATCGTTGGTGCCGCTCCTTGGTGGCCTATCGAGCGGCCGCTACCCGGCCGCAGCGGTGGCAGCCTGGCTCTCGGTCTTTGTAGCAGCCGTGCTCACCGCGTTCGAACTCGCCATCTCGGATACCACATCGCTGGCGGTCGCCCTCGGGGCGATGGCGGGCTGGCATGCCCTGATCGGAATCGGTGAGGCCGTCATTACCGTTGCCGCCCTCACCTTCATCGCCAACAGCCGGCCCGACCTGCTGCGCTTCGGCCAGCCCTCGGCCGCAACCGCCTAGGCCTGACATGACAGAGACACCGAAACCGCAAGGACTGCTCAACCGCTACTGGTGGGTCATCGGGATCGCGATCGCCGTGGCAATCGTCGTTGTCTTCGCACCCAATGCCTCAAGCAGCCCCGACGGCCTCGAAAAGGTCGCCGAGGACGGGGAGTTCGCACACGCGGGCGAGGACGCACGGTACGAATGGTTGCCGGACTACAGTATCCCGGGTATCGAGAACGAAGACCTCTCGACCGTGCTCTCAGGGATAGTCGGAGTAGGGATCATGGTTGCCCTGGTAGGCGGCGTGGCGTACGTGCTCACGCGGGTCCGGCGCATGCGGGAAGGTGACGATGGATCTCGACAGGTACCTGGAGCGGGATAGCCGCATCCATGCCGCCGATGCGCGGCTCAAGTTCCTCATCACAATCGGGTTCATCCTTTCGCTGTCGCTCCTCCCGATAGGCTCCTTTCTTGCCATCGCCATTGCCTGGGTAGTCCTTATGGCAGCCACTGTGGTTGCCCGAATCGGGCCGTCCCGTGTTGTCCGGGCGTCGTTTGTCGCCCTGCCGTTTGTCGCGGCCGCAATCCCCCTCATCTTCACCAAGAGCGGCGATCCCCTCGGCGACATCAACCTGGGGCTCTTCACCCTCACTGCCAGCGGCGAAGGGCTTATCCAGTTCGCGACGATCGTCTTCAAGAGCTGGGTGAGTGTGCAGGCCGCGGTGCTGCTCACCTTCAGCACCCGCTTCCCCGACCTGGTCGAGGCCCTTCGAGCGTTGCGGGTGCCGGCCATCATCGTCGCCGTCATCTCGTTCATGTACCGCTACCTCGCCGTGCTCACCGATGAGGCAACCAGGATGATGCGAGCCCGGGCCGCCCGTTCGGCAAGCCCCGATGGCAGCGGTGGTGGCAGCCTCCTCTGGCGTGCCAGGGTCGTGGGATCAATGGTCGGCTCCCTGTTCATCCGGGCCTACGAGCGGAGCGAACGCGTCTACGCGGCAATGCAGTCGAGAGGGTTCGACGGCACCATGCGGACGCTTCGCCGGCGGCAGTTCGGTGGAGCTCAGTGGCTGGCGCTGGGCCTCGCCGCTGTTACGCTTGGCGTCTTTGAAGTGACAGGACACCTATGGCTTCCACGCGCGTAACCGGGACCGCCAACCACCACGATCCGGCAAAGGTTGCAACCTCGCTCGCCGAACGCGGAAGCATCAGCGTCCACCACCTGCACTACAAGTACCCGGATGGTTTCGAAGCCCTCAAAGGTATCGAGCTTGCGGTTGGCCCCGGGGAGAAGGTGGCGCTGATCGGGCCAAACGGCGCCGGCAAGAGCACGCTGATGCTCCACCTCAACGGGATAAATGAACCCTCCCACGGCGAGGTCTGGATCAGTGGACTCAAGGTGGAGCGCAAGGTGCTAAAGCGCATCCGCTCCGAGGTTGGGCTCGTCTTCCAGGATCCCGACGACCAGCTCTTTAGCCCGACCGTCTTCGACGACGTTGCCTTCGGACCGCTGCACATGGGCGTCGCCGAGCACGAGATTCACCACCGGGTGGAGAAGGCGCTCGCGGCGGTGGGTATGTCGGGCTTCGAACAGCGGATGCCCCACCACCTGTCCATCGGCCAGCGCAAGCGGGTTGCCCTGGCGACGGTGCTTTCGATGGATCCCTCCGTCCTCGTCCTCGACGAGCCCTCGGCTGGCCTCGATCCGCGCGGGCGCCGCGAACTCATCGAGCTGTTGCGTGGGATGGAACAGACGATGCTCGTGAGCACCCATGACATGCGGCTCGTTGCCGAGGTCTTCCCGCGGACAGTCATCGTGGATGGCGGCGCCGTAGTGGCCGATGGTCCTTCGGAGGGAATCCTGGCGGATGAGGATCTGCTGGTGAAGCACGGCATGGAACGGCCCTAGCTAAAGGTAGAGCACCCGGGATCGGAACGATTCCATCGTCTGTGCCGCGGCGATCGCGGCGAGACTCCGGACAAGTTGTCCCACCGAATGGACCTGGTCCCGGCCGAGGACCACACCAGCATGCTCGGGCATCGCCGTGGCCAGGCCAACCAGCCGTCCATCAAACGTCACAAGTACCCACCCGGCCTGTCTTCCGAATTCCAGGTGCGACGCGTCGGAGGCAGTCCGGCGGCCCAGTTCGTGCACCGTGGCAGACTCGATCCCCTCTCGTCGTAACCCCGCCGCGACGCCTTTGTGGATGTGCTCATCCAACATGAACCTGACGGCCGTCATTCCTCGAAGACGTGCACGCGATCAGGGTGTTGTTCGAGCAACCTCTCGACGTACTGCTCGTCTTCACGACGCTCTTCCTCGATTTCGTCGCGGTGGTCGTGATAGTAGGCGAGTGATGCATAAACGTCGGCCAGTGATAGCGGAAAGTTCGCGACGATTTCTTCGACGGAAAGACCGACACCCTGGTGCCACTCCACAACGTCGACCACCCGTACCCTTGTGCCGGCGATTCGAGGACGACCACCGACGACGCCCGGCGTACGCACAATGTGCCCTCGGGGATCAATAGACTCGGACTGCGGTTCTGGCTCGGCCGACATCCCGATCATCCTATCACCGGGCGGCAGCGAAGTTGGCGAGTGACGAAGCGTAGACTGGCCACTCAAGCCTTACCAGGAGGCGAACGATGCCGTTCGAAATCGTAGG
>JAGQGZ010000329.1 GCA_020432105.1 Dehalococcoidia bacterium | reverse complement strand
CGTAGAGAACCCGCTCACCGGTGAACCCATCGGCCCAGGGCGAGTCCTGCACCGGGTAGGGATAGAGCTCACTGGCGCGTGCCGTCAGCGGCACGCGTGTGTGCGCCAGGTGGATCAGGCCATCCTCGAACAGCAGCACGGAGAGCTGGTCGGCGCTGACCAGTCGCTCGCAGCTGTCGAGGATGCGTTCGAAGACGGGTGCCGTGTCGTCAATCGAGTTGCTGATGGTCTCGAGCACCTCGGCTGTCGCGGTCTGCCGTTCCAGGGCTTCATTGGTCTCGCGGAACAGGTGCGCGTTCTCGATGGCGATCACGGCCTGGTCGGCGAAGGTCTGCAGCAGGCGGATCTCCTTGTTCGAGAACGGCCGCACCGGGAAACGCAAGGCGGCGATGGCGCCGACCCCGCGGTCTTCCCACACGAGCGGCACCAGCAGGCCCGAGTGATTGCCGTAGCGTTCCAGTTGCTCACGCTGTACGGCCGTCAGGTCGCTCGCCGCGGCGGCATCGGGCACGTGCCACACCTCGCAGGCGCGGATGAGCTGCACGGTGCGTGAGTTCGGATCGGGCGGCGATTGCGGAACGCTGCGTTCGTCCGGTCGGTCGCTGCAGGCGGCGACGATGCGCGCGGTGCCATCCGCCTTGAGCA
>JAGQGZ010000328.1 GCA_020432105.1 Dehalococcoidia bacterium | reverse complement strand
CACATGAACAGCTGACGGGTGGCGCCAGCAGCACCGAACGCCGCTTCATCGCCCTGCTCGACGCCGATCCGGAACAACTGCCGCACCGCCTGCGCCAGATGATCGCCCTCCTCAAGGAGCAGGCGATCGATTTCGATGCTCTGCTAGACGATCTCCTGCGTTGGCGGGACGAGAGGAAACGCACACAAAACGCCTGGGCACGGGATTTCTACCGCGCCCTCAATCGCGGAACCGACCCGGAACAAGAAACCGAAACGGAGCAAGCTGTATGAAGACCATCGTCGAAATCCACGCCCTGCAGAACTTCGCGCCCTCCAACCTGAACCGCGACGATACCGGAGCCCCCAAGGATGCCCTGTTCGGCGGTACGCGCCGGGCGCGGATTTCCAGCCAGTGCAGCAAACGCGCGGTGCGAGAGCATTTCAAACAAGTAAATGCCGAGTGGGTCGCCAGGAGGACCAAACGCCTTGTCGACGAAATCTCGAAGGAACTATGCAAGCGATTCGAGGAGCAGGCGGGAATGACGGTAGGCGACGTGGCGAAGGTCGTCGAAAATGCAATCGGCCGTCTGGGCTCCAACAAGAAAGTGAAAGTCGACAAGGAGCGGAAGACCGATGTGCTTTTGTTCATTAGCCCGAAGGAGCA
>JAGQGZ010000327.1 GCA_020432105.1 Dehalococcoidia bacterium | reverse complement strand
GTTCAAGGCGCGCGGCATGAGCGCCGCCGTCACGATGGCGAGGACCTTCGGCGCGACCGCCCTGTCCGCGCCCTCGGCGGGCAACGCCGGCGGCGCGCTCGCGGCCTACGGCGCCCGCGCGGGCCTGCCGGTGCACCTCGCGATGCCGCGCGACGTGCCGCGCGCGAACCGCGTCGAGGCCGAGCTCTGCGGCGCCGAGGTCACGCTGATCGACGGCACGATCGCCGACTGCGGCGCCTGGCTGAAGGAGCGCGCGCGCGAGCACGGCTGGACGGACGTGTCGACGCTGAAGGAGCCGTACCGCGTCGAGGGCAAGAAGACGATGGGCTACGAGCTCGCCCTGCAGCTCGGCTGGACCCTGCCGGACGCGATCCTCTACCCCACCGGCGGCGGAACGGGGCTGGTCGGGATGGTGAAGGCCTTCGAGGAGCTGATCGAGCTCGGCTGGCTGCCGAAGGACGTGACCCTGCCGCGCATGATCGCCGTCCAGGCCGAGGGCTGCGCCCCGATCGTCACCGCCTTCCACGCCGGCGCCGAGCGCGCGACGGCGCCCGAGCACCCGGCCACCCTCGCCTCCGGCCTGCGCGTCCCGAGCGCCGTCGGCGACCGCTGGATCCTGCGCGACCTGCGCCGCACGAAGGGCACCGCCGTCGCC
>JAGQGZ010000326.1 GCA_020432105.1 Dehalococcoidia bacterium | reverse complement strand
GGTCGGTCGCGACATCACTGATCCCCTTCCTCGAGCACGACGACGCCAACCGCGCCCTGATGGGCTCCAACATGCAGCGGCAGGCCGTGCCGCTGATGCGCCCTGATCCGCCGCTGGTCGGCACCGGCATGGAACGCCGCGCCGCGGTGGACACAGGGGACGTGATCCTGGCCGGACATGACGGCGAGATCACCTACGTTGACTCGGAGGCGATCGAGCTCAAGCACAAGGACGGGACCGACAAGTACCCGCTGTTCAAGTTCATGCGCTCCAACCAGGGCACGCTGATCCATCAGCGCCCGATCGTCGACACCGGCGACAAGGTCAAGAAGGGCGACGTGATCGCGGACGGCGCGTGCACGTCGAACGGCGAGCTCGCGCTCGGTCGCAACCTGCTCGTCGCCTTCATGATCTGGGACGGCTACAACTTCGAGGACGCGATCATCGTGTCCGAACGCCTGGTGCGCGACGACGTGTACACGTCGATCCACATCAACGAGTTCGACGTCGAGATCCGTGAGACCAAGCTCGGCCGCGAGGAGTTCACCCGCGACATCCCCAACGTGTCCGAGAAGGCGCTGCGCAACCTCGACGAGGGCGGCGTGGTCTACGTGGGCACCAAGGTCGCGCCGGGGGACATCCTGGTCGGCAAGGTGTCG
>JAGQGZ010000325.1 GCA_020432105.1 Dehalococcoidia bacterium | reverse complement strand
GTCGAACTTCCCACGACCAGCAGTGTTCAGACAGCCTTTGTGGCATGCAGCGAGTTCAGCCATCGGGCAGAGATTTCCTTCTCCACTCAGCTTGTATGGCGCAAGGTACATCACTGCAGTCAGATACTCACCGTCTCCTTTGACAGTCTTGGCGTTTCCACCAGCGTTGATGGTCTTTGATTGGAAGTTCATTCTTCGATCTCAACGTTCTTCGTTACAAGCACAGCCTTTTTGTCTTGTTCGAGAGCAGACCACACCACCCAGTCATCCATCGGTTCTCCTTCCCAAAGAGCTTCTTGAAGGAAGGATTGGAGTTCTGCGAAGTTGTTGAAGAAGGCGACTTCATCATAGTCGGGGTCAGTTTTGAGGAAGTAGACTTTGTTCGGTTTCTTTAGAGTTCCCATTGAATGCCTTTCTTGTTGTGTTCAACAAAAATATGGAGGGATCCATCGCTAGCAGTGTGAGTGCTAGGAGGATCCCTCCAAGAGAAGTATTAGTCGAGTTTGTAGATCAGCTGCGTTTGTTTCCAGCCGTACAGGTCGAAGTCACGAATGACTTCTTTGAGCGTCAGACGACCGCTGTTGATGTCATCTGCCAGCGATTCAATGCTGTAGTCATCTCGTGAAGACTGCGGAGTGTTCCACAGTTTCGGATCAACT
>JAGQGZ010000324.1 GCA_020432105.1 Dehalococcoidia bacterium | reverse complement strand
CCCCGGGCCGAGCGCGAGCTTCGACGCACCGGCGAGCACGAACATCAGCCCGGTGACGACCGACGCGATCAGACCGACGACACCCACGACGGCCAGCCTCAGCCGACGGGGAGGACGAGGCCTTCGCTCGCCGCGATCACCCGGATGCCACGCGCGTTGGCCTGCGTCGACCGTGCGAGCCGGTCGACCATCGCGTCGTCGTGCATCGGGTCGTGGTGGAACAGCACCAACGTCCTCGCCCGGCACTGCTGGGCGACCCACAGCGCGTACTCGACGGTGCAGTGGCCCCAGTCGGCCTTCTTCACGAACTCCTCGTACGTGTACTGGGCGTCGTGGATGAGCACGTCGACGCCGTCGCACAGCTGACGCGCCCCGTCCGACAGCGAGTAGTCGTGGAGGCCGGTCTGCTGGTGGTCGCTCAGGTACGCCACCGAGTGCCCCTGCCAGCTCACCCGGTAGCCGAGCGTGTTGCCGACGTGGGGGATGAACCGCGACGAGACCTCGATCTCCCCCATCGTCCAGTCGTCGTCGGCGCACCCGTGCACGTCGATGCTGCCGGGGAGCGCCTTCAGCCCGATGGGGAACAGCGGCGGGCCGATGCTGTCGTGCAGCGGGCCGCTGGGCGAGCTGCCGTCCTCCTGCATCGGGGCGTAGATGTCG
>JAGQGZ010000323.1 GCA_020432105.1 Dehalococcoidia bacterium | reverse complement strand
TGGGGCTGGCCACCGCCTTCGTCGTGGACGAACCCGGCGCCAGCGTCCCCCGACAACGGCTCGACCGGGACTACCTGCGCCGGTTCGTCAAGGCGGACAGCCGCTGCTATCTCTGCGGGCCGCCGCCGATGATGCGTGCCGTTTCGGAGGCCCTGCACGATCTGGGCGTCGCGGATGCGCAGATCGTCAAGGAAGAATTCTAGCGTCAGAACAACCCCTTGACCGCCCGAACTATGGCGTCCCGCGTCGGAATCACGGCCCGTTCCAGATCGTCGTTGAACGGCGTGGGCACATCCATCCCGCCAAGGCGCATCACCGGCGCGTCCAGCCAGTCGAAGGCCTGTTCCATGACCATGGCCGACACCTCGGCGCCAAAGCCGTAGCGCGTGGTCGCCTCGTGGACAACGACCAGACGGTTGGTCTTGCGCACCGATGACAGGATCATCTCGCTGTCCAGCGGATACAGGCAGCGCGGGTCGATGACCTCGGCGCTGATGCCGTCGCGTTCCAGCAGACGCGCCGCCGCCATGGCGCGCGACACCATGAGCTGGGTGGCGACCAGCGTCACGTCGCTGCCCTCGCGCCGAATCGCGCCCCGGCCCAGCGGGATCGCATAGGGCGCCTCGGGCACCGGCCCCTTCTCGCCATCATACAGCAGCT
>JAGQGZ010000322.1 GCA_020432105.1 Dehalococcoidia bacterium | reverse complement strand
CGGGCTGGTAGAGGAGCGGCAGCTTCGCGAGCTTGGGAACGAACTCCGCGAGCGTCGTGCCGCGCGCGCGCAGGTCGGCCGCGCGGTAGAGGTCCTCGCCGCGGTCGAGGCCCTCGGGAATGATCCCGTACCCGAGCCCCGCGGTGTGCGACAGCATCTGCCGCATCGTCATCGGGCTCTTCGCGTCGACGAGGACGGGCTGCCCCTTCTTGTCGAAGCCCGTCATCACCTTCATCGCGCCGAGCTCGGGCAGGAACTTCGCCACGGGGTCGGAGAGCGCGAACGCGCCCTGCTCGTGCAGCATCATCAGCGCCGTCGCGGCGATCGGCTTCGACATCGAGTAGATGCGGAAGATCGCGTCCTCGCGCATCGGCGTGTCGCGCTCCAGGTCCATGCGACCGGACATGCCGGCGTGCGCGAGTTCGCCGCCGCGCCACACCAGCGTCTGGATGCCGGGCAGCACGCCGGTGTCGACGTAGCGTTCCTTCATGACCCGATCCAGCACCGCGAGGCGCTTCGACGACAGGCCCACGTTCTCCGCTGTACCCATGCTCCCCTCCCAGGGTCGATCGTTGCAGGTGGCGGAGCTTACCAGCCCGGCGCCGTCACCCGTGTCCTCGACGGTGTTCTCGGCGGAGTTCTCCGCGGTGTCCTCAGCGATGCCGGACC
>JAGQGZ010000321.1 GCA_020432105.1 Dehalococcoidia bacterium | reverse complement strand
CATCGTTTTCGAGAATCCAATTAATGATCGGAGTGGCCCCTTCGGGGGTGCCGTCCCACTGGGTCGCGTCGACCACGACAGGCTTTTTGCGCCAACGCCGGATTGTCATTTTGTCTCCTCTTCCGCGTACTCGGCGGCTGCGAGAAGTGCGGCGGCGAGGTTGCGTCGGTCAAAAAGTTGCCCTGGCCGATGGGACCCACTGAACCGCAAAACCATTCTGGGGTCGCGATTCCCGTCGTCATCCTCTGGGCACATGTCAATCTCCGTCACCTCAATCGGGAACGGTTCTGGTAGTTCCACCACCGCGATACCGGGCATGGCGAGGATCGCGTCGGCCACAGCCCACGGCCAATCCGGCGGGTCACCCACAGCCCTTAACCCTGATGGATGGGTTATCAGCAACCCGGCGATCCGTTCGCGCAGTTCATTATTCATCAGTCACCCAATCTGTGACGTATGGGTGATGAACCTCGACTCGGGGTCGTTGGTCATTCCGACATAGAGCAGCGTCAGTGTTCGGTCGTAGCAGCGGTACAGGACGTGGGTTCGTTCCCGTTGCCGTTGGCGTTTCCGGTCGTAATAGTCCGGTCTGATCTTGCGTGTCATAGACTTCGCCATGTCGACTCCTCAGTAGTCGGCCACATCCCCGGCCTGTTAGCGCAGGCGCGGG
>JAGQGZ010000320.1 GCA_020432105.1 Dehalococcoidia bacterium | reverse complement strand
CGCTCGATCGAGAGATCGGCCGTGTTCGGGTCGGCGGGGGTGGAGCTTCGGCCGTGGCCCCGGTAGTCCCAGGTGATGACGGTGAAGCGGTCGTGGAAGTGGGCGACGATGTACTTGAAGAAGAACGTCGAGACGCCGACGCCGTTGCAGCAGATCATCGGGGGCCCGCTGCCCACCGTGCGCCAGTAGAGCTGCTGCCCGTCGTCTGTGGGTGCGAAGCCGGTCCTGACCGCCATGGCTGCCTTCCGGGACGTTCCCCGCAAAAAGAAACGCCCCGGTGAGCACCGAGGCGTGGAGTGGAGGATAGGGGGGTCGAACCCCTGACCTCAGCATTGCGAACGCTGCGCTCTCCCGACTGAGCTAATCCCCCAGCGCGACATTCATAACTCCGCCCCCCAGAGCGTCAAGCCGCCGGATCAGTCGAGGCCGCGCGCTTCGAGGTCGTCTTCGTCGAGCCCGAGGAAGTGGCCGACTTCGTGGAAGACCGTGATCCGCAGCTCTTCGAGCAGGCGCGTGCGGTCCCATGCGATGCGCTCGAGGTTCCGGCGGAACAGCACGATGGCGGAGGGCAGGTTGCTCCACGGGTTCTCGATGGAGCGGTCCATCAGCGACATCCCGGAGAAGTACCCGAGGATCTCGCCCGGCGGTGCCGGCGGGTCGTACTGCAGGCACAGG
>JAGQGZ010000031.1 GCA_020432105.1 Dehalococcoidia bacterium | reverse complement strand
ACCTGGAGCGATGCAAAGCTGGACCAGGAGATCAACGAGGCCTACCGGGCCCTGTTCACCCTCCGCTTTCAGCACGCCAGCCGCCAGTTGGAAAACTACCGCGAACTGCGCTGGGCGCGCCGGCATATAGCCCGGCTTCGCACCGTGCGCCGCGAGCGGCAACTCGCCTCGGTGGAGGTTGAATAAACATGGCTGAACAACGCGTCCTTCAGGGCACGGTCGTCAGCGACAAGATGGATAAGACCATTGTCGTCGCCGTCGAACGCCGCAAGAAGCACCGTCTCTACCACAAGATCATGTCGCTCACCGTGAAGTTCAAAGCTCACGACGAGGCCAACGAATGCAGCCTCGGCGACGTCGTCCGCATCGTCGAAAGCCGTCCGCTTTCGCGTGACAAGCGCTGGCGCCTGGCAGAGATCGTGAGCCGCGGTGACGTGGCGGAGATCCAGCCCGCCGTCATCGGTCGCGCGATTGAGGCAACCACCCAGATCGCCCCCAAGGCTGAAGCCGCTGCCGAAGAGGAAGCGGCAGAGGCCGACGCTGCTGAACGAGCCGGCACCTCCAGCGAGGAGACAGAAGAGTGATCCAGCAGGAATCGCGCCTCAAGGTTGCCGACAACTCGGGTGCCCGCTCGCTGCTCTGCATCCGCGTACTCGGCGGTACCCGGCGGCGGTACGCGCGCCCGGGCGACATCATCGTCGCCAGTGTGAAGGTGGCTCAGCCGAACTCCGGGGTGAAGAAGGGCGAGGTGGTCAGAGCCGTCGTCGTTCGTGTCGCCAAGGAGTACGGGCGCCCCGATGGCAGCTATATCCGCTTCGACGAAAACGCCGCTGTGGTGCTTGCTACCGACGGTGAGAACCCTCGCGGCACCCGCATCTTCGGACCGGTCGCCCGCGAACTCCGCGAGCGCAACTTCATGAAGATCATCTCGCTCGCCCCGGAGGTGCTCTAGTGCCCGCCCGGATCAAGCGTGGTGACACCGTCGTCGTCCTTTCCGGCCGTGACCGTGGAAAGCGTGGCCAGGTTCGGCAGGTGCTTCCCAAGAAGGAGCGCCTCGTCGTCGAAGGCGTGAACATCATTAAGAAACATCAGCGGGCGCGGCAGGCAGGCCAGCAGTCCGAGATCGTCGAGCGCGAGGCGCCCATCCACATGAGCAACGTCATGCTCGTCGATCCCAACACCGACGAACCGACTCGTGTCGGGTACCGGCGGCGTGAAGACGGCAGCTGGGTGCGGGTTGGCAAACGCAGTGGGGAGGACCTCGACTAATGACTCCTCGATTGCGCGAAAAGTATGAGAGTGAAGTGCTGCCCGCCCTGCGCGAGCAGTTCAACTACGGCAACGTCATGGAAGTGCCGAAGCTCACCAAGATTGTCGTCAACATCGGTCTCGGCGAAGCCCTCACCGATGCCAATGCCCTCGACAGGGCCTCCGAGGACGTCGCCACGATCACCGGCCAAAAGCCGGTGATCACCCGGGCCAAGAAGAGCATCGCCAACTTCCGCGTCCGCGAGGGCAACGCTATTGGCGTCTCGACCACGCTCCGGGGCACACGAATGTACGAGTTCTTCGACCGTCTGGTTGCGGCTGCCCTCCCGGCCATTCGTGACTTCCAGGGCCTCAGTACCAATGCCTTCGACGGCCGCGGCAACTACAGCATCGGTCTTCGCGAACAACTGATCTTCCCCGAGATCGATTACGACAAAGTCGACAAAGTCCGCGGGCTCCAGGTGACCATCGTCACCACGGCCCGCACCGACGAAGAAGGGCGCCGGCTCCTCGAGCTGTTCGGCATGCCCTTCCGGCGCAATTAGGAGCAACGGACTATGGCCAAGAAAGCCCTCATCGAAAAGTCACACCGGAAGCCGAAATACCCGGCGCGTCAGCATAACCGCTGCCGCATCTGCGGGCGGCCGAAGGCATACATCCGCTACTTCGCCATGTGCCGCATCTGCTTCCGTGAACATGCCCACCGCGGGTTTTTGCCCGGCGTCGTAAAAGCCAGCTGGTAGGAGACATAAGGGAACGCCCATGAGTGTGAGTGACCCCATAGCAGACATGCTGACCCGCATTCGGAACGCCGTAGCGTCCCGGCACGATGCCGTGACCATCCCGGCCTCCAAAATGAAGGTCTCCATTGCCCGCGTCCTCAAGGACGAGGGTTTCATCCGTGACTACGAAGTCCAGGATGACGGCAAGCCGCAGCCCGACCTCAAGGTCGATCTCGGCTACACCGCCACCCGCCAGCCGGTGCTCAACGGCCTCCAGCGCGTGAGCAAGCCCGGCCTTCGTGTCTATGTCCAGCGCCGTGAGATCCCGCGGGTCTACGGTGGCCTTGGCATTGCCATCCTCTCGACGCCGAAAGGCATCATGACCGGGCACGAGGCCCGCCGCCAGCAAGTTGGCGGCGAGCTTCTCTGCTACATCTGGTAAGGAGTAGTCGACCATGTCAAGAATCGGCAAGTCGCCGGTCGCCATCCTTCCCAACGTCCAGGTCAATATCGGCCCGGACAACCTGGTGACGGTGAAGGGCCCCAAGGGCCAGCTTGAACGCAAGTTCCCCGAGACCATGCGGTTTACGGAGGACGACGGCACCCTCGTTGTCACTCGTCCCAACGACGAGAAGCAGCAGCGTGCCCTCCACGGGCTTAGCCGCTCATTGCTCAACAACATGGTCGTGGGCGTGGCCAACGGCTTCACCACCACGCTCGATGTCCAGGGCGTTGGCTACCGGGCCCAACTCCAGGGCAGGGACCTCAATTTGGCCCTTGGCTTTTCTCATCCGGTTCTCGTTAGCCCACCCGAAGGCATCGAGTTCCAGGTCGAAGGGAACCGCATCCACGTAACCGGGATCGACAAAGAACTTGTCGGCCAGGTTGCCGCCAACGTCCGCAAACTTCGCCCGCCGGAACCGTACAAGGGCAAGGGCATCCGCTACCTTGGCGAACAGGTCCGTCGTAAGGCTGGCAAGTCCGGGAAGGTCGGCAAATGAGCCAGAGCACTCGTTATCTCGCCCGTCAGCGCCGCCATGTCCGTGTTCGCAAGGTCGTTTCGGGAACCTCCGAACGGCCTCGCCTCAACGTCTTTCGCAGCGCCAATCACATCTACGCACAGGTCATCGACGACCGCGCCGGCCACACCCATGCAGCCGCCAGCGACACTGATCCCGACCTCGCTGCGGCCGTGAAAGGCAAGACCAAGGTCGAGCGCGCCGCCATCGTCGGTAAGACGGTGGCGGAACGTGCCAGGGCCAGGGGTATTGCCACCGTGGTGTTCGACCGGGGCGGCTACAAGTACCAGGGGCGCGTCCAGGCGCTGGCCTCTGCCGCCCGCGAAGGCGGTTTGGAGTTCTAATGGTCAATCGAATGCAACAGCCGCAAGACGAGCTCACCGAAAAGGTGATCTATATCAACCGCGTGGCGAAAGTGGTGAAGGGCGGACGCCGCTTCAGCTTCACCGCGCTCGTTGTCGTCGGCGATGGCCAGGGCCAGGTCGGCGTCGGTCTCGGCCGCGCCAACGAAGTGCCCGAAGCCATTCGCAAAGGGGCGTCGCTCGCCCGCCGCAACATGATCGAAGTGCCGATGAGCGGCCGCACCATCGCTCACAATGTCCTCGCTCGCTACGGCGCGGCGAGGATCGTCATGCGCCCGGCAAGCCAGGGTACCGGCGTAATCGCCGGTGGCGCTGTACGGGCCGTGATGGAGGCCGCCGGTATCCACGACGTTCTCGCCAAATCGCTCGGTAGCCGCAACCCTATCAACGTCGCCAAAGCTGCGATCGAAGGCCTGCAGCAACTCCGTGACCCGAAGGGTGCTCGCGCCCGCCGGCTCGAGATGATGCAGGCCGAACCGACTGTCTCATGAGCGACGTCATCAAAGTCACCTGGCGGAAGAGTGCCATCGGCTACCGTCAGAGTCAGAAGGACACCATCCGCAAGCTCGGCTTCCGCCGCCTTGGCCAGACTGTCGAAAAGCCGGACACCCCGGCCATACGCGGCATGGTTGATGCCGTGAGCCATCTCGTCGAAGTTGAGGAGGAAACCTCGTGAGCCTCAAAGCCAGCGAACTCGCGCCTCCCGCCGGCGCCGTCAAGAAACGCAAACGAATCGGTCGTGGCGATGCCACCGGCCAGGGCACCTATGCCGGTAAGGGCCTGAAGGGCCAGAAATCACGCAGCGGCAAGCCGCTCCACCTCACATTCGAAGGTGGACAGCTTCCCCTTGTCCGCCGTCTTGGCAAGCTCCGCGGCTTTAACAACAAGTGGCGCGTCGAATACCAGCCGATCAACGTGGCCACGCTCGGGCGCTTCGATGCTGGCACGGAAGTTACGCCCGAGTTGCTGAGGAAGCAGGGCATCGTCCGCAACCTCAATACCCCGGTGAAAATCCTCGGCAACGGCGACCTTTCGACGAAGCTGGACGTGAAGGCCCACGCCTTCAGTGCCTCGGCTCGCGCCAAGATCGAAGCAGCCGGTGGCACAGCCACGCGCGTTGACGAAGCCGGAAACCCCGTCTCCGATGAACAAGGCCCGGAGGCCGGGGGCTAAACAATGACGACCGCAGCGGCAAGCCAGCGTCCCCGCCTTCTGCAGGCTATGACGGATGCCTTCCGCCAGGAAGACGTTCGGCGGAAGCTCATGTTCACGATCGCCATGCTGATCGTGTTCCGCTTTGTCGCCCACGTACCCATCCCCAACGTCGACCGCGACGCTCTCAACACCGCTTTCGAGGACAACTCCATCCTCAACTTCCTCGCCATTTTCTCCGGGGGCGCTCTGCAAAACCTCAGCGTCGCCGCCCTTGGCGTCTATCCCTACATCACCGCCAGCATCATCATGCAGATCCTCACCCCCCTCCTGCCCAACCTCCGGGCCCTGCAGGAAGAGGGCGAACAGGGACGCCGGCGCATCCAGCTCTATACGCACTGGCTCTGTGTCCCCCTGGCAATGGTCCAGGGCTACGGCCAGATCCTCTTCATCAACTCCCAGAGCAATGTCGACGTCGTCCAGGACTTTGGCCTGCAGAACGACGTTGTAGGAACTTTTGCGACGCTCTTTACCCTCACAGCAGGCACGATGTTCCTCGTCTGGCTGGGCGAACTGATCACCGAAAACGGCATTGGCAACGGTATTTCGCTGATCATTTTTGGTGGCATTGTGGCCGTCATCCCCGGCCTCATCCCCAGCATCTCTACGCAGTCGCTTATCGGTGTCGGGGTTATCGCCGCCTTCGCCCTCGGCCTCACCTACCTCATCGTTTACTTTCAGGAGGCCCAGCGGCGCGTACCGGTGCAATACGCCCGGTCCAGCTTTAGAGGCGGGAGGATGTACCGGCAACAGGGCCAGTCGCATATCCCGCTGCGCGTGAACATGGCGGGCATGATCCCGCTCATCTTCGCCTTCTCCATCGTCATCCTGCCGGTCACCGTGGCCTCGTACTTCGCCGATACCAGCGGTTTTGTGGGCACCGCCGCCCGCTGGATTGTCGACCAGTTCCAGGGTGGCCGTGGCGGCGCTGGACAGACCCCGATCTACTGGATCGTCCTCTTCCTGCTTGTGATTGCCTTCACCTTCTTCTACACGATGGTCCAGTACCAGCAGCAGCAGATGGCCAAGACGCTACAGCGGCAGGGCGCGTTCATTCCTGGCATTCGACCGGGCCCGCCTACCGAGGCCTACCTCATGCGCGTTGTCACCCGCATCACCTGGGGTGGCGCCTTCTTCCTTGGCTTTGTCGCCATCATCCCTTTCTTTATCGGCCTCGTTTCCGATGTCCAGGCCCTGACCGTGTCGTCGACTGGCTTCCTCATCGTCGTTGCCGTCGTGCTCGACACCATGAAGCAACTTGAATCGCAACTCATGATGCGGAACTACGAAGGGTTTATTCGTTAGCTATGTTCATTGTCCTCCTCGGCCCGCCTGGCGCGGGCAAAGGCACCCAGGCGCAGCGTTTGGCCGAGTCCACCGGCCTTCTCCACATCTCCACGGGCGACATGTTCCGCGAGAACGTGGCTGCGGGCACAGAGCTGGGCAAGCTCGCGAAAACCTACATGGATCGGGGTGACCTGGTTCCCGACGAGGTCACCATCAAGATGCTTCTCGAACGAATCTCGCGCCCCGAGGCCTCGGCTGGCGCGATGTTCGATGGCTTCCCCCGCAACGTCGTCCAGGCCGAAGCACTGGATGCAGCGCTCGCCGGGAAGGACGCGAAGATCGATCACGCCCTCCTCATCTCGGTGCCCGACGAAGAACTCATCACTCGGCTTGGCGGTCGATGGATCTGCCGCAAGTGCGGCCGCCTCTTCCACGAACGCAACGATCCACCGAAGCAGGCCGGTGTCTGTGACGAGTGTGGTGGCGAGCTCTACCAGCGCGAGGACGACCGCCCGGAAGTCGTCCGCAACCGCCTGGAGAAGCAGAAGCCCCCCGCCGCCCTCATCGACCACTTCCGCACATCCGGAGTCCTCACCGAGATCGATGGCCTTCAGTCACTCGACGCCGTTACCGCTGCGCTAGAGGCGGCCATTCGTTGATGGCCGTAAAGCTGAAGTCTGAAAGCGAGATGCGCATCATGCGCGAAGCCGGCCAGATCGTCGGCCAGACTCTCGCTGCCCTTCGCGAAAAGGTGAAGCCCGGTGTCGATGTCCTCGAACTCGAGGCGTTCGTCGATGACGAGTACGAGCGGCGCGGAGTCGGATCACCCTTCCTCGACTATTCCCCTGCGCCCAAGTACCCGCCCTACCCGTCGCGGATCTGCATCAGCGTCAACGATGAACTGGTTCACGGGATCCCGAAACACCGCCTTTTGAAGGAGGGCGACATCGTCAGCATGGACCTCGGTTCCGTCTGGAAGGGCTACGTCGGCGATGCGGCGATCACCGTCGGCGTCGGAAAAGTCAGCGCCCAGGCCCAGGACCTGATCGATGTCACCAGCCAGGCCCTCGCGGCCGGCATTGAAGCGGCGGGCAAGGCAAAGCACCTCAGCGATATCTGTGCAGCGATCGAAGACGCCATCCTTCCCAGTGGCTACAGCATCGTCCGCGGTTACGGGGGCCATGGCGTTGGCCGCTCCATGCACGAAGCACCGCACATCCCCAATCATCGCATTCGCTTCAAAGGGATCCCCATCCGAACCGGACTCGTCATCGCCCTCGAACCAATGGTTATCGTCGGCGGCCCGGAGACGTACGAATGCGAGGACGGTTGGACGGTGAAGACTGTGGATGGTAGCCTATGCTGTCATTTCGAGCACACGATTGCGATTCGTGAGGGTCAACCTCCGGAGGTTCTCACGCTTCCCTAGCGGGAGTTTGCAATCATGAGTACCGTAGAAGTGTCAGCCAATCGAGTCCGGGGCCGAAGCGCGATCCGTGATCGCGCTCTTCGTGTCGGTACCGAACAGCCGAGCCAATCCCGTCTCGCGCCCAGCGCGTCAAACAGGAAAGCCGAGTTCTAGACAATGAAAGTTCGCGCTTCAGTGAAGCCACGCTGCGACAAATGCAAGGTCATCCGCCGTCACGGCCGGGTGATGGTCATTTGTTCCAATCCCAAGCACAAGCAACGACAGGGTTAGGTCCATGGCACGTATCTCCGGTGTTGAACTCCCTAACGAAAAGCGGCTCGAGGTCGCCCTAACCTATGTCTACGGGATCGGCCTCACGACCTCGAAGAAGATCCTGACAGAGACAGGCGTCGACGGCGAACAGAAGGCGCGCGAGCTGAGCGACACCGACCAGCTCAAGATTCGCGATTTCATCGACCACAACCTGACCGTTGAAGGCGACCTGCGACGCGAAGTGCGCCAGAACATCGCCCGGCTCACCGAAATCAATTGCTACCGCGGCCAGCGCCACCGCCGGAATCTCCCCGTTCGTGGCCAACGCACCAAGACCAACGCCCGCCAGAAGCGTGGAGCTCGCCGGACCGTCGCCGGCAGGCGCCGCGTCGGTAAGTAAGGAAGAGGAACGGATAGTACATGGCAGAACAGCGCGGAAGGCAGCAGCGAAGGAGGGAGCGGAAGTCCGTTCCCCAGGGGCGTGCATATATCAAGAGCACGTTCAACAACACGATCGTCACGCTCACCGACCCCACGGGGGGCGTGATCGCGCAATCCAGTTCCGGCGCCTCCGGCTTCAAGGGCTCGCGTAAGAGCACGCCCTGGGCCGCCCAGCTTGCCGGGGAATCTGCCGCCCGCAAAGCCATGGACCACGGCATGCGCACCGTCGAGGTCTACGTGAAGGGCGCCGGTAGTGGCCGCGAGGCCGCCATCCGTTCGCTCCAGTCCGCAGGCCTCAACGTCACCGCTATCCGTGATGTGACACCCATCCCCCACAACGGTTGCCGCGCTCCCAAGCGGCGTCGCGTTTAGGAGCGAACAACAGGAATGGCACGATACACAGGACCTGTTTGCCGCCTCTGTCGGCGCCACGGAGAAAAGCTCTACCTCAAGGCCGAGCGTTGCTTCTCGCCAAAGTGCGCTTTCGAGCGCCGTCCAAACCCTCCGGGCCCCCGTCCCGCCCGCCGCCGCAAGGTCAGCGACCGTGGCCTCCAGCTGCGTGAGAAGCAGCGCGCCCGTGTCAGCTACGGCGTGCTCGAACGCCAGTTCGTCCGCTACTACAAGGAAGCAGTCCGGCGCCCCGGCGTCTCCGGTGAAAACCTCGTGCGGATCCTCGAATCCCGGCTCGACAACGTCGTCTTCCGGCTCGGCTTCGGCGAGTCCCGAAACCAGGCTCGCCAGATCGTCCGGCACGGGATGATTACTGTGAACGGCCGCAAACTCGACATCCCTTCCGCCCAGGTCAAGGAGGGAGACACCATCTCTTTCAGCGACCGTGGCCGGAAGAGCGAACACTTCAAGTACATCACTGAGGTCATCAAGGCCAAGACCGCGCCGGCCTGGCTGTCGCTCGATGCAGCCGGGCTCAAAGGCACGGTCATTGCCGCACCCGCCGTCGCGCAGGGCGAGACACACCTCTTCAACGAAAACGTCATCATCGAGTACTACTCGCGCTAACGGGAGATTTATCACGACTACCGACACCCATATGGGAATCCTCGACAGCATGGAACTCATGGCAGACGCCCCGCGCGATGTCGCCCCCCAGCTGAACGTCGACGACGAAACCGAACGCTACGGCCGGTTCATCGCCGAACCACTGGAGAACGGCTACGGCATCACGCTGGGCAATGCCTTGCGGCGTGTGCTACTCAGCTCACTCCCCGGCGCGGCCATAACCTCGGTCCGCATCGAACAGGCTCACCACGAGTTCAGCAGCATCGAAGGCGTGGTTGAAGACACGACTCAGCTGCTCCTCGCCCTCAAGGAGATCCGGCTCCAGGCCCTTTCCGACAGGCCCGGCACTTTGGCACTCGATGCTGAGGGGCCAGGTGAAGTTACCGCCGCGGATATCCAGGTCCCCGCCGACTTCGAGATCGCCAACCCCGAAATGCATATCGCCACGCTCGACAGCAAGTCCGCGCGCCTCAACATCGAACTCCACGTCGAAATCGGCAAGGGCTACGTACCGGCCGGCAGCGTCGAAGGCATGCCCATCGGTGTCATCCCGGTTGATGCCATCTTCTCGCCTGTCCGCAAGGTCAACTACCGCGTCGAAAAGACCCGTGTTGGCCAGTCGACGAACTTCGACCGCCTCATCCTTGAGATCTGGACGGACGGCACGGTCGGCCCGGTCGATGCTCTCGGCCAGGCAGCCGATATCCTCATGGACCAGTTCGCCCTCTTCAGCGCCATGGGCCGCCCGGAACCGATGGTAATCGAGCGCTCGGCGAGCACCAGCCTCGGTATGGCACCCGACCGTTACAACACGCCTATCGAGGACCTCTCGCTCTCGGTCCGCGCCTACAACTGCCTCAAGCGCAGCGGCCTGATGACCGTCGGCCAGGTTCTTGAAAAGTCCGAGGACGAACTGCTTTCGCTTCGCAACTTCGGCCGCAAGAGCTACGACGAACTCCGCGATCGCCTGATCGAACTCGGCTACGTCGACGGCAACGCCGAAGGTCTGAAGCCAATCGTCGAAGCCGGCGCCGGTTCCGGTGATGCAGCCCGCATTGGGTCGCCACGCACCAGCCAGGTCATCCTCGACGAAGACGACAACGAGGCCAGCCTCGGCGCCCTCGGCAAAGCCCTCAAAGAAGCACTCAAGGAAGTCGGCGAAGACGACCTCCTTGGTGCTGACGACGACGACTAAGAAGTAAGCAGGAAAGCACCATGCGACACCGACAGGCAGGCCGCCATCTTGGCCGCGATACCGCGCACCGCAAGGCGCTGTATCGAAACCTCGTCACCGATCTCCTTCGCTACGAGCGGATCACGACGACCGAGGCCAAAGCCAAGGAAATCCGGCCGATCGCCGAGAAGATCATCACGCTCGGAAAGCGCGGTGACGTACATGCCCGTCGCCAGGCTCTGCGCTATATCTACGACAAGCACGTCGTTGAGCGGATCTTCGATGACATTGGCCCTCGCATGGCCGACCGGCCCGGCGGCTACCTGCGCATAACTGCCCTCGAACCCCGCAAGGGCGACGGTGCCCTCATGGCCTCGATCGAGCTCATCGACTATCTCGATCCCGGTTCACCGGTGGCTGTTGCCGCTGCCCCGAGGGCGACTGCTCCTCCTTCGCCCGCGACATCTGCCGTAGCGCCCCCGGTTGGCGAGGCGCAAGCCACGACCGCCACAGCGGCCGCCGATGCTGCCGAGCCCGCCACCACCGACGTTGCTGAGGATGAGGCTCCGGCCGATGCCCCCAACGAAAGCGACGCAGAGGTCGAAGAAGAAACTCCAACCGCCGAAGCCGAAGACACAGCTGAGGCGTCCATCGAAGAGTCCGCCGAAGAGGAGGACGACAAAGACGGAGCAAGCTGAACATGCACTCCCCGGCAGACGACTGGCGTTTACTGTCAGCTATGACGGTGAGGAGTTCGTGGGTTCGCAACGCCAAAAGGTGGGGCGGACAGTTCAGCAAGAGTTGGAAGAAGCGGCAGAACGGCTCTTCGGAGCCCCAAGCCGCATCAGCCTCGCCGGGCGCACCGATAGCGGGACGCACGCGCGAGGTCAGGTGGCCGCCATCACAGCCGCAACCCGGCTGGATGTCGACACCGTCGGGAGGGCGCTCAATGCACACCTCCCGGGTGACGTGGCAGTGCGTGACGTGCGCGAAGTTGACCTGGAGTTTGACCCCAGGCGATGGGCTCGCAGGCGCGCCTACCGCTACACCATCACCAATACCCGCGAGCGGCAGCCGCTCACCCGCCGCAGCGCCTGGCACGTGCCGGGCAGCCTCGATACCGGGGCTATGCAGCAGGCGGCCGGCGCCCTTGTCGGCAGGCGCGACTTTCGTGCCTGCTCGGGACCGGTGGAAACCGGCCGGACCACCATCCGGACGGTGTTCGCCGCAACATGGCAACGCTCCGGCTGCGCCCTGTTGTTCGATATCGAGGGAGACGCGTTCCTCCCCCAGATGGTTCGCCGCCTTGTCGGCGCGCTCGTCAGGGTCGGGCACGGGTCACTGACAGAAGAGGAGTTCACCAGCCTGCTCAACAGGGCAGAACTCGCCACCATCGGACCCGCCGCGCCCGCGCACGGCCTCTGCTTGGAGCGAGTCTGGTACGACGAAGGATATTTGCCATGAGCACGACAACCGTCCGCATCAAGGCTTCGGAGATCTACAAAGACTGGCACGTCATCGACGCTGCCGGCCTCCCGCTCGGCCGCGTGGCCTCCGAAGCGGCGAAGCTCCTCCGCGGCAAGCACAAGCCCACGTTCGAACCGCACCTGGATGACGGCGACTTTGTCATTATCGTCAATGCCGCCCAGGTCACCCTTTCGGGTAACAAGGTCGAACAGGTTCGCTACCACCGCCATACCGGCTACCCCGGTGGTCTTCGCACCCGCACCTTCACCGACCAGATGGAGCGCTCGCCCCGGAAGGTCATGGAAAAAGCCGTCTGGGGGATGTTGCCCAAGGGTCCGCTTGGCGAACAGATGCTCCGTCACCTCAAGGTCTACCCGGGCCCCGACCATCCTCATGCGTCGCAAATCACCGGCTCCGAACGTGCGAAGGCCGCTCGTGAAGCCGCCACCGCTGAGGCGCTCAAGGAACCCCGCAAGGTCCGCCGCCTCCGTCCCCTGTCTATTCCTGATGCCAGCGCCGAAACAGTTTCTGCAGCTCCGGAAACGGCAGCGAAAGCACCCGCCCGCAAGCGGCCGTCACGAACAAAAGCTCCGGCAGAAGAGACGGTGACAGCGGCCGAAGAGATCGTGACGCCGCCCGTTGCTGAAGAAGTTGTCGAAGCGGTCGTGGAGGAATCGGCCGAGGCGGCGCCGAAGCCTCGCCGGGCCCGCGCCAAAAAGGCCGACTCCGAGTCCACCGGGACAGCCGACAGCGACACCACCGAAAAGCCGAAGCGCACTCGCGCCAAGAAGGCTGGGGCAACAGAGACCAGTGCCGAAGAGGCGCCCAAACCGCGCCGCAGCCGCGCAAAGAAGACCGAGACCGAAGGTGAGGAATCCTGATGGCCGACCAGCAATATTTCTACGGCACCGGCCGCCGCAAGACATCCGTCGCACGCGTCCGGCTCTACCCCGGCAACGGCGCAATCGTCGTCAATGGCAAGCCCATGGCCGAAGTGTTGCCCCGCGAGATCCTGCGGCTGGAAGCCACGGAGCCGCTCCGCAAGCTTGGCAAGGAATCCGACTTCAGCGCCCAGGTCGTCTGTTCTGGCGGTGGCCAGTCCGGCTGGGCCGGGGCCATCCGGATGGGTATCGCCCGCGCCCTTGTTGCCGCTGACCCCGCGGTTAAGCCGACACTAAAACGCGGCACCAATTCCCTCACCCGTGACTCACGGATGAAGGAACGTAAGAAGGCCGGCCTCAAGCGTGCCCGCAAGGCACCGCAGTTCACCAAGCGCTAGACGAAAGGTACGGCGCCGGAACGGCAAATCAACGGGAAGGCCCGCCAACGTACGGCGGGCCTTCCTGATCTATTCACCCAGCGGCGGCTCAACTCCCTCCGGCAACTCGACCTCAAACACGTTCAGCGTCATCGAAACCAGCGAGTAATAGCCGCACGCCCCCACCAGGTCAACCACGCCGGCTTCGCCAAACGCCGCCCTGGCTCGCTCATAGTTGGCGTCCGAGACTCGACCTGTCGCGTAGTACTCCGTCACGAAGTCGTAGATCACCCGCTCCTCGTCGCGTGTGAACGGTGGTTGCTGGCCGGTGCGCACCGCCTCGACAATCGCCGGGTCCAGCCCCGCCTCGATCGCCAGCCGCGAGTGGGCCCAGAACTCGAACTGGGCTCTCCAGTGTTTGCCAGTCAACAATATCGCCAGTTCGTTCAGGTCTCGCGGCAGCGAGCTGTTGTAGCGCACGTAGGCCCCGACCTTTTGCGCGTGTTCCGCCAGCCCCGGCGCCCGTAGCCAGGCGTCGAAGGGCCCCCTCAGGCCCCCGCGCGGCCCTGAACGGATCTCGTCGGCCACGCGCTGCTGTTCGGGGTCGAGGTTGTCGAGGTCCAGGGGTGTCAGTCGGGCCATGATGCTGTTCTCCAATAGTGATGTCGGTGCATGGTCGCTCGCCGTGCCCGCCACGACAACCCGAACCAGTGTTGGGTAGGGTCAGCGTGTAGAGGTCCTACACTCCCGGAGGTGTGCCATGGCCACGATGATGAACTCATTACTGGATCAGGAAACTCGGCGGCCTCAAGTCCAGGAGGGAGGTGGTCACCGGTGCCCGGGCGCGCACACGACCGCAAACCACATCCCGAACTGTGGGGCATTATTGCCGGCACCAACATCTGGTGCACTACCGTGGCCTTTGGGTATCGATTTGTACCGGCCGTAGCTATAGCTTATTTCGCCCGAAGCGAGTGCTTCTTGCATAGCCTCAGACTACCTAATCGGGATAATGCGCCCCATGTTCATTCCTGCTTTATCATCCCCCCGATACATCCTCCTCTCCCTCACTGTCCTGCTCGTTCCGATGATGTTCGCCGCTTGCGGCGGCGACGACGATGACGCTGGCGCCGGCGGCCCGAGTAGCGAGCTGCGCGACCTTGCCGACGCGGCTGAGAAGGAGTTCGCCGACCGCGGCGAAGGTACATTCATCGACACCGGCTTCCAGGCGTACTGCCGCCAGGGCCAGGGTGCGACGTGGGACGGACCCTTTGCAGCCATGGGGTTCAAGCCTGATGACGATGCCGAGTACTGCTACAACGTCTCCGGCGACCTGATGACGGTGGCCCTCGGCGTCAGGGAGAGCTTCGACGACCCCGCCGAATGCATGGTCCTTGATGGCTCCTCCGGGACGGTGGTGCGAAGCGAAGTGACCGAATCCGAAGGCTGCCTCCCGTAGTGTCCCGCGCTAAAGAATCGTAGCCACGGTTCCGTCGGCTCGCACAAACCTCCCCCGCACAACCACGCGGACGAGTCCCCGGGCGATCCCGGCGGCGGCGGCAATATCCTCGCCCTGCCGCCGGACCCGCTCCCCGGCCGAGACCGACGGATATTCCCGCTCGTACCAGCTGCACCCCTCGTGGCCGGCAATCTCCACCGCCAGCGCCTCCCGGCGCTCAATCCAGTCCTGGAGAATGTCGGCCAGCCGGTGTCTTGTCCCCGCGGCAATCCACTTGCCGATGCGTGACTGACCCGCCGGTGCCGCGCGGGCAATCCACCACGGCCCACCCGGGATCAGCATATCTTCGCGACGGGCGTCGGGATAGGAGGCCTCCACGAACCCCACCAGGGCATCCCCCGCCCCCGGCTCGCTACAGCCCAGGACAACCACGAACTCGGCCATCCCTTACTCCTGCCCCGTACGCGCCTCCGCGTCGGCCGCCAGCTGCTCGATCGCGGCCCGTGCCTCGTCGCTCACAGGCACGGCATGACCGTTCAGCCCGTCCTCTTGCTTGAGAAGAGCCGGGAGGTCGAGTCCCACCGCCCGCAACGTTTCGATTGCCTGGGCCAGCATCATCGGCACTGCTGAGCCGTACTTGGCCAGCGAACCGGTTCCGTTTCCGCCGCTCCCCGAGTCCATCAGGACGATGCGGTCGACCTGGGCGAAGGGCGAAGCCAGCGACTGCGCAATCTCCGGCAGTTTTTCGATGAGGTCCGGGTACACGGCCAGTTGGAGCGCGGCCTGGTTGTACTGGTTCAGGGCCTCCGCCAGCTTCTCTTTGCCCTCCGCTTCACCCAGCAGGATCGCTTTTTGGCCGGCCCCTTCCGCCTCAAGCTCTAATCGATGGGCCTCAGCCTTCAGCGTTCGCGCCTTTGCCTCGCCTTCTCCATCCGCTTCTAGCTCGCGCCGCCGGGCCTCGGCAATCGAGATCCGGTTGCGCGACTCACCGTCGCCCTCCAGTGCTCGCGCCTGGGCCGAACCTTCCGCCCGCTCCACCGTTGCAAGCCTGTCGCCTTCGGCCCGTAGAACCGCTGCCTGGCGCTCGGCTTCCGCCGGCTTGATGATCGTCGCCTCCAGCGACCGTTCCGCCCGTAGCACTTCCTGTTGTTCTACGGCGATGCTTGCCCGCGTCCGCTCTTCGTCGACCGCGACCTCGGCCCGCACAACCTCTTTCCGAGATTCGGCGCTCGCGAGAGGGCCTGACTGTTCCGCCCGGGCCCTCTCGGCTTCCACCTGCGCCTTCGCCTTGGCGATCCGCAGGTCACGGTCCCGAGTGGCTTCGGCAATCGCTGCTGCTGCTTCGGCTTCAGCGGTCTCCCCAAGGCGACGCGCTTCCGCAGCCCGCACCATGGCGTCACGCTGAGCCTCGGCCTCACCGATCTGGGCGTCGCGCTTCACCTCGGCGACCCGTTTGCGGCCGAGGTTCTCCAGGTAGCCCTGGTCGTCGCTGATGTGCTGGATGGTGAGAACATCGAGGTTCATCCCGATCCCGCCGAAATCGGAACCGGCCTCGTCGGTTACCCGCGATACGAATGCTTCGCGGCTGCTGTTCAGGTCCTCAACCGTCATCTTTGCGCAGATGCTTCGAAGGTGGCCGGCAAGGATCTGCTGCACGCTTGCCTGCAGCTGCGAGCGGTCAGAATTCAGGAAACGCTCGGCGGCCGTCCGGATCGCCTCTTCCGTCGAATCAAATCTAACCAGTGCAACCGCGTCGACGTGCACCGGTACGCCTTCCTTCGAATAGGCGCCCCGGATCGGCAACTCCACTTCGAACGGCGCCAGCGACATGTAGTCAACGCGTTCGATCACCGGGAGCCGAAACGTCGCCCCACCCCGGACCAGGCGGAAGCCTCCGCGTCCGGTGAAAACCGCCACGTGGTCCGGCGGCACTTTCACGTAGTAGCGCGCGTAGAGCGAGGCAACCAGCAGTACCGCAACCGCAATACCGCCGACAACGAGGGGTAGAACAAGATTCATGGATGATTCCTTACGGTTTTGGCGGAGGCGGGACCTGGGCGCCGGCTGCGTCGAGCGGCGCCACAGTCACCGTGTTCGGACCGACTGAAAGGATGCGGACGGCGGTCCCCGCCCGGATCAGATTCCCGTCGCGTGAGCGGGCCGCGCGGGCCATCCGCGTTCCCGTCCCCGGCGGCACAACACTGATTTTGCCGACGCCGCTTCCGGGGATCTCGTCGGTCACCTGGGCTTCCAGGTTCAGAAGGTCGTCGATGCTAAGGTGGACGGACCCCTGTTGTTTCGCCATCGGTAACACGATCAGGAAGAAGGTGCCACCGGCGACGGCAATGCCACCGGCTAGCGCGGCGAGGATTGAACCGCCGACCGGCCAATCGGCCGTTTGCCCGATGAACCCGATCCCTCCGAAAGCAGTCAGGAACACGAACAGCACGCGCGAACTGAACGGCGAAGGGCTGTCGCCTATCTCCGCACCACTGTCGCCCCAGTCGCCCAGGTCGAACAACTCGCCGATCACGAACGTCACCACCGTCAGGAGGAGACCGACACCAAAAATGATGAGAAAGACCATGCTCGTGCCAATCCGCGAGTGTTAAGCACTCGGTACGAGCTTAGCGGTTTTGTGGGGGCTCCTGTTGCACTTCTCGCGCCATCCTGGCGTCTTGTAGGTGTACCGCGGAGTTCACTAGTGCAACATGTGCGAACGCCTGCGGGAAGTTCCCTAGGTGTGCTCCCGTAGCCGGGTCGACCATCTCGGAGAACAGGCCCACATCGTTCGCGTAGCCGCACAGCCTGTCATAGAGCGTTTCCGCTTCATCGAGTCTGCCCAGGGCTGTCAGGCAGTCCACCAGCCAGAAACTGCAGAGCAAGAACGCACCTTCGGTTCCTTTCAGGCCGTCCTCAAAGCTCGGCGAAACCCGCCACAGGAGGTGGTCCGTGCCCCCCAGCGCAAGCTCCTCGCGTATCCGTTCGATCGTCCCCAGCATCCGTGGATCGTCGACGTCGATGAATCGCCGTAACGGTAGCGCCAGCAACGACGCGTCGAGGTCCTCGTAACCATAGGCCTGGGTGAAACAGCCGCGTTCTTCGTTGTAGCCCTTCTCCAGGATCTCAGCACGAATCTCGTCTCGCGTGCGTTCCCAGGCTTCCCGGTTGCATTCGAAGCCACAGTCCTCGGCAAGCCAGAGACCGCGGTCCACGGCCACCCAGCACATGACCTTCGAGTACACAAATTGCCTGGGTGCCGTCCGTACCTCCCAGAGACCGTAGTCCGGTTCCCTCCACACCTCACAAACGTATTCCACCACCGCCCGGAGTAGCGGCCAGAGATCGTCGGTAACGGTTCCCCCGTACCGGTGGAGCAGATACGCCGAGTCCAGCAATTCACCATAGATATCCAGCTGGCGTTGGTTCTGTGCTCCATTCCCCACCCGAACCGGCCGCGAGCCCTTGTAGCCGTCGAAGTGGGGCAACTCGAACTCGACGTTTTCCTGCTCTCCGCCTATGCCGTACAGCACCTTGAGCGAGCGAGGCTGGCCGCGCGTCATATCGAGGATCCAGCTCAGGTAGTTCTCGCCCTCTTCCGGGTAGCCCAGCATGTAGAGCGAATAGAGCGTGAATGAGGCGTCGCGGATCCAGCTGTAGCGATAGTCCCAGTTCCGAATTCCTCCGATCGTCTCCGGCAGCGACGTCGTCCCCGCGGCAGCAATAGCCCCGGTCGGTGCATAGTCCAGGAGCCGCAACACCAGCGCACTACGCCGCACCAGGTCGTTGTGCGGCCCCTCATACGTGCATCGCTCGATCCACGAGCGCCAGTAATGGGCAGTGGCTGCCTCTGCTGCGGTCGCCAGGTCCTCGCTGAGTTGACGCCAGAGAAGTGAGGCCGGCCGCCGATAGGAGGCAACAAGGGCACGTTCGTCCCCCGGCCCAACCGTCACCGTGGCCATTGCGACATCGTCCTCCACTTCCATCGCAATGTCCGTGTACAGCGTCAGGGCCTGGTTGAAGTGTGACGCCCGCACGCCCATCCCCTCCTGCACCGACCAGATCGGGATCGCCCGGGCATAGTCAAACCGCGGGCCGAAGTTGATTGCAAACTCCACCTCACCCCGTACTCCGCGGAGGATGCGGAAGATCGAGCTGTCACCCGGCCGCTCGAGTTCGACGGTCGGTGGTGGCATAAAATCCGTGAGCGTCGCGGCCCCGGCATCGGTGATGAACGTTGTTTCGAGAACATTGGTGTTCGGGAGGTACCGCCGTTCGACGTGGTAGTCACCAGTCGGCGTAATGCTCCAGCAGCCGCCCTTCACCACGTCCAGTATCGATGCAAAGACGGAAGGCGAATCCATGCGCGGAAAACAGGCCCAATCGATTGACCCCGTCCGCGACACCAGGGCAAGGCTGACCCGGTCGCCGATGACTGCGTAGTCCTCTATCGGCCGGTATTGCTCGTCCAGCCGGGCTCGCTCCTCCACTCCATTCGCGCGTTTCAGCCACGACCGGATCCCGTTGCGAATTCTCATCCTCAAGAGCCTAACCAACGGTTATCTAAGAAGCGTTGATGTCCGTTCGCTCATGGATTTCGAAGACAGGATGGAACTCGGCGATCTCACGAAGGTCCTCCACCGGTGTGTCCTTGTCGACTCCGAACTGCGATGCCGTTACGTTCGCCCAGCGGTCGAGGTATGCCCGGATCAGCGGGGCCCGTTCATCTGCCGGGACTTCCGTGGCCGAGAACTCCTGGACCGTACGGCCACTTCGCAGCTTCCCAACCCCGGCGGCCCGCAGGTTTCGGGCCCACTCGGTGGAGCCGCGAGGTGCCACGAGGTAGCGCTTGCCCTCGTGGTCCAGCGGGTTCACCGGCATCGATCGTAGCTTCCCCGAATTCCTGCCCCTTACGATCAGGGTGTGTGCTCCTGAAGGCCTGACGCCCAGGCGCACGAGCAGGTTGATCAGCGGATTCGCCAACTTCGCGACGAGGAATGGCGGTTTCTTGAAGCGTTCGGTCATGTCGGCACTCTGCTCGTGGCCGTCTCACATTGCAACCCGGTCGCGCGCACGCTTCACATCCCGAGCCGCACTCCCGCTGTTCTTTCAGGCAGTTGCGCCACGGCGTCCGGGCCGATACTGTCCCCGAATGCTCGGCATTAGCTCGGTGGCTCTGCCATGACAGCCGCACCGGCCCTCTACCCGGACCAAATCGAGGGAGACGGCCTCGTCCTGAAGCCGTGGGATATGGACCTCGTCCAGCAGCTCGCGCAATGGAGCGAGCGCGGGTTCCCTTACCATGCTTTCGATACGTGCTACCTTGCTGACCCCGTCCGTGCCCAGGCCGCCCTCACCCGGCACCGGGCGCCCGGCCCCCATCGCCATTTCATCGCCTGCGAAGGTGACACTGCTGTGGGCCGCGTCTCCGTCAACCTCCGAGACCAGGCCGGCATCTATTTCTGGGGCGTGCATGTCCCGGAAGAACACGGCCGTCGCGGCGTTTGTCGGCGCATGCTCTCGGCGCTCATTGGCTGGCTCGAAGAGCGCTACCCGGATGGCCCCGGCTTTGTGCTCAGCACGAATGCCTTTGCCGAACATGCCCACCGGGCCTACCGCGCCGTCGGCTTCGAGATAAGCGAGACCCGCTGGCACTACGACAAACAACTGGCCGATGAACTCTGGCGCGTCCCCCTGGAACGCCGGTCGGTGATTTCACCACACCTGCGTTTCCACAATGGGCAATGGGAAGTGCGCATCCACATCATGCGTCGCGAGCGCAGCTAGATTCCCAGTCGCCGGTCATTCTCCAGCCAGGCCACATCGGTCAGGGCCATCAGTCCCCCGGCAACCAGCGTGTGGCCCCCCAGGAGTACTGGCCGTGGTGCTTCGCCTGCCGCCTTCGTTAGCCCTGCAAGCGTGGGATTGGCGATTGCCTCCCAGTTGAAGCAGTCGGCCTGGAATCGGTCCTCGCGACTTGCCTCCACGCCGAGGTGGGCCAGCAGTACCCTCAGGTCGAGCAGGACGGCATCGGCTGTCTCGCAGAGCCGTTCCATCAACCGGTCAGCCCCCAGTTCTTCGTAGAGGAACCCCAACAATGAGACGGGACGGTGCTCGATTCCTGCCGCCGCCAGTCCCCGTTCTTCGCTGAGGATACGCACGCGGCAGGCCGTCTCACGCTCCAGGTGTTGCCACGTTTGACTGCCGATTCGGCCGGCCACGAGGATCTCCGCCGTCCGGTCACAGAGCAACGGCATCACCGCCCTGAACCGCTCAACCGGCAGCACGAGCTCTTCCATGGCCCCCCGGATCGCCGGTGGCGTCGCCTCGCTCAGTGCAAGGACGGTGAGGTCAGCGGGCGTATCGATATCAAACAGCGTGGCGGTGGTTCTGGGCATCACCACCGGCACCAGCCCGGCCTCATCGCGAAGCCGGCGCGGCAGCACGTTATCGCGGTCGAACTTGGAGACCCCCTCAATCGCGTCGCCCGGCGTCCAGCCGGTGAGGTCCGCGGAGAAGAAGTTGTTGGTCACGAAGCGGCCATCACGCTGATTCAGCTGTTCGGCTACGAACCCGAATTCCGCTTCACGCAGTAGCGGTAAAGCACCGGAACCAATCACTGCTGGCTTGGCCAACCCGTACTGGCGAACAATCCCTCGCAATCGTTCCGCATAGGAAAACGCCTCGCCGTGCCGGTCGACATCGAAAACAACGGGCCCCGGTACGGTTGGGAATGCCTCCGGGTCGTCGGTAGCGACGATCACGGCTTCGAATCCACCGCCTAGTGCCGCCTCCGCCGTGGCCGTGACCGCCGCCACACGCACACCGGCGACAGCCCGCTCCGCCACTCCCTGGCCGGCATTGCCGTGGAACACCACCAGCACAGGCTGTTCGTACGCCATCGCTCAAGGTTACCCGCGCACGCACCTTCGCACCGGCCGCAGGCTGCTGCTGTCGGCCGGGCGTGATCTCGGATGCACCGAGTTGTAGGAGGTGCCATTCGTGCTGGCGAGGGACCCATTCCTGCCGAACCTGGCGGCGCAGGTTGATCATCCTTAGGGCCGACGGCGTGGCGTGGAGCATGCGCCGTTTGCGGAGTCTGTGGGCGGTGCCGGTAGACTGGGGCGGCCTTGCATGGCCTGGAGTTCACATGCCCCGAGAACGTTCGGTTGTCTTCCTGTTGCTCGCGATTGTCACCGTCGGCATGACCGTGTTGCTCACAGGACAGACCACGCGCGCGCTCACGATTACGGTGGATAGTCTCACCGACGACTTCTCCGACGACGGGAAGTGCTCACTGCGAGAGGCCATCCAGAACGCCAACGACACCTCGGATGGGCAGCCCCGCGAGGACTGCTCGGCGGGAGACCCGGCCGGCGAGGACACCATCACGTTTTCTGTCCAGGGGGTCATCGTGCTCAGCGGGCAATTGCCTCCCATCGTCGACGACCTTGTGCTCGCCGGGGGGAATGACATCACTCTCGATGGCGATG
>JAGQGZ010000319.1 GCA_020432105.1 Dehalococcoidia bacterium | reverse complement strand
AGGACGAAGACGGGCGTCATGTAGCGGACGGCCATCTGCGCGGCCTCGATCATGGCGTGGAAGCAGTCCGACGGCGAGGAAGCGGCGATCACCGGGATCGGGCTCGCGCCGTGGCGCCCGTACATCGCGAGCAGCAGGTCGCCCTGCTCGACCTTCGTCGGCGAGCCCGTCGACGGGCCGGCGCGTTGCACGTCGATCACGACGAGCGGGAGCTCGACCATCACGGCGAGGCCGAGCGCCTCCTGCTTGAGCACGATGCCCGGGCCGCTGCTCGCGGTGACGCCGAGGTGCCCGGCGAAGGACGCGCCGATCGCCGACGCGACGGCCGCGATCTCGTCTTCGGCCTGGAACGTCTTCACGCCGAAGTTGCGGTGGCGCGCGAGCTCGTGGAGCACGTCCGAGGCGGGCGTGATCGGATAGGCGCCGAAGAACACCGGCCGATCGAGCTGCACGCCGGCCGCGACCACGCCCCACGCGATCGCCGTGTTCCCGGTGATGTTGCGGTACGTGCCCGCCTCGATCTTCGCCTTGCCGACCGTGTACGAGATCGGGAAGAGCTCGGTGGTCTCGCCGAACGCGTGCCCGGCGCGGAGCGTGCGGAGGTTCGCCTCGAGCTCCTCGCCCTTGAACTTCGAGGCGAGCCAGCGCTCGGTCGGCTCCATCGGCCGGTTGTAG
>JAGQGZ010000318.1 GCA_020432105.1 Dehalococcoidia bacterium | reverse complement strand
CCCCGCACCGCGGTGCCGTTCGCATCGCCGGTGCCCGCGGGCACCGGTTGGCCGGGTGATCCGGCGACATCCGACACCCCGGTGGCGACGACCGGGCGGCGGGTGGCCGCCCTGGCCGCGAAGGTGGCGGACGTCGACGAGTTGGACGCCCTGGTGAGCGTGTGCCGGGCCTGCCCGCGGCTGGTGGCGTGGCGCGAAGAGGTGGCGGTGGTCAAGCGCCGCTCGTTCGCCGACGAACCGTACTGGGGACGACCGATCACCGGCTGGGGTTCGCCGCGCCCCCGCATCCTGGTGCTCGGGCTGGCGCCGGCCGCGCACGGCGGCAACCGGACGGGGCGGGTGTTCACCGGTGACCGGTCGGGCGATCAGCTGTTCGCCGCGCTGTACCGGGCCGGACTGGTCAACTCGCCGATCAGTGTCGACGCCGCGGACGGCTTGAGCGCCAAGGACATTCGGATCGCGGCCGCAGTGCGGTGCGCGCCGCCCGGCAATGCGCCCACGCCCGAGGAAGGCGCGACGTGCGCGCCGTGGCTGGACGCCGAATGGCGGCTGATCGCTCCGCACGTGCGGGTGATCGTCGCCCTCGGCGGCTTCGCCTGGCAGGCGGCGCTGCGGCTGCTCGGCAACGAAGAATGGGCCGAGCTGCCGTCACCGGCCAAGCCGAAGTTCGGCCACG
>JAGQGZ010000317.1 GCA_020432105.1 Dehalococcoidia bacterium | reverse complement strand
CGATTCGATCAGGGATTTGACCCGGGCGAACCGGACCGGATCGCAGACCATTCGCTCGTCTTCGTCGCGAACGTGGAGATGAACGATCGCCGCGCCGGCGTTCCAGCAGGCGATAGCAGCTTCGGCGATCGCCTCTTCAGTAACGGGCAGGGCAGGGTTCTGGGCGGTGGTCGGAGTCGAACCGGTCAGGGCCGCCGAGATGATCAATTTGTCCTGCATCGAAGCCATCGAGATCGACCTCCGGTCGCTACCGAACCGCGCGCGCCACGCGTTGACACGGATATTTGCTCTCGACTATCCTACCTTTCGCGCTCGAACGGGCGCATGGGTTGTGGCGCATTCGTCTAGCGGCCCAGGACACCTCCCTCTCAAGGAGGAGATCAGGGGTTCGAATCCCCTATGCGCTACCAGTTGAAGAAACACCCGGCACCGTCCGGGTGTTTTTCTTTTATCGGTCTTTGCGGGAGTTGGCGGCGCGATCAAGCGCTAGCAACATCACAGGGATCTCGCAATTTGGTCGGATACCTTCAGTTATGCCGACACCTTGCGAGCGCTTGAAGTGGCGAAGTCGCAAGGCCCGCGTTCCGACTGGTCAGGTAGGACGGAAACCAGAAGTTCGGCAGCACATCGAGCTTTGGAGCTAGATCAATGTGTTCTTGAAGATCACTCCGTCCTTCAT
>JAGQGZ010000316.1 GCA_020432105.1 Dehalococcoidia bacterium | reverse complement strand
CCAGCGCCGGCAGATGCACCATGCCCTCACGCGCGCCACGCCGCGCCGCCTGCTCCGCAAAGCCGACAAAAGCCGGCTCTTTGACGAACAGCGCATTGACCACATCGACCACGGCCGGCGCATTTCGCCAGGTGTGATTATTCGGCAGACGCACCGCGTCGAAGCCATCCGACAGCCACTCGGCCGCATGGTTGAAAATACGGTAGTCGGCACGGCGAAAGCGATAGATGGATTGCTTCGGATCGCCCACCAGAAAAATCGACGGCCGATACGCGTCCGCCTCGTAGGCCGCCAGCCAGGCCAGCAAAATGCGCCACTGCACCGGGTTGGTGTCCTGGAACTCGTCGAGCAGCAGGTGGCGGTATCGGGCATCCAGCCGCGCCTGCAAGTACGGAGCGCGGTCGGCGTCATCCAGCAGACGATCGACCTCGATCTCAAGATCGGCGTAGTCCATCAGACGCCGTTGACGCTTGAAGGCTTCGAACTCGGTGAGCAGCGCGGTGCCGGCGGTCAGCGCTGCGGCATTGAATTCAAGCACACGCAGCTCCAGCCGCGCGGCCACGCAGTCGAGCAAGGCGCCGGCAAGCGATTCGTGCAACATCAGGAGATCGGCTTCGCCCGCCTCGGTCAGGCGCCCCGCCTGCGCCTTGGACGCTTTGCGTACGCGCACCGTCCCCTC
>JAGQGZ010000315.1 GCA_020432105.1 Dehalococcoidia bacterium | reverse complement strand
GCGAGCGCTGCAGGCTACGCCATCAGCGACGCCAAAAACCGTGCCATTGACCCGGAAACCTATCGCGCAGGCGCCTATGACGTGCAGTCAAAGGCCGTCGCGGACATATACAGCCGCTACGAGAAAGCCTTGGTCGAAGCACAGGCAATGGACTTTGACGACCTGCTGGTGAAACCGCTGAAGCTTTTCACAGAGCACCCGGACGTGTTGGCCAAGTACCGCGGGCGTTTCAGCCACATCATGATCGACGAGTACCAGGATACGAACACAATTCAGTACCGCGTCTCGCGCTTGCTGGCACAGGAAAGCAAGAACATCTGCGTCACCGGCGACCCGGACCAGAGCATCTATTCGTGGCGCGGGGCCGACATCAAGAACATCCTGAACTTTGAGCGCGACTTCCCGGATACCAAAGTTGTTGTGCTGGGGCAGAACTACCGCAGCACGCGCAACATCGTGCGGGCCGCCGATGCGTTGGTCCGTCACAATGTGGCGCGCAAAGACAAGCACCTCACGACTGACAACGATGAAGGCGCGCGCATCACGGTGCTGAAGTGTCAGACCGAGACGCACGAAGCCAGAGCTGTCAGTGCCCGTATTGAGACCCTGCGGCTTGAGAACGGCGTCAGTTACGGCGACATAGCGATTTTCTATCGCACGAACGCCCAGTCACGTGCCCTTGAGCAAGCC
>JAGQGZ010000314.1 GCA_020432105.1 Dehalococcoidia bacterium | reverse complement strand
TCCGACAGCTTGTCGATCATCTCCTGCAGGTTGGCGGCGTCGGCCCGCTCCACGCCGCGGCGCCGGTACAGGGCGTCGATCGGGTGGCGGTTCATGAACCCGTAGGTCAGCCCCGAGGTGTGGGTGAGCAGATCCCGTATCTGCATCTCCCGTTCGGGGAACTCGGTCTTCCAACCATCGGGCGTGCCGTCGGACCAGACCCGCAGGTCCGCCCAGGCGGGGATGAAGCGCGACACCGGGTCATCGAGCTGGAAGCGACCCTCCTCGTAGAGGGTGAGCAGCGCCACCGAGGCGATGGGCTTGGTCATCGAGTAGATGCGGAAGATCGTGTCCTGCTCCATCGGCGCGCCGGAGGCGACGTCGCGGCGGCCGCAGGTGCCGACGTGGGCGAGCTGCCCGTTGCGCGCCACCAGGCTGACCAGACCGGCCAGCTTGCCGGTGTCCACGTAGTGCTCCTGGAAGAACGGCACGATGCGCCCGAGCCGCTCGGCGCTCAGTCCGAGCTCCTCGGGCTTGTCCACGACGTCGAGCCGGCGGTCCATGTGCTGCCTCCCTGTTGGGTGCCGGCGCACGGGCGGCGCCGGCCGGCTCATCCTGTCACAGGTCGTTGAGCGGCTTGGCCAGCTTCAGCTTCGCCGCCGCGGCCGGATCGGCCAGCGCGGCCATGGCCAGCTCGTAGTCGGGCAGGCCGAGC
>JAGQGZ010000313.1 GCA_020432105.1 Dehalococcoidia bacterium | reverse complement strand
GCCCGATTTAATTACCGGCTTTTCTTAAGGCCCAGCATTTTTAAAATGCCCGCCAGTGGATCGTAGTATTCGTCAATCACCCGCTCTTTTAGCGGAATAATGGCGTTATCGGTAATGTGGATGTGTTCCGGGCACACTTCCGTGCAACAGCGCGTGATGTTGCACCAGCCGCTGCCGTACTCCTTGCGCATCGCCGGGATGCGATCCTCGGTGTCCAGCGGGTGCATCTCAAGTTGCGCCAGGCGAATCATGAAACGCGGGCCGACGAACTGCTCGTGCTTGCCGTGATCGCGCAGCACGTGGCAGACGTCCTGGCACAGGAAACACTCGATGCACTTGCGGAACTCCTGCACGCGGTCGATGTCTTCCTGCATCATGCGGTGGTTGCCATCGGCGTCGCGCGGTTTGGGCTTGAGCGGCGCGATTCGCTTGTTCTGCTCAAAGTTCCAGCTTACGTCGGTGACGAGGTCCTTGATCAGCGGGAAGGTCTTGAGCGGCTGCACGGTAATCGTTTCGCCCGGCTCGAACGTGTTCAGGCGGGTCATGCAGCCCAGGCGCGGCTTGCCGTTGATTTCCATGCTGCAGCTACCGCACTTGCCGGCTTTGCAGTTCCAGCGCACGGCCATGTCACTTGCATGCTCGGCCTGGATACGGTGGATTCCGTCAAGCACAACCATGCCGGGCTGCACCTCGA
>JAGQGZ010000312.1 GCA_020432105.1 Dehalococcoidia bacterium | reverse complement strand
GACCAGCTGACCGAGGGCGTGGCCGCCGCCGACCTCGTGGAGGTGGTGGAGGATGCCGCCCCGGTGACGCCCGCCGAGCTCAATGCCTATGTGGCCGCCTGGAAGCCCTCATTCGACCGGAAGCATGGTGGCCCCGACAAGGCGCCCAAGTTCCCCATGCCCAACAACCTGGACTTCCTGCTCCGGCAGGGTTTCCTGACCGGTGATGACGAGCTGAAGGAGCATGTGCGCAACACCCTGCACCGCATGGCCCTTGGCGGTCTGTTCGACCAGGTGGGCGGGGGCTTCGCCCGTTACAGCACCGACGTGCTGTGGAAGGTGCCCCACTTCGAGAAGATGCTCTACGACAATGCCCAGCTGGTCTCCAGCTACAGCCGTGCATACCAGGCCTTCGGCGACCCGCTCTACCGCGATGTGGTGGAGCGGACGCTGGCCTTCGTGGAACGCGAGATGACCTCGCCCGAAGGAGCCTTCTACAGCGCCCTGGACGCGGACAGCGAAGGAGAGGAAGGCCTGTTCTATGTATGGACCAAGGAGGAGCTGGAGGCCGTGCTGGGCGACGACCTCGCACTGGCCACGGACTATTACAGCATCAACGCCAAGGGGCTCTGGGAAAGGGGCCGCTACATCCTGCTGCGCCAGGAGGACGATGCCGCCTTCGCGAAGTCAACAGGCATGGACCCCGACGAGCTCAG
>JAGQGZ010000311.1 GCA_020432105.1 Dehalococcoidia bacterium | reverse complement strand
TGCAGGCCGGCGACATCATCACGGCGATCGACGGCAGCGCCATCGAGGGCGAATCGGACCTGCCGGCAGCGCTCGACGCGCACAACGTCGGCGACGAGGTGGCGTTCACCGTCCTGCGCGACGGCTCCGAGATCGCGATCACCGTCGTGCTCGGGGAGGCGCCGACCGCGACGCCCACGGCGACGAGTTCCCCGTAGCGGGACACGGTCGGAACGAAGGACGGACGACGGTACCGTCGTCCGCCGGTGGCGGGTGTCGGTCAGTCGTGGTGGACGAGAGAAGCGGTCCGACTGCGATCGCGGTGTGATGGTGGGCGGTACTGGATTCGAACCAGTGACCTCAGCGATGTCAACGCTGCGCTCTAACCAACTGAGCTAACCGCCCGCGATCGCCTTCACTGGTCCGTCTCGCCTCCTCCAAGGGGGGAAGGGACTGGTACCTAGTGGGTCGACGGCTGAAACTACGGTACACGTGGAACAGGGTCAACGCACTCCCACCGGAACCCTCCGGGAGTCGATGGCCCTCCGCGGTGGGCGCTGTAGAAGGTAGTGCGCTCTGCACATACCGACAGGCTGTCAGTTTCGTTGACACGCCATAACCCCACTGCTAAGTTCCAGCAGAGTTCGGGGACTCTAGCTCAATGGCAGAGCAGATGACTCTTAATCAGCCGGTTCTGGGTTGGAATCACAGGGGGAACA
>JAGQGZ010000310.1 GCA_020432105.1 Dehalococcoidia bacterium | reverse complement strand
CTCATCGCGTCGCTCTCCACCTACGCCCGCGTCAACGACTACGGCTTCGTGGAGACGCCGTACCGCACGGTGACCGAGGGCAAGGTCAAGGACGAGGACGTGCGCTGGTACTCGGCGCTCGAGGAAGAGGGCCACTACATCGCGCAGGCGAACGCGGTCATCGACCAGAGCACCAAGATGCTCGAGGGCACGCTCATCAACGCGCGCTACAACGGTGAGCCCGTGTTGGTTCCGCCCGACACGGTCACCCTCATGGACGTGTCGCCGAACCAGCTGGTCTCGGTGGCTGCCTCGCTCATCCCCTTCCTCGAGCACGACGACGCCAACCGCGCTCTGATGGGCTCGAACATGCAGCGTCAGGCCGTTCCGACGGTGCGCGCGCGTGCGCCCATCGCCGGCACGGGCATCGAGGACCGCGTCGCGCGGGACTCGGGCGTCTGCTTGGTGGCCAAGCGCGACGGTGTGGTCGAGTCGGTGGACGCGACGCGCATCGTGGTCAAGGCCGAGGGTGAGGCCGGGGCCTTCCCGGACATCTACCGCCTGCTCAAGTTCCAGCGCTCCAACCAGAACACCTGCATCAACCAGAAGCCCATCGTGCAGAAGGGCGACGTGGTTCGCGCGCAGGACGTCATCGCTGACGGTCCGGCGACCGAGTGCGGCGAGCTGGCCCTCGGCCAGAACCCGCTCGTCGCGTTCATG
>JAGQGZ010000030.1 GCA_020432105.1 Dehalococcoidia bacterium | reverse complement strand
GTCCGGCCGTTCATCCAGAATCTCCCGGGAATGACTTCGCGGACGCAGCTGCTGCCGACGGTCACCGACTTCACGGCCGCTCGGGCGCGGGGACGCGTGGCCCAGGCCAGCGGCGACGAACAGGACAAAGGCGACTTCCTCGGCACGTTCGAGGACCAGACGCAGAAGATGAGCATCATCACCGGGACGCCGAAAACCGTAATCCCGAAGGTGCGGCACGTGCTGGAATACATCCGGCCCGGCAGCATCTTCTTCTGGGACGGCGACGGCGCCATGAATCACGATGACGCTATGCGCAGCCTTCGCCTGATGGGTGAGGAGGTCATCCCGGCGGTTCGGGAGATGGGCAAGTCGCTGGACCTCGCGAGCCCGTTCGAAATCGACCCGAAGACGAACGAGCCGGTGACGGCCGAGGCCTAAACGCAGTGCGTGATGGCGGCTGAGCACTTCGACGTCGCGGTTGCCGGCGGAGGTCCCGCCGGCAGCACCGCCGCGACTCTGCTCGCACGGCAGGGCTACCGGGTCGTCCTCCTCGAACGGGACCGATTCCCGCGGCCACATATCGGGGAATCGTTGCTGCCCGCAAGTCTGCCGGTGCTCGAAGTGCTCGGCGTCCACGAACAGGTGAGGGCGGCAGGCTTCCTTCCCAAACCCGGCGCGACGATGGTCTGGGGTACCAGCCGTGAACCCTGGACCTGGCTCTTCCGGGAGACGAACGCAACCTATCCGCATGCCTACCAGGTTGTGCGCTCTACCTTCGACGAGATCTTGCTACGGAACGCAGAGCAGAGCGGCGTCGATGTCCGCGAAGGTTGCAGGGTCACCGGCGTCGATGGTCTCGACGGAGAACCCGTCATCAATTTCGCTGGCGAGCACTCCGGGGACCTGGATTGCCGGTTCTTCGTGGATGCCAGCGGCCAGCAGGGGCTGTTGGGGCGGCAGCTCAACCTGCGCGTAGACGACGAGAGCTTTCGGAACCTGGCGCTCTATCGCTACTTCAGTGGCGGTGAGCGGCTGACCGGAGCCGCCGAGAACACCATCCTTATCGAGTCGTTCGACGAAGGGTGGTCGTGGCTCATCCCGCTGCATACCGGGGAGGTAAGCGTGGGTGTGGTAGTCGCCAGCGACCGGGGTCAGGAGACTATCCGGGAGTTGGGGCCGGAGGGGGCATTCGGCAGGTACCTGGCGAGAGCGGACAGGACGCCAGCGATGCTCCCGTCAGCGGCGCCGGTGTCGGAGGTCCAGGTGGTACGCGACTGGTCGTACGCGGCATCGCGCTTTGCGGGGGAAAGCTGGGTGATGACCGGAGACGCCGCCTGCTTCATTGATCCGCTGTTTTCGTCGGGAGTCCACCTTGCCCTGTCTTCGGGAGTGATGGCAGCGGCATACGTAACCACCGCCTTCAAGAACCCCGGCCTGAAGGACGCCGCGGCCGCAGCCTACGAATCCCTCTATCGCCAGCAGTACGGACATTTCCGGGAGATGGCCCGGTTGTTCTACGCGAGCAACTCGAGCGTCGACTCCTACTTCTGGGAGGCCCGCAAGATCACCGGGGATGAGCTTTCCGACCCGCGAGAAGCGTTCGTCCGGGCGGTGGCGGGCCAGCCACCCATAGGATACGAGCGGGTCGTCCTGGAGCGGGGTGATGCACCACCGGCGTTTCGTGATGCGGTGAAATCGGTAGAGTCTGAACGTGCCCGCCGCATTCGCGAAACCGGGGACATCCAGGCGCTCAGGACCCGGGCTCCCGCCCTCGAGCCGGGGCTGAAGCTCGAGCAGGCGGCTGTTCTTGGGGAAGGCCAGTTCGAGCCCGGCTACCTGTTGCGGCGAGATACCGGCGATCCCGGGACTCCTGTGAGCGGAGTGGTAGCGGCGGCACTTGCCCGGGCCGACGGCACGAGCACAATCGAGGCGATTGCCGCGGCGGTGGCCGAAGGCAGCAATCGAGAGGTTGCCGCAACGATCACGGAAACGGTGGTCGCCGCATTCCGCATCCTCTACGTCGACGGCATCGTCCGAGAGCTGAGAGTCGAAGCATGAAAGAGTACCGGGGACGGATCGCCGGGATCCAGGCCAGCCGGGGAGGCGTCCCAAAGCTCCCGCTGGAGAGTGCCGAGGTGACGGTGGAAGGGCTGTCCGTCGACCGACAGGCTGACCGCAAAGCTCACGGCGGCCCGCTTCGTGCACTCTGCCTGTATTCCACCGAAGTTATCGCAAAGCTGGCAGCGGAAGGCCACGACATCGCACCCGGACATCTTGGTGAGAACATCACCATTGAGGGCATCGACTGGACGCAGGTGAAGCCGGGTGCACGTATGAAACTTGGCGCTGAGGTCGAATGCGAAATCACGACGTTCACCCAACCATGCTGGAAGAACGCGCACTGGTTCAGTGACGGAGATATCTCCCGCATCCTCCAGGAGCGCAATCCCGGTTTCAGCCGGGTCTACGCCCGGGTCCTGGCGACCGGGAACATCGGCACCGGGGACGATGTCGTGCTCACGGTGGAGGCGGCTTCGGAGCGGATCGGCCGGCAACAGCCCCGGACATTCCGCTGGGCACCACCGGCATAGCCGGGTCAGGCGGCCGTGGCCTGCACGCGACCAAGCCGAACAGCATTCCGGCCTGCATGCTTGGCTTCGTATAGCGCCGCATCGGCTGCACCAACAAGTTCTGTGGCGGAAGCACCAGAACGAGGGTCGTAGACCGCGACACCCACACTCATGGTCACAAAGATGTCGCGCCCTTCGAATTCAACGATGTGGGCATCGAGCGCGGCACGGACACGATTGGCAAGGCTGGCGGCGCCTCCCAGGGAAGTGTTTGGCATGACAATCACGAACTCTTCGCCACCGTAACGGGCCACAGTGTCGCTCGCGCGCACATTCTGCCGCACCACAGCCGCCGCCTGTCGTAGCACTTCATCGCCCGCCTGGTGGCCGAAGGTGTCGTTGAGGCGTTTGAAGTGGTCGAGGTCGAGCATGGCGATGCTAACGCGGAATCCATAGCGGCGAGCCAGTCGCAACTGCTGGTCGAGCACTCGTTCGAACTCACGGCGATTGGCAACGCCCGTCAGCGGGTCGGAGGAGGCCTGGATCGAGAACTGATCCCGCTCGCGTTCGAGGCGTGCATTGTCGGCTTCTGCCTGGAGGGTAAGCAGGGCCAGAGCCTCGTTGGCGCGAGAAAGGATCTCTCCGGCGGAGAGCACGCTACCGCCGGGCAACTCAAGCACCGTCCGCATCACGCGTGCATCGGCATCGATATCCTGGAGCATGGCATCGGCCTGCTCTGTATCCATGCGGAACCATGACTGGCAGGCGAGGCGGTACATTTCCACTGCTTCCGGGTCGCCTTCGCCGATGAATACCTCTGCCACTCGGCAGCCGGCAGCCACGCTCTGCACGACCTGGCGTGTGGCCGCGGGCGCCTTTTCTGGTTCAGATGCATGGATAAGGCAGGCCGCGAGTGACTCAGGGAAATTCCAGCGCCCGGCCAGTGCCGTGGCAGCGGTCACGTGATCGAAGCCAAAGGCCGCTCGTTCCAACTCGGCCAGGCGGGTCGTGTCGCCCGAGGCAGCGTTGTAGACGGCTACGTATTCCGTGCCCAGGGCTTGCTGGCAGGCGAGTACGCCCAGTCCCTGGAGCAGGCCGCCGAGGAATGCTTCTTCCGGGTCGGGGAGCCCACTGCGCTTGGCAATCGTCCGCGCTGCGGTGGCAGCGTAGAGGCTCTGTTCCCAGAACCGCTTGTGATCGAAACCTGCCTGGCCCTGCATCTTCAACTGGTCGATGAGCGAAAAGCCCAGGGCGAGCGTCTTCATCGTGCGAAGGCCGAGAAGCATCACGGCATCACGGAGGCGGCTGATACTCCGTGACTGGGCATAGAGGGGCGAATTGGCGGTCTTCAAAACCTTGCTGGTCAGGGCCGGATCGACAGCAATGGCATCGGCAAGCTCGGTCACCGTGACGTCAGGCTGCTGAACCAGCTCGATTATCCGGATGGCAGCCGCCGGCAGGCTTGGCAGCCTCGACGAGTCAAGCACCTGCTGCAGACGACTGTTCTCCACGTATTGATGCCCCCTGAGTATTGGCAATTTCGAGTCAGTTCCGAACTGGAGTGCTCACGCTAACTCACAAGGAGAAGATCGGAGGGTTTCGGTTGGGTTGAATAGAGGAACTCCCCTAGGGGACAGCGAACGTGTTGTTGCTCATTCGTTCCGGGTATCAGTAGCCCCGAACACGCGCCCTTCTTGCACCGTCGCCACGACCGAAACGTCCTTGAGCCGGTTTGGGTCAATCGCCAGGGGGTCCTCGGCCAGGACGGTGAGATCGGCCTGCTTCCCGACTTCAATGCTGCCCTTAGAGGCGTCCTGGTGGAGAAGGTAGGCGGCGTCGATGGTGATTGCCTTCAGTGCGCGCTGGACGGTGACCCGCTCACCGTCACCGAGCACGCGGTCGCCTGAGGTTCGCCGGTTGACCGCGCACCAGGCAGAGAACAGCGGATCGACGGGAGTGACAGGTGCATCGGAGTGGAAGGAGACCCGAACACCGGCCCTGTCTGCCGCCGCGGCCGAATCCATCCGGTTCGCTCTCTCGGGCCCCAGCGTCTGCTCGTAGTGGAAGTCGCCCCAGTAGTAGATGTGGACGGGGAAGATGTTGCCGGCGATGCCCATGGCTGCCATTCGTCCAAGTTGGTGGTTGGTGACCATCTGGAGGTGCTCGAGCCGGTGGCGATGGTCGGGGCGAGGCGACTCTGTGAGCACCCGGTGAAGAGCGTTCAGTGCCTTCTCCGTGGCGCCATCGCCGTTCGTATGGATGGTGGCCTGGAGCCCGGCACTGTGGATCTCGCGAACCAGCTTCAACAACTCAGCCTCAGTCGTATTCTCAAGGTGGTTCACAGCGCCGTTGTAGTAGCCGGGCCAACGGAGGTCGCCGGTGAACCCCTGGATCGAGCCATCGACCATGAGCTTGACGGGGCCGACCTCCAGCCGCGGGTTCCCTTCCGCCTGCATCTGGCGGTGGACCTTCACACCCTCTGCCATGCTGCCGCCGCCTCGCGCCAGGAGGTACCGGTAAAACGGCGCGATTACGAACGAGACCGGGCAGTCGTCAGCGGAAGTGAATTCCTGGTAGGCCTGGAAAGCGCCGGCCACACCACCGAATGCCCAATCGCTGATCGTGGTGCACCCAACTTTGCGGGCCAGGGTCGCGGCACCCTGCAGGGCAAGGAGATTCGACTGGCGAGAGGCGCCGGCCATCACAGGGCCGACCAGGCTCATCGCTTCGACTTCACGAAGTTCACCCGTGGGTTCCCCCGTCAGATCCTTAACCACTCCTTCGACCGCTGAGTCGCGCGTGATCCCGGCAATTCTGAGCATGGCACTGTTGACGTAGGTGATGTGGCCACTCGTATTGCGCACGACCACCGGACGGTCACCGGTCACGGCGTCGAGGTCGTTGGCCGTGATCGCGACACCCGGCAGATGGGCGGGGTCGAACCCCCATGCCGCCACCGGCAGATCGTGATTGAGCCGGGAGAGTTCCGTCTCCAGGCGTTCCAACACGGCGGGGAGCGAACGGGCCCCCGGGGCGATCGAACCATCCGGACGAACACGGTCGTGATACCCGAGGTAGATGTCCTGCCAGTTCTGGCCCAGCGACAACGCGTGCATATGGGCATCGATGAAACCGGGGAGGATGGTGCAGCGCTCAAAGGACCGGTCGATGCGGTAGCGGCCTTCGGTGAGCCAGCCGTGCATGTCCTCGACTTCACCAACGGCGAGGATGCGACCGTCACGGACGGCCACCGCGGATGCGCGCGGTTGCCCGGGGTTCATGGTCAGTACGGAGGCGGCAGTGAAGACCGTCACATCACCGGGGGTGGCGGGGGTATACATGGGGAGCATTCTACGGTTGACCCGCATGGCGTTGCCTTTTGGGTACGGTTGGGCCCTGTGCAGTCGTGCGGGCAGCGGTAGAGTGGAGTGAAGATGACGCTCCGTTGGCCGCGCTTCAGGTTCCGCGATGTGGTCCGCCTGGCTGTACTGGCGACGGTGATGGCCGTTGCCGTGGCAATTGTCGGCTTCCACAGCCATACCCATTCACACGGTGCCTTGACCGTGCGTGACGCCGGCGGCGGTGCGGTCACGGTGGGTGAATGGAAACTCGGCACGAAGCCGCAGGAAGTTGCCGGTTCCCTGAGCGCGGGAGAACTCACGTTTACGCTGCAGAACACTGATGCGGTGCAGCACGACTTCTACGTCGTGCGCTCGGACGATGATCCGGCCTCGCTGCCAACGGCAGACGGTCGCGTGGACCTGACAGGCGTGGGGGAAGTCGTAGCGAGCACCCAGGCCTTCGAACCTGGTCTGTCGGGCACACTCGCCTTCGACTTTGAGCCGGGCGAGTATGTGCTGTTCTGCAACCAGGCGGGGCACTACGAGCACGGGATGTACTACCGGTTCAGCGTTCGCTGACCATCACGGATGGTTGATCCCGGGATCGCTGGGGCGGTGCAAAACGACCACAAGCGGAACTCGGGGTCGCGAACGGTCTACTGCTCGCGGTCACCCCGATAGAAATGACGATCAAGATCATGCCTCGGGATGTACTCAGAAGCCTGCCGGATGATGCCACGAAGTGTGCCGAGATCAAGCTGACGATGCTTGGCACGATGAGCGTCTGCCGCGGCCCATCATGTGGGCTACGGCGGAGCTTGAGGTGGCTTCCGCGCTGCGAAACACGCTGGAATCCAAAGCTCTCGAAGATCCCGGCGACCTGTTCGCCCGACAGCCTTCGAAGCTCAGGCAACCGCAGGTTCGAGTTCGAACGTCACGAGCAGGACCGGTGCGGGAGCGAGTCCAAGTTCTTCCAGCTCCTCGTCCTCAAGCGCAAGCTCAAACGCTTCGCGCAGGTTCGCAGCCACGTCATCCAGCGTTGCCCCCTGCGTGACAATGTGAAGCTGCGGGCATTCGGCGACATACCCGCTCTGGTCACCAGGACGAATAGACGCATGGATCGTGCGCTGGAGTTGCATAGGCAGATTCTACCGCGGGTAGTAGCAGGACGTTACTCCAGCATGTGCTGAGGGTGAACTGCAGACCCACGGGATCGCGGCAGTCCGCAGTGTCGAGCCGGTGGCCTCACAGCGTCACCGACCTTCTCGACGCCGGGCAAGAATTATCGCGGGGTTGCGACTTGAGATAGACACTACTTCCGATAGGCGCCACAGCGTCTCTTGACCTTGCATGGGAATACTGATGCCCCGTGGAGATCAGTATTCCCATCAGAACGTTTGTTCTATACTACTCGCATGGCGGGCTTTGTTGAGCTTCATGCGCATTCCTGCTGGTCGCTGCGGGAGGGTGCGAGCCGAACCGACGAACTGATCGACCGTGCTCTCGCTCTCGGTTACCCGGCACTTGCCGTCACCGACCACGACAACCTCTACGGTGCAATGGAGTTCGCGAAGGCTGCTCGCGAGCGCGGCCTGAAACCAATTACTGGCTGCGAAGTCACGCTTGGCCACGGCGACGGCGAAACCTCGCACGTAACGCTGCTGGCCATGAATGTCGAGGGCTACCGGAATCTCTGCCGCCTGCTGAGCCGGGCCTATGGCACCTATGGCAAGGACGAACCTCGGGTTGAGAAGGCCTGGCTCTTTGCGATGAACGAAGGCCTCATCGTGCTTTCTGGATGCAGCAGTGCAGGCGAACTGAACCGACTTGCGGCAGGCCGGGCCAGGGGCTGGCGGTCCACCGCCACCGCCATCCTCGATGAATACGCTGCAATCCTCGGCGATCGCTTTTACGTGGAGTTGCAACACCACGACGTTTACGGTGACAGCGAGCGCGTTGCGGCCCTGGCGGAGATCGCGAAGACCGCAGGCGTTCCGATCGTTGCGACGAACAACGCGCACTACCACGTGCGCAGCCGTCACCGCCTCAACGATGTGCTGGTCGCCGTGCGCCACCGCCGGACGCTCGACAGTTCCCACGATGTACGGCGGCCGAACTCCGAGTTCTTCCTGAAAAGCGAAGCCGAGATGCGTGAGCGGTTCGGGCGCTACCCGGACGCTATCGAGAACACCATCGCGATTGCCGGCCGCTGCACTTTCGATCTTACGACCGACCTGCCCTACCGGCTCCCGGACCACCAGGCGGTTCCCGAAGGCGCCTCGATGGACAGCTATCTCCGTGGTGTCTGCGAACGAGCATTTGTCCGCAAGTACACACCGCTGGAACCGGCAACCTTTGCAGACGCCCGCAACCGCCTGGAGCGGGAGCTCGAGTTGATCACGAAGCACGGACTGGCCGGCTTCTTCCTTGTGTACTGGGAGATCCTGTCGCTTGTCGGTGAGATCGCCCACGAACTCCACGGGCGCGACCCAAACCTTGCCCCCGATGAGCGCCCGGTGGGCCGCGGCCGGGGATCTTCGGTGAGCTCCATCGTCTGCTACCTCATCGGCCTCTCACATATTGACCCGGTGAAGAACGAGCTCTACCTGGAGCGCTTCCTGAACGAGGAACTGCATTCCCTTCCCGATATTGATCTCGACTTCCCACGCGACATTCGTGACGAACTGCTGAAGCGAATTTACGCCCACTTTGGGGACGAGCATGCGGCAATCGTTGCTGCTTTTCCTACCTACCAGTTCCGCAGTGCCCTCGGTGATGTTGGGAAGGTCCTGGGGTTGCCGGCGCCAATGCTGGCGAAGCTGAGCAAGCTGGGCGGGCCATACTCAAGTGCCCACGAAATAGGCGCCGAAATCGCCCGCATCCCGGAGATGAAACCACTCCTGCGGTCGCCCGCCTGGCAGGGTCTCGTCGCCCTTTCCCACGAGCTTGCGGGCTTCCCTCGCCACATTGGCCAGCACGTTGGTGGGGTGGTCATCTCGGCTGAACCGCTCTCCTCGGTGGTGCCGGTTGAGCCAGCCCGGATGGAGGGACGCTACGTATGCCAGTGGGACAAGGACTCGGTAGACGATGCCCGGTTCGTGAAGATCGACTTCCTCGCCCTGGGGATGCTCTCAGCCGTCGACGAGGTGCTCGACATCATCGAGGAGGTCCGGGGTGTGCGCGTCGACCCTGGCCGCATCCCCCATGACAGTGCGGAGATCTACGCCTCCATCCAGGAGGGCGACACGATGGGGGTGTTCCAGATCGAGAGCCGGGCACAGATCCAGACCCTGCCTCGCACACGCCCAGGGAATCTTGACGATCTTGCCGTGCAGGTAGCGATTATTCGCCCCGGGCCGATTGTCGCGGGCGCCTTCCATCCCTACATGGAATACCGGGAGAAACTGTCCCGGGGCGAACCTGTCGAGGTTGACTACGGCCATCCAGAACTCGAGCCACTGGTGAAAGAGTTCATGGGCGAGACACTCGGGCACGTGCTGTACCAGGACCAGGTGCTGCAGATCGCCTGCGCGGTGGCGGGCTTCACACCCGGCCAGGCCGATAAATTGCGCCGTGCGATGAGTCGCAAGCGCTCGTCCGAGGCTATGCAGGCACTCGCGGCGGAGTTCTATGAGGGTAGCGACCGCCTCGGCGTGAGCCGGGAGGCGGCAGAGGTGGCATTCGAACGGATGGCGGCGTTTGCGGCCTTTGGCTTCCCGAAGAGCCATGCAGTCGCCTTCGCGCTCCTCGCCTACGAATCGACCTGGCTACGCTACTACTACCCCACCGAGTACTTCTGCGCGCTCTTCAACGCCCAGCCGATGGGCTTTTACTCGGAGGAAGTGCTCACCGGCGATGCCCGGCGTCACGGCATCGAGATATTGATGCCGGAGATCAACACGAGCCGGGTCGGCGCCTGGCCGGAAGGCGACGATATGCGCCTCGGCCTGCAGCAGGTGAAAGGGCTGGGAGGAAACTGGTTCCAGCAGCGCGGCAGCCGTGAAGCAAGCATTGCCGAGCGGATTGTGCGGGAGCGCAACGCAAACGGTCCCTACCATTCGCTACGTGAGCTGGTTACCCGGGCACGACTCGACCGCGGTAGCACTGAAGCATTGATTGAGTCGGGTGCTTTGCGGGAGTTCGGACGCGAACGCCGAGAGTTGCTCTGGGAGCTGGGGCTGCTCATCCCGCTGTCTGCCACTACCGAACGTGAGCGCGACAAGGAGACCGGTCAGGCGACTCGAAAACGCCACACGGTTGGCCATCAGCCGGGACTTCCCCTGGCAGTCGAAGAAGACATGGTCTCGCTGCAACAGCTCTCGGATTGGGAGCAGCTTGCGTGGGACTTTCGCCGCACCGGCGTAACCGGTGGCAACCACCCGATGGCACTGGTACGCCCCCACCTGCACGAAGGGATGGTCACCAGCCTCCATGTCGGGGGAGTGCACAATCCCAACCGGTTGCCACAGGGCCAGAAGGTGGAGATCGCGGGGATGGTGGTGACTCGCCAGCGGCCTTCGACAGCCAGCGGCGTGATGTTCATGCTCCTCGAGGATGAATTTGGGCTGACGAACATCGTCGTCTGGACCGCGGTGCAGGACCGCTACCGCGAACTCGTGCGGACCGTGCCGTTTGTCATCATCCGGGGGCACATCGACAACGAGAAGAGCGGGCTCCCGAACATCATTGCCGAGGAGTTCGCAGCTTGCCCGCTGCCCTCGCTCATTGAAGCGCCGGGTTCACACGACTTCGGATAATCTCGTTCGTTCGCCTCAAGCTCAGTACATTGCCCCGGTGAAGTTCGAGCGCCTTGGGATCGACCGGGCCACGCTGCTGTCGCTCCCATTGGGGTTGGGCAGCGCGATCTTCCTCGTCCAGGTAGCCCTGGGAACTATTCTCTTCGCTACCTTCCAGGAATTCGTACCAAACGAACTTGGCGCGGGCGATGCCTGGGCGGGTTACCTGCTGGGAGCCTACGGAGCGGCCCGATTCGTTTTCGAAACACCCAGCGGGGCGATCAGCGACCGGATCGAACGGAAGCTCGGGCTGCTTGTCGGGTTCGCATCGATGCTTCCCGCCGTCACGCTCATGGGCCTCTACCAGGACTACCACGCCTACCTGTTGTTTGCCGCCATGCTCGGGGTGGGTACGGCGTTTCTCTGGCCGGCAGCCTATGCGATAAGCGCCGACCTCTACGGCGAGGCAAGCCGCGGCAAAGTCGCCGGATTCCTCAACCTTTGCCAGCTCCTCGGATTCGGCACCGGCGCCCTTGGCGGCGCACTTGTCGTTGAACGGTTTCCGAACGTGATGTTCATTCTGGCGGGAGCCACGATTGGGACTGCGTGGGTGGTCGTACTTGCGTTCATCCCCACCTACCGGGGAGGACGGCTCTGGGGCTGGATAGGCGTCGAGCAGCGTCCCTCCGTCTGGTCGATCATGACGGCCCGGATGGCATTCCTCAGCATCCTCATTCTCGCCTCTACCACTGCTGTGGCGATGCTCGTACCCGCGATTCGGCCATACGGAGAAGACGTCCTGGACCGTTCATTCGCAACGCTAACCCTGGCCCTGGCGCCGGCGCTCGTTCTCGGTGCGCTGTTCTTCATTCCCGCCGGTCACATGGCGGACCGGATCGGGAGACAGGCTCCATTCATCCTCGGGCAGTTCATGGTCGTGCTTGGCCTGCTCACCGTTGCCGGAACCACTTCACTCCTGGTCGCCGGCCTTGGCGCCTTCCTGATCTTCGTGGGCAACGTGTTCTCGGTTCCCGCCTGGAACGCTGCGATCATGGATCTTGCACCCGACGCCTACCGGGGCACGCTGATTGGGCTGACTGTCGCGTTGACGGGCCTGGGGTTGGCGATAGGCCCGGCTGCGGGAGGAATGCTGACCGCTGAATATGGCGCACCAGCCACGTTCAGGATCGTGGCCGCCATCTCCGCAGGCACCGGCCTGGCCGTCCTCGTCTATGCGCGCATCTATGGTCTCGGTATCCCCAACGCACCCCCCGGGCGGTCGCGGACCCAGCTCTAGCTCCCGAAGAGGTTGTCGACAGAGAGAGGGTCATCTCGCTGGTTCTGGCCTGGCAACTCCAACCAGCCGAAAGGCCCGGTCATTGCTTGTGCTACGGCGAAGCCTGGCTTCCGGCCGCCGGCACGATCAGCAACGGACGGTCGGCGTGCTGCGAGAGCCAGCGGGCAGTGCTCCCCAGGTGCACTCCCGAAGCCCGGCCCCAACCATGCGAGCCTACGGCAATGAGGCCGACGTCCCGGACGCGCGCTGCCGCCAAGAGCGAAGGCCCCGGGCGCCCCCGCATGACGATCCGGTCTGGCTCGAAGGTTGGAGAGATAGCAGTAAATACGTCGGCTTTGACGTCACCGGGTTCGAAGACTTCGACTACCGTGACCTGAAGCGACTCGCTCGCCGCAAGGCTACGGGCCAGCTCTACGATAGAACGCGAGATTTCGGAGCGGTCGAAACCAATGACGACCCTTTCCATTGCCAACTCGCCCCCCAGGCCCGGCGGAAGGTAGAGGATCGGGGAGGTCAACTTGCGGATCACGTTGTCCATGCCTCGCCCCAGGAGAGAGCGGGCGAAGGTGCCGTGGTCGCCGCCGACCAGCATCAGCACGGAGTTTGGGTTCGCGGTCGCGTACTCGGGAAGGACGACTTCGGACGAACCTTCCAGGAGATGCGTTTGAACATCCAGTCCCTTGAGCAACGCGCTACTGGCTGCCAGCGAAAGCATGTCTTGTGCCAGGATTTCCGCGTTGTCCGGGTGCTCGCGGCTCGTCAGCGGGTCGACGACATGCATCAGCGTTAGCGGCAGGCGACTTCGCCTGGCGAAGGCGGCCGCCCAGGGGAGGCGAGCAAGATCGTCCGGGTGGTTCAGCACCACGGAGAGGGAATTTGGTCTCGTGAGATGAGTCATGGTATCGGTCTCCTGGGCGGGACTGGCGGGCGACGGCTGCCTCCCACCGGTGGGGCGCTAGTCGGCAGCTTCGGGCTGCGGTGTGTGATGGGCCATGTGGGCGCCATGCGGGAGTGGCCGGTGCGTTCGCTGGGCGAACCAGACCTTCCAGTCATCGACCAGGCTGTAGACCACCGGCACGACAACGAGCGTCAGGACGGTCGAACTGAAGAGCCCGCCGATGACGACGCGGCCAAGGTCCGAGGCGATGAGGGCACCTTCCGTAAGCCCAAGCGAGAGTGGGATCAGCGCCAGCATCGCTGCCACAGCCGTCATCAGAATCGGTCGCAACCTCGTCTGAGCACCTTCGATGATCGCTCCGTACGTGTCATACCCGCGTTCCTCGCGGAGCATGATGACGAACTCGAGCATGACGATGGCGTTGGTAACCACGATACCGACGAGCATGAGGACGCCGATCAGGGCACTGATGCTCAGCGGTGAGCCGGTGACGACCAGGGCCACGATGGCCCCGATGATGGCAAGCGGGAGGCTGAACAGGATAACGAACGGGTCAAGCCAGCTCTGGAACAGCAAAGCCATAAGCCCATAGACCAGCACCACGCTCAAAGCGATCGCGATGAGCATGCTGGTGAACCCTTCGTTGATATCGCTCGCTATGCCCCCCTGGGTGATCTCGATGCCTTCGGGCACGTCGAGGTCGTTGACGGCGGCCAGAGCATCGGCGGAGATTGCGCTGCTGTCTTCGCCGATGATGTCGGCACTGATGGTGGCGGCCGGCCGCCCGTCCACCCGGGTGATGGTTGTGGGCTTCTCGACAATGCTGAGCGTGGCAACATCGCCAAGTTCGACGCCGGGGGCGACCGCTAAAGCGGCCAGTTCCTCAGCCGATTGAACGTCGCCGCCGGAGACAATGAGGCGTACACCGAGCGTGCCCTCGGCCAGGTTGGCTGTCGTGATCGTTCGGTTCGACGACAGGCTGACCAGCTGATCCGAGATCGAAGCCGGACTCAGACCGGCGTCGCGGGCCGCCTCGACATCAACGTCGACCTGGATCGTTGCCTGGGTGCTACCCACGTCGGTGGAGACGTTCGCGGTCTCCTTAACGCCGCCAATAGCTACGGCCACCTGTTCGGCGATAGCCGGGATTTCAGCGGCGAGCCGGGGATCTTCGGCTGCAACCGTGAAGGCGATGTTTTCGGAGGGGCCAAAGCCGCCTCCGCTTGCCGCGACGGAGATGTTTTCCGAACCTGGGATCTCCGCTATTGCGACCCGCAGTTCTTCGGCGACTTGCTGCTTGTCGCCGCTGCCGAGTTCGACAGTGATGGTGGCGCTGTTGGCGCCTTTGCCAGAGATGATGTTTCCGATCGCCCCGAAGTCGCTTCCGGCACCGGTGATAAGCGTCTGGTAGGAGTCCACATCGTACGGAGCGAGAAGATCTTCGACGCCGATGGCCTGGTCGAGGACGGCATCAATCGTCTCGCCCGGCCTGGCGTTGACGTTGATGGTCACGACCCTCTCTCCCGAAGGGGGGAAGAACACGATCGGGAGTAGCGGAACAAGCGCAAGGCTGGCAACAAATGCGCCGCCGGCGATACCGAGCGTCTTCCACCGGTGGCGAAGGGACAGCGTCAGGATCGGTGTGTAGAGGCGAGCAAGCCTTGTATCGGCTGCGCGCTTCTCCCTCTCGACCTTCACCTTGCCACCGAGCGTGAAACGGGCGAGGACGGGAATGACCGTCACTGCCACGACAAGCGAGGCAAGCAGCGCAAACACCACCGCGAGGGAGAACGAAAGGAAGAGCTGGCCGATGAGGCCACCAGTCATCCCGAGCGGAAGGAAAACGGCACAGGTCGTGGCCGTGGCGCCGACGATTGCAATCGTGACTTCGCGGGCGCCGTTGATGATGGCAGGGAAGGTGCTCTCACCCTGGGCCATGTGTCTATATACATTCTCCAGGACGACAATCGAGTCATCGATGACTCGGCCGATGGCTATCGTCAGGCCGCCAAGGGTCATGATGTTGAGCGAATAGCCCATCTGGTCGAGGAGAATGATCGCAGCGATGATCGAGAGCGGGATCGAGACTGCAGTGACGAGCGTGGTCCGCCAGTTTGAGAGAAAGAGGAAGACGATGATGATAGCGAGCACGCCGCCAATAAGGCCTTCTTCGATGACGCCGCTGATCGATTCGGTGATGAACTCCGACTGATCTTCAAAGACATCGATCGTGACAGCTTCGTTGATCACCTCGTCGAGCTCTTCCAGCCGGTCGGTGACCGCATGGGCCGTCGTGACGGTGTTCGCGTTCTTTTCCTTGGCAACACGAATTGCAACGGCCGGCTGTCCATCAGTTCGGGCACTGCCGACCGAGGTGGATTCAGACACCTCGACCGTGGCGATCTCGGAGAGGACCACCAGTCCGTCCGGGCCAGCTACAACGACACTGCGAATATCATCGAGAGTGGAGAAGACGGCCACCACGTCCAGCGGGACGACGGTGCCTTCAGTAGCCACGTCCCCGGAGGGGAGAATCACGTTGTTGGACTGGAGTGCGGTGGCCACGTTGTCGTAGGTAACGCCGGCATCAAGCATCGCCGCACGGTCGAGCGTGACGACAATCTCCTGGACCGCCCCACCGACCACCTCGGCGGAAGCCACCCCGTCGATCGCCCGGAGTTCGGGAATCACGTCATTCTGGGCGATCGTCAGTAGTTCGGACTGCGAGAGATCCCCGCGAACGCTGAATGTGACGATCGGCAGGATAGACGGGTCAAACTTGAGGATGGACGTTGACACATCCGGAGCAAGACGTGCCGAAACCAGCGCATCCTGTACCGCCTGTTCAGCGGCATTGAGGTCCTGGCCAAAAGGAAACTGAAGCGTAACGACACTGAGCCCGGCCACCGTCGTCGATTCAGTGCTCTTGAGTCCCTCAATCCGGCCCGTAGCGTTTTCGATGGGGATTGTGACAGCGGCCGCGATATCGCCGGGTTGGCCCTCGGGGGCAACGGCGATGATTGTGAGCTGAGGGAACTCGATATCAGGTATGAGTTCTTGTTGGACCTGGGTGATGGTGTAGCCACCAAAGCCGACCACCATCACCACTGCGAGGATCACGAGCCAGGCCTTGCGGTAGCTGTACTCCGTGACCCACGAAACTATTCGACCCATGTGGGCTAACTCCGGCGGCGGGGATAGGGAGAGTATGGAATCGGAATTCCCTTATGCGCAAGTGGAATTCCGATACTACTCGCTACCGAACGATGGCGACAAACAGCCAGATGATGCCCAGCCATACGGCGAGGGACAGGGCCAGCGCCACCAGGGACGGCCACATCGTCGCCCAGAACCCTCGGCGGCGGACCTCTTCAATAGTCCGACGGGCCGCCTCGAGGCTTGCCATCTGGGACTCCACAAACCACACATCGCCGTGAATGCTCACCTCGTTGCCATCTGCCTTGAGGAAAACCTGTTGCCTCGAAGTAAGGAGCCAGTAGCCGACGTAGAGGATGGCGCCGAATCCAAGGAAAAAGATCAGGAGGATGAGGAGCACTCCCCAGTGGAAGCGGCTGCGAGTTTCGAGTGCGGCGGTCGACTCAGTTTGAGACCGTACTCCCCATCCGAGATCTGTAAGTTCGCCAATTCTTGCTGCAAGAGCTGGGTTCATGATGTTTCACCTTCCAACGATCACTGTAGGATCTTTAGTCTTCGAAATCAGTTATTCCTTAGGCCATCCCCGAGCGTATTTTGCATAGCAATGCGCAGATCGCGGATCGCCGCGTCTCCAACCGGCTGATAAAGCCGGAGCCCGAACGCCGGAAGGATGCTCAAAAGGTGCTCAAATGTCTCGGATTGGACAGTCTCGAAATCTGGCCATCTTGTGGTGCTGACGAAGGCATAGATTTCCAGCGGCATGCCAGCAGCGCCGCTTTCAAGCTGCCGGACAACGACGAGGTGATTGTCGCTGGAGATGAGCGCTCGCTGGCTCACGTAGGAGAGGACGTAGGCTCGAAAAAGGCCAAGGTTGGTGAGGCGACGCTGGGCACGGCTCAGCTGGTCGTTCCAATTGTTCGTCTGCGGCAGTGAGCGACGGAACCGGTCGACATATTCATCCAGCGGCGGGTAGGTCCGAAAGCTGTCTATCTCCTCCTCCTCCGCGAACCGGATGCTGGTCGCGTCGATCGACATCGAGCGCTTCATCCGGCGAACGCCAGAATCGGACATCCCTCGCCAGTTTGTGAACGACTCGGAGACAAGCGCGTAAGTCGGGATCGTCACGATCGTGTTGTCGAAGTTCTGGACCTTGACGCCGTGGAGGGCCACATCGATGACGTGGCCGTCGGCTCCACGGTGGGGCGCCTCTATCCAGTCGCCGACCCGCACCATGTCGTTCTGGGAGATCTGAATCGAGGCAACGGTCGAGAGGATGGTGTCCTGGAAGACTATTGCGAGGATTGCGGCTATCGCTCCCAGGCCGGTGATCAGGTACCAGAGGGACTGCCCGGTCACGACGGTTGCCGCAAAAATAGCGGCGATGGCGTAGATCGCCAGGTTGGCTGCCTGCAACCGCGCGCGGGGCTGCTCAGGAGATTCGCCACCATCTAGGGCATCGCGGATAGCAGCAGAAGCAGCCGTGGCCAGTCGCGCTGCGCCAACGACGAACAGAAGGCCGAGAACGCGCCCGATGAGCTCAGACGCATCAGGTTCGAGATGTGGAACGGCCTCCAGGCCTGCTGTCGCAACAACGACCGGGACCAGGAAGGACAGCCGGGCAAGCACCTGCCTGTCTCCAAACACCACTCCCCAGCGGGTCGACGGGTCGACACCACGCCGCCTGAGCAGCGGCACCACGATGAACCGGAAAAGGAGGTACGCGGCGAATGCGACCACGATGACGGCAGTGGCCGCCGCAATCCGCTCACCGCCATCGCTCTCGATTACGCCGTTGAGACTGTCGACCATCGAATCGATGACCGTATCGCCCGTCTCCAGGTTAGGCCCTCGCACCGTTGAGGAAGATATCGAGAATCCGGTCAACAGCTTCGGCTGCGTCGTGTTCCTCACGAGAGCGGTCAAAGATCCAGGCGAGAACCACGCTCTGGATGAGCAAGGCAGCGAGCGGAAGGTCAAGGTCCTTTCGGAGCGTGCCATCGGCGACCAGTTCTTCAAGGATGGAGAGCACCGCCTCGCCAAGCGTCCGGTCGTTCTCAATCTCCGCCTGGATATCCCGGGGCAGCCGCCGACCCAGCAGCGCTTCGATCACCCAGCCATATCGTTCCACTGAATCGAGGCTGAGCGTGAGGCAGTTGCGGAGCCGGTCGAGCGGCGGGACATCCGCTTCCTTCGCCGCTGCAACCGAGTTGTTGATGTCCTCACGCGCTTCCTGGATCACGTGAGCAATCACACCGTCCTTGTTGCCGAAGTGGCGATAAATGGTGCCCATTCCCACTCCGGCGCGCTCCGAGATGTCCTTGAGCTCGGCATCCAGGCCGAGATCGGCGAACGCAGAGCGGGCGCCGATGAGCACCTTTTCGTAGTAGGCGATCGCGTCTGCTCGCATCCCGGGGGGAGGTGTCCTTGTCATGTGATCGCCTCTCTCTACATCATGTCGCGATTGAGCACGGGGTATGGCGCCGGGCGGCAAAGGCTAGAGCCCGGCCGCCCGGCGCGGAGGGGAGAGCAACACACAGGGTGTGCTCCGGTCGCTGCCGGCCCCGCCCTAGAGGTGCAGCACCTTTATGGGAAAGGCTCTGCACGGGGGCAGGCAACGAGTCTCAGGGTACGCGACAGGGTTCTGAACTACAAACCGGAATTCCGAAATCTGCAACGGGAATTCAGCTTCCTCAGGCCGCATTGACGGCTGTGCTACAGGTTCGCGAAGTTGGGTTCGCGCTTCTCGCGGAAGGCCTTCATCGCTTCTACGTTTGCCGCTCCACCCCGGAGCCGCGCCAGAGCCTCGTTCTCTTCCCGATTCGCCCGGTGCATTGCCTCGCGGTGCGGGGCCATCAGGAGCCCCTTGGTTTCGATGAGCGACGGCATCGGCCACGCTGCAAGGTCGCGGGCGAAAGCCATGACACGATCCATGAACTCAGCGTCAGGGAAGACGTCGAGTGCAAGACCTGCCTCCTTGCACGCCGCTGCGTCCCACCATTCCGCGCCGAGCAGGAATCGCGCAGCCTTCTGCGGGCCCATCAGCCGGGAGAACGTATATGTACTGCACGCCTCGGCGGTGAGGCCGAGGGCCGAGAACGGGCAGCGAAGGCGTGCACTCTCAGCCATGAATGCCATGTCCGCAAGGCCGAGGATTGTTGCGCCTACCCCGACACCCAGGCCGTTCGCCGCGACGATGAACGGCTTGGGGAAGTCGATGATCACTTCGACCATGCCGGGGAATCCGTACTTGTAGTCGGCTCGTGCGGGTGGCGTCCCGCTGAGATCGGCCCCGGCGGAGAATGCGCGACCCTCCCCGGTCAAGACCACAACACGGGTGCCGGGGTCGTCAGCCGCCTCCACGATGAGTTCTGCAAGCCGCTCGAACTGGTCCGTGTTGAATGCGTTCAGGGCTTCGGGGCGGGCAAGGGTAAGGACGCGGATACCACCGGTGATCTCCGATCGAATCATTGCAGTTCGGCCTCCTGGATGCGTTGGTTGATGCTACTCGCTGGGACGACTCATGGCTGGACCCCCACCGGGCTGATGGGCGAAGGAATTGCGGCTCTCCTCCCCTGTCTCGAACAGCAGGCCGTACCGTATCGTCCGTGATATTGCATCGCCAAACCTGGCGCCGGGGTGACTCTTCCGCACGCGCTCGACCCGCGATGGTCTGAAGTCGTGGAAGAGAGCGCCCGATTCGCCGCTAGCAACCGAAGGAGTGAACAACATGAGCTATCAGGAATTCGATCTCAAGGGGAAAGTGGCCCTCGTAACGGGCGGCAATAGCGGCATCGGGCTGGGGATGGCCGACGCACTCGCGCGAGCCGGCGCCGACGTGTGCGTTTGGGGGACAAACCCGGACAAAAATCGTGCGGCCGAAGCGCAGCTCAGCGCGCATGGGGTCCGCGCGTTGGCGCTGCAATGCGACGTCTCCGATGAGTCACAGGTCGAAGAAAGCTGGGAGAAGACCGTCACCGCGCTGGGGAAGGTGGATTCCTGCTTCGCCAATGCCGGCATCGGCGGCGGCAGCCCGTTGCCGTTCCATGAACAGCCGACGGACGCGTGGCGGAAGGTCTGGGCCGTGAACCTGGATGGCGCGTTCTACACATTGCGGGCAGCGGCCAGGCACATGGTGGAACGAGGTGAAGGCGGACGGCTTGTCGGCACATCGAGCGTTTCGGCAATCCACGGTGCGCCACGCGGCCAGGCCTACGCGTCTTCGAAGGGCGCCCTGATCGCGATGATGCAAGGGCTGGCCGTAGAGCTTGCGCGCTACCAGATCACCAGCAACATCGTGATCCCGGGATGGATCGAAACTCCCATGACCCAGCGGAACGTGGGCAACGAGCGATTCGAAGCGGCCGTCATTCGGCGGGTGCCCTTCAGGCGTTGGGGGACCGGCGACGACTTCGGCGGCATCGCCGTATACCTGGCGAGCGACGCCAGCCGGTATCACACAGGCGACTCGTTCGTGATCGACGGTGGCTACACGCGCTTCTAAGCGATGCTGGCGCTCGGCGCGTCTCCGCCGAAGGTCCGAGTTCGCGGAGGAATCTGTCCACTGGGCCGCGATCACGAAGCCGTAAGCAATCGCGAGTGCGAACGAGGCTGTGCGTTCGCCTTCGAAGACCTCATGCTGGCGGATGCCTCTCCGGTCTATCGAGCAGCCGGTGGAGAGCAAGCGTTGGTCATTCGTCGTGTCGGGGGTGTGAAGCCTGGGTGGACGCACCACTCGCGCGGTGGTGCCGGCTTTGACGCTGCTTGTCTGCGGGCCCTCCATGCTGTTCCTCACAGAAGTGCGTCCCCCCACGGTCTAGAATCGCCTTGCCGTCCCTCAAGCGCCCGCCCCCAGGCGGACGTAGTGAACCGGCAACAGAACCTTGCGATTGGCATGTCCTTCGCCGCGATGGGAATTATGGCTTGCGGTGGAGGCAGCAAGGTACCGGTTCCGCTGGACGCTACGACCGCCCCGCCAGCAGCGGTTACCTTCGATCCGGAGTCACGGACGATCGTCGTCGGTGTTACCTCGGAGCTGATCTACGAAGACCCCTGGGTGGCGTCTCCGTTCACGCTTTCCGGATACCTCAACGGCATCGTCAACCGGCCCCTGTATGCCATACGCGACGAGAGGCTCATCCCGATGCTGGCTGCGGACTTTCCGGCGGTTTCCACCGATGGCCTTACGTATGCCATTCCGATTCGTCCCAACATGACCTGGCAGAACGGTGACGCTCTCGACGCCAGAGACTTCGAGCTCGGCCTGCGCCGGTCATGCAACCGCGAGTTTGGGAGGCATAGCGCACACGTCCTCGTAAATGTGGAGGGTTGTACCAACGCGTACGAAGGCTCTCGCGAGGTGGTAGAGGTTGGCGTACGGGCGGTTGACTCGCTGACCCTGCAGATACGTCTGATCGCCGCGCAGCCGTCGTTTCCGTCAATTCTGGCGCTACCCCTCGCCTACCCGGCTCCGGACGAACGCCTCGAGAGCACAGAGTCGGTGTGGCCGACCATCGGGGAGGCTCCGTGCAGCGGACCGTTCTGCGTTGCGGCTTGGGTCGAATGAAGCCGGGAGGAGATGGTACGGAACGACCACTGGAAACTCGGTGGACCGAATCTCCGGGCCATCGAGTTCCAGGTGTACGCAGACGTCGTCTCCGCACTCGCCGCGTTCGACGCTGGAAACGTGCACCTGGTGGAGATAGCAGATCCCGGTGCCGTGGCTGGCAGGTCAGATGTGATTCTCCAGCTACAGTCCGCAACGAATGGCCTTGCGTTTAGAACCGGTCAGCCCACCCTCCAGGACACCAATGTCCGGCTCGCCCTCTCACGCGCGATTGACCGGACGCAATTGGATGGCATCGCTGGCACAACCACCCGGGTAGGAACGACCAACTGGGTCCCAATGGGGGTCCCGGGCGCAAAC
>JAGQGZ010000309.1 GCA_020432105.1 Dehalococcoidia bacterium | reverse complement strand
GAGGGAGCTCGCTGCCGCTCGAGTCGCGTTCGGCTTGTCCGATCGGGATTTGACGGTGCTTCAGGCGCTGGTCAGCTTTCACCAAGCGACAATTCTCGGAGGCAATGACAGCGAATTGATTGTACATCCGTCCAACAAGGCGATTTGCGAGCGCCTGAACGGCATGCCCTGCTCGACGATGCGGCGCCACCTCTCCAACCTTGTGCAGACTGGCTTTGTTGTCCGGCGCGATAGCCCCAATGGGAAGCGCTATGCCCGCCGCTACGGCGACGAAAAGGTTGCGTTTGGGTTCGACCTCTCTCCGCTCGTTCGACGCTTCCAGGAGGTTTGTGAGGCCGCTGAGACCGTCCGGGCCGCAGAAGAGCGGTACAAGCGCCTACGTGCCACTGTAAGCCTCATGCGGCGTGACCTCGCAGGGCTGGCCGAGTACGGGCGCTCACTTCGTCCGGATCAGGGCGTCTGGGACCAATTCTCTGATCTTGCGGCCCTAATGGCCCGAGATCTTCGCAGAAAACTCGAAATGGAAGACCTTAGGCGCATCGAAGACGCTTTGGGGTCAGCTTTAGACCACGCCCGAAGCCTTCTGGATGGCTGTGAAACAGAAAATATGAGCACCAATGATGCTGTTTCTGAGCAGCACTATCAGAATTCAAATAAAGACTCTTATGATCTTGAACCTCGCTTAGAAAAAGCGCGGAGCGGAGGCGCTGTGCGCGAAACTCCAGAAGTTG
>JAGQGZ010000308.1 GCA_020432105.1 Dehalococcoidia bacterium | reverse complement strand
GGTGCTTTCACCCTGAGCGCAGGTTTCATCGGCGCCTACCTGATCAAGCAGCGTGCGGAGGACAAGGGCACTGCGGACAAAGGCCTTGCCGGACGGCTGCCCAGCGCGGAGCGTCTGGACAGCCTGGCCTACCGCACGATCGCCTTCGTGTTCCCGGTCTGGACCTTCGCGGTGATCGCCGGGGCGATCTGGGCGGAGAACGCCTGGGGCCGCTACTGGGGCTGGGACCCCAAGGAGACCTGGGCCTTCATCACGTGGGTGATCTACGCCGGCTACCTGCACGCCCGCTCGACGGCCGGCTGGAAGGGGCGGAAGGCCGCGATCATCGGCCTGATCGGTTTCGTGGCGTTCCTCATCAACTACTTCGGGGTGAACTTCTTCGCCGAGGGTCTGCACTCCTACTCGGGCGTCTGAGTCACTGCGGCATCCCGCGCAGGAAGTCGGGATCGTCGTCGGGTCCGAGGTAGCGCGGGCCGTCCTCGGGCAGCCGACCGAAGAACAGCCAGAGCAGCGCGCCGACCACGGGGAGCAGCAGGATGGCCAGGGTCCACAGGAAGCGGTTGCCTCCGCGTACCTCGGCGGCGGGCACCTGCCACGCATCGATCAGGGCGAAGATCATCAAGCCCAGCGCGACGATGACGAGGATCACCTTGACCATGTTTCGATGGTACGCCGCACCTGGCAAGTCGGCAGCACCCGAATTCCGGTGTTGATCGCGTCCACCCGTGAAGTCCAC
>JAGQGZ010000307.1 GCA_020432105.1 Dehalococcoidia bacterium | reverse complement strand
GTAGCCAATCGCGATATCGGGGAAAGCCTCAGATATGTATCGGAAGAAGTCGGTGTCGTCGAACCTGTTCGCGGCGTCCCACAGACGGATCAAGTCCTCTTTTGCCCGGCTGCCGAGCTGATTGAGAATGAACCGGCGTTCAGGCTCAGATACCGGCATCGCCAGTCGGACCCGTCGCCTGCTGTTCAGCAGCAGGCTGATTCACAGGAAGCCTCTGCAAAAGCGACGTAACGTTCGCCCGCCGCTTATCCGCCCACGCCCGCTCCACCGTCGTCGCATCCCACCCCAACTGCTCCAACGGAACCCGCGACTCAGCCAACCACGGAAACGCCTGCACCGTCTTAATCAAGAAATCCCCGGCCGCCGACCGCATCGGCTCCTCCGGATCCCGCCACTTCGCATCCAACCGCAACAACTCCGCCGGCGGAGCATCCAAATCATCCCGAATCTGCACCGCCACCGCCATCGCCCGCGACAACCTCGGCCCGAAACAATCCATCGCATAGCGGGCCTCAATGATCAAATCCCGCTCCGCCGCCTCAATCGCCTGCGCCGACGACGGATTATCCTGCACAATCCCCAACGCATTCAACGGAAGCGACGTCTCCGAACAAAACATCGCCGCCAACGAACGCAACTGCTCCGTATGAGCCTGCGGCGACGACTGCGCAAACTGCCCCAACTGCGGAACATCCCCCGTATCCGGGTCACGGCCCGCCGCCCACACCCGACCCAAAATCGCGTCCCACTGATTCAACGGCTCACCGTCAGCATCAACAAACATCGACTCATCCGCACCCATCGCATACCGCTGCGGAGACGAGAAGAACT
>JAGQGZ010000306.1 GCA_020432105.1 Dehalococcoidia bacterium | reverse complement strand
CTACAAACACAGCCAGTCACCGGACGCCGAGTTCAAGCTCGCGCTCAAGTCGGTGCTGGCCGCCTCGAAGGACGCCGGCATCGACCCGCGCGACATCGACGGTGTGGCCTCTTACTCCAACGACCGCAACGACCCTTCGCGCCTGGCGGCTGCGCTGGGCATGAAGCAGCTGCGCTCGACCACCATGCAATGGGGTGGCGGCGGTGGTGGCAACTGCGGTGCCATCGCCAACGGCGCCGCGGCCGTGGCCTCGGGGCTGGCCGACTGCGTGGTGGCGTTCCGAGCATTGGCCCAGGGCCAGTTCGGCCGCTTCGGCAAGGCGCCCACGGCGCCCACCATCTCGGGTGACATGGCCTACCAGGCGCCGTACGGCGTGCTCTCGCCGGGCCAGAAGTTCGCCATGAAGGCGCGCCGCTTCATGCACGAAAACGGCGTGAAGCAGGAAGCGCTGCGCGCCATCGCCATGGCCTCTTACCACCACGCGCAATCGAACCCGCGCGCCGTGATGTACGGCAAGCCGCTGGACGAAGCCAAGTACGACAACTCGCGCTGGATCGTGGAGCCCTTCCACCTGTTCGACTGCTGCATGGAGAACGACGGCGCGGCCGCCGTGATCATGGTGCCGGCCGAGCGCGCGAAGGATTTCCCCAACCGCCCGGTCTACATCCTCGGTGCGGCCACGGGCTCGGACTACCGCGTGGGCGCCAACGCCCACAACCAGCCGAACTACGCCAGCTCCAGCTTCTCCACCGTGGCGCCCAACATGTACCGCATGGCCGGCCTGGGCCCCAAGGACGTGGGCGTGGTGCAGAGCTACGAGAACTTCACCGGCGGCGTGCTGATGGC
>JAGQGZ010000305.1 GCA_020432105.1 Dehalococcoidia bacterium | reverse complement strand
TGTGTTGGCGGGAGCCGCCGTAGTGGCCACATCGCCGTCGCTTTCTGCTCGGCATGGCCGCTCTGACGCAGAATGGTCGAACCGCTATCTCCAGCTTTTCATGGCCGACGTTGGCGACGCCCCCGGTGGCGTGCTCACCGCCACGACGGCGGCGCTGGCACTCGTGGCGGCGCAGAACGCGCTCATCTTCGTCTGGGCGGCTGGCTGGCCTGACACGGACCTGAAGTCGATGACGGTTGCGATGCTCGACCAGGTGGACTGCCTGTGGCCGGAGCAATGCCGCTAGGCTATGGCGAGTTCGGCCATAGCCGCCAACGCGATCCAGGGGTCCGTCACGGGTACATCCGATTGAGCCTGATATACGACGTAGTCTTCGAGGAAGACGGCATCCCATCCGGAGTCTTCCGCCACTGCGGCGAATTCCGCGAGTACGGGCGCCGCTGAGGCGATTCCCGCATTGGGGAGGTTCAGTGCGTAGCGAAGCGGCATCGCCCGATTCTAGGTGTTCGGAGATAGTTCTGGCGGTTGGTAAGGGCGATGATAGGACCCTAAACAGCGAGTGCTACTCATTGGTTGCCTGGGTCCTTGGTGACCACGTACTGGGGTCGATAGAGGATATGTGACCAGAGCTGCCGAGACGGGGTCGAAGGACATGACGACGTTGTGGCTGCGGGTGCGTTCGAACCTCGTCTCCCGTTCCAAACCCCCGATTCGAACTGCTCGATCGCTGCAAGCCGGCGGGGCCTGAGGGCTTGGTCAGTGAATAGCTAACCTAAAGTGTGTTAGAGTCCGCCCGCCATTTCAGTCAAATGAAGGACTCTATGAAGTACGTAGTGCAAATCGAGATTCCGGCGCATAACCGTGTGGAAGACGATCCCGAGAAGGTGCAGAGCCTCGTTGCGGCGTGGCAGAAACTCAATCCGATCGGGATGTACTTCAGCGTCGCGCGCCGTTCCGTGACGGTCATCGTCGACGTGCCGAACGAAGACGCCATGTTCGAAGCGGTGTTCGAGACCTGGACCACGGTCGAAGAGTATGCCGACATTAATCCCGTTGTGGGCGTCGATGAGTTCCCGGCGTTGCTGCAGCGGACCGGGAGAGGGTAGCGCGCACTGCCTGTTCAGGTGTTCTCGGACGGATGGCTGCAATCGGCCAGCCG
>JAGQGZ010000304.1 GCA_020432105.1 Dehalococcoidia bacterium | reverse complement strand
GATTTGCTCAAGCCCGCCGAGTGACCCGCCGGACCCTTCACCACCACCCGTCAGTGAGCCGCCCCCAAGTACGGCAAGAAGAATGACGATGAGGATGCCACCGATACCGCCACCGGCTCCCAGCTTGCCGCCGGGAATGCCGGAACGCTTGGTTCCGGGGGACTGACTGCGAACGTCGATGATGTCATCGCTGGCCCGGCGTCTTCGGATCTTCATGAGGGACTCAGGAGGGGAGGTCGCGAGGAAGGGCTGTCGCCTGTTTGCCCCATCGCGCCACCTTGCCACCGGATGGTGGGAAACGAAGGCTCTTCTCGCCTTGCGCCTCGGTGAGCCTTGCGTGGAGGTTCGCGGCGTTGAAGTGGGCAAGTCCCGGCATGATGTGGATGCCGGCAGCTTCAAGTCGGCTGGCCTGCACCGTGCCGATACCTGCGATACCGATGGGATCTGCCACCTGTTTCAACCTCCCGGATGTTGCGCCTCCCAACTCTACCTTCGGCCATCGCACCGCGCTGCAGCCTGGTGCCCCTGGCATGGTGCAGGAGTTGTGTGATGTATCAGTTCACATAACTATGAACTGCATCACAGACATCGATACCTCCCACGGTGTTCTATGCGGGGGAATCCGGTCGAGGTGATGCCGATGGAATGCCGCTATTAGAGGAGCCGCCGAGAGCGCCGACTCCAGGCAAAAGATCAGCCTCTACCCACAAACAAGGTCCAGCAGGAAAGGAAAACTTCAATGGCAATCAATACCCGATATCCGCAGGTAGCTTCACCGCTCGCCTGGGGGACCATCACCGCCATCGTCCTCATCTTCGCTACCGCCTTTGCCGGGACCTATTGGCTACTCGACAACGACAGTGAAGGAGGCAAGACCACGGTCGTCGCATCGGCTTCCGGGATCGACGACACCATTCCGGTCGGCGCTGAGCTTTCGCGGCCAGTACTCCAGACGAGTGCGACGGGAAGCGATTCCGCGACGGTCAACACTCCGAGAGCCTTTGAACAGCCCCGAGTCGTCTATATGGTCAGCTCGGGCGAGCACCGGCAGCTGATGGAGGTTGCTGAGCTTGAGGGAAACCTGGTCCGTGCCCAGGTGGGCCTGGCGCCCATCTACGGTGAGTACGTTGTGGTGCCGGCGGACTTCACGGACAGCTTCATGGCCGGGATGGAAGAAGCAAACCTGGTCCGTCAGACGGACGGGCTGGAACCCATGACGGTCATCGACCTCCGGTAGCAACCACCCCGACAGGAGAGAAATACCCCCCGGCGAACGTCCCGGGGGCT
>JAGQGZ010000303.1 GCA_020432105.1 Dehalococcoidia bacterium | reverse complement strand
GGAGGCTCGTGCCAAGCGAGCTATCGGGCTCGATCGCTCGAGAGCCCCCGATGCCCAGAAGCGCGTCGATAACGAGGTCCGGCGCCGACATCAGCGCCTCTTCCATCTCTCCGTCCAGGTCATCCTCCGCCCTGATCAACGTTCCACCTGCCGCGGAGAACTCCTCCATCCTCACCGGATCGCCGCCGTTCAGGGGCATGTAGGCCGCCACCTCCGCTCCCCAGCTGGCGAGCTGGCGACCGGCAACGAGTCCATCGCCACCGTTGTTGCCGGGGCCCGCCAGTACCACGATGCGCCGGCCTTCGAGCGTGCCCAGCAGCATCCATGCCTCCTGGGCCACGGCCAGCCCGGCCTCTTCCATCAACTGAGCTTCGCTGTTTCCCGCCTCAATAGCCGCCTGTTCGAGTCGGCGCATCTCGGCAGCTGTCACCAGTTTCATCGCAACCCCTCTTCCCGCACCAATCGCTGTGCGCTCTCTCCCCGCCGCGGGTAGTCCTCTTCTTCGGTCAGCGCCCGCTCCCCTACAACCGATGCTATCGCGTACTCCTTCGAGTGCGTCAGGCTGATTTCCAGGCCGCGCAGCTCGATATGCTCTGCCCGCTTTGCCCCCCGTCCGTAGAGAAACACGAGCGGCTTCCCTCGCCGATTTGGGAGGACCTCGATGTCTCGCCAGCTGACTCCGCGGACGCCGGTGCCAAGGGCTTTCATCACAGCCTCTTTGGCCGCGAACCGGGCAGCAAGCTCGGGGACTCGGCCCCGGCAGTGGAGAATCTCGTCAGGCGTGTAGATGCGGTTCAGAAAGCGGTCGCCGTGGCGCCGAATAACGTCAGCCACGCGGTCGATCTCAATGATGTCGATCCCCACCGCAAACTTGGTCGCCATAGTTGCCGGATCCTACGGGAGTGCCCTGTTTCGTGCCTGCGCGCAGCTAACGGTAGAGTGAACCGGTGACCGCCCAACTCATCTCTGGTGAAGCCATTGCCGCTGGCATTCGTGCCGAAGTCGCTGGCGGCGTCCAGGCCCTCCTCAGGCGGGGGACCACTCCCGGGCTTGCCGTCATTCTCGTCGGCGACGACCCCGCTTCGGTCAGCTACGTCACCGGAAAAGCGCGAGACTGTGAGGAGGTCGGCATCAATGCCACCACCCTTCGCCTCCCCGCCGTCACCACCGAGGCTGCGCTCCTGGCCGAGATCGATCGCCTCAACGCGGATCCTGGCACCCACGCGATCCTCCCCCAGCTTCCCTTGCCGAAACATATCGACGAGCAGACGATCATCGACCGGATCGACCCCCTCAAGGACGCCGACGGTCTGCACCCCGCCAACCTTGGCCGCCTGTTGCGCGGCGAAGTCACCGGGCCACTTCCCTGTACTCCCCATGG
>JAGQGZ010000302.1 GCA_020432105.1 Dehalococcoidia bacterium | reverse complement strand
TGTGAGACTCTAGTAGGCCAGACCCGGGCGTTTGTTGGCTGTGGGGGCGGCCCTCACCCTGCGCCCTCTCCCGGGGGGAGAGGGAATGGTGGGCGTGAGACTCTAGTATGTACAGACCCGAGGTGGTGGCGACAGATCTCTCTTGATGATGGGTAGATCATAGCGTTAGGCCTTAGCGCTGATTTTGTTAGCGGCGAAGACGATGTCAGCGGGGATGCGACCCTTGGTGAGGCGGCCGAGGTGGACGCGGTCCTCGTTGTAGTAGTGGAGATACGCTTCGAGGTCGCGGGCAAGGGCCGTCAGCTTTGGGACAAGCGAGCGTGCGAAGCTGCGTCGCCAGCACTCCTCCAGGACAGTGCGCTGGACACGTTCGACGCAGCCATTGGACTGTGGCCGCCCGGCATGAATGAAGCGATGCCGGATGCCCAGCTCGGCGGCCGTCTCCCTGAAGGTGCGGGAGCGGAACTCAGAGCCGTTATCGGTGGTGATGCGCTCGAGTTGCCAGCCAGCTGCAACCAACTCGCGGTGGACACGCCGTAGGAGAGTACTGGTGAAGCGGGCATCGGGGTTGTGAGGCGTGGCGTGGAGGTCCGCCCAGGTGTAGCCGCTGGCCACGTCGATGGCGGTGTACTGCCAGACACGGCCTTTGGTGCCGGAGAGGCGGCCTACGGTGAAGCAGTCGAACTGGACCAGTTCCCCGGGCGTCTCCGCTTCCAGATGCCGCTCAGGCTCCGCCGGTGGACGTTCGGGGCCCGGCGGTACTGCTTGGCCGGCAACCAGGGCGTGGCGCTGGTTGCGATGGTTGAGGCCGTAGCGGCGGAGGATGCGCCAGACACCGTTGGCCGAGAGGACGATGCCGCCCCAGCGGGGCCGGGCAAGCTCAGCAGCGATGCGCCGGGGACCGAAGCCGGGATAGCCAAGGGCGAAGGCAACGACTCGCTGTTCGATCCACGGCGGTGTCTGGTTCGGCATCCGCGGTGGGCGCCGCTCACGGGGACGGAGGGCGTCCAGGCCCCACTGCTGCACCTTCTGGTGCCAGCGGTAGTAGGTCGAGCGATGGACGCCGAACTCTCTGCAGGCCTGGCTGACGCCCACTTCGCCGGCACGGGCGAAGAGGGCCAGACGGAAACGATGGATTACGTCATCATTGGACATCGGTGGAGGCAGGTCCCTTCTCTGGTTTCGTCACCAAGAGAAGTCTGCCCCCCACCTGCCCCTCCCCGCCTCAGTCGCTGGAAGCGGTTTGTCGGTACTACTTGGGGACTGTGGACGCTAGGGGTTCGCTTCCGCCCAGTCCCGTGCCACATCCTGCATGCGCCGGAAGACCACGCTCGGCTGGGCCTGCATGTGCTGGATGACTCCTTCCAGCATAGTGAGCCGGGCGCCCCGACCGATGACCTGCGGATGCA
>JAGQGZ010000301.1 GCA_020432105.1 Dehalococcoidia bacterium | reverse complement strand
GATCCAAGAACAGGCCACGGGTAAGTGTGCGGCGACCTATCACGCAGAGGGCGTTGGTGGCGTGACCGTATTCCGGCCTGGGCTGGGCGAGGTCGTTTGAACGCCCTTCCACGTGGGCGAGAGCGAGTGACTCGGACAACCAGTCCGGGAAAGACTCGAAATGGCGACAGCGCTCGTGAGCATTCCGGGCGCGGGCTCGCTCAAGTGCGGGCTTGAGCACCTCGAGTTGTTCGCATGCCCACTCCGGGGCGACTGCTAGATCGAACAGTTCTATCGAGTCGTCGCAGGTATTGTGCTCGCCGCCGATGAACCACGTTGAGGGGGGAATCGGCGTGCCGGCGGCGGCAACCAATGTCCGAACGCCAGGATTGTTGGCCATATACGCGAAGGCCCGCGCGTTGGGCCCACCCCGGCCCCCACCGCATGCCCCACAATCATGAGCGGATTCATGAGGATTGTTAAGGCTCGTGGATCCGTGGCCAAGGACCACAACGAGCGGCGCCAGGCGGTGCGCGATACCCATTTCCTGCAGCACGCGGGCAACTATGGCCGCCATTTCTTCGATGCTAAATCCAGAGAGTTCACCAATCGAAGAGATGCGTCTCGAGACTCGATCCACCGACAGTTCCGTGGTTGGGTGAGGTCGCAAGAGCGATCGGGCCCGGCGATGAGCGCGAGCGGTCAGTCGGGGGAAAAGAACTCGGAAAACGAGCGGGATAGCCATGACTGACCCTGCCAATGCGGTAAAGACGGTCCCCCTCACGAGGGTTGTGCCCCCGCCGGTGATGCTTTCGCGGCTGAGAGCAAGCCGCTGGTGCAGCAGGCGTCGCCAGAAGACATGCGTCTGTACGTCTCCCAGGGGCATTTCCGTCACCTCATGCTTTGGACGGATCCCCACGGGGGACAACGGCCGCGCATGGGCATCGTCTAACCCCTTGTAGTACATCGCTACGCCGTAGAACCCGGCGTAGCCGACAGTCTCGACCTCCGGACTCACTTCTTCCAGGTGACGGCGCATCGACTCCTCGCGTTCGTCAAGGCAGAAGACAACCTGGGCGTTTGGAATTGGGACTGGCTCAGATCTATGCGAAGCAAGTGCCGCGAGCACACCGTTGTGGAAGGTTCGCTCGAAGGCAAGATGCAGTAGTCTCCTGATCTCCTGGTCGCCGTACTTGTTAAGGAAGTCGACGAGAGTGGATAGTTCGACTGCAGACAATCTGTCGAGTTCGGCCGCTCCTAGCCCGACGAGCTGTGCCACCTGAAAGAGTCGCCACGTCCGCTCATCTCTGGAGAGTTGTCCCGCCGGTTCCCACTCCTTCGACAATCGGTCGCGGAGGATTGGGAACGGCTCTTGGCAAGCAAACGTGCACCGCACGACCCACGCCGAGACTGCTCGTTCGACTAAGAGCCGCACTGCCATGAACCCC
>JAGQGZ010000300.1 GCA_020432105.1 Dehalococcoidia bacterium | reverse complement strand
CAGCTCCTTCACTGTTCGGGGTGGCTGCCACGGTCCGTTTGGCGGAGAGCTGCGAGGCCAGTCATCGGCATTCCGCCGTAGTGTGGGCGCTCCGGGCCGCCGCATACCGCAGAAGGGCGCCCAGGATCGAGGTCTCAGGCAGCCAGCCGTACGTCTCGACACCCGAACTACTGAGCACGGCAACCTGGCGCGCAAGCTCGATCCGGCCGAGGTCACGGAGCATCTCCGCCGTCAACCTGCCCGAATCGAACATGTCCTGCTCTCCCGGGGTACTCCACCTCACGGGAAACGGTATGTGAATACCGACCGCATCAATGTTATGAAGGATTAGCCGGGCGTGTGACGCCCGGGCCGCAACGGCCGCCCTGTCGCTAACAGGTTGGTAACGCCCGTCCTCCCCCACATAGGCGATGATCGTGGCTATTTTTCTTGACATCTGTGATGCTCCCCGGTTGTTGTGACAGCAATGTTGCCTGCCGTCGAATGTGGCCCACCAAGCTGGGTGCTTACCAGTGCACAGGCCGGTCAATCGCGATCTCATTGGGAAGGGCGCATCCGGACTGAAACGACGTCACACCGGCAGGCGAGATATTGACCACCAGAGACTGCCTCGCGGCATCCGGCCAGGACAGTACTGCCCGGTACCCGTCTTGCTCTTTACCTACCGCGTAAAGCTTCGGAACGTTCCGTACCAGCTCGCCGATCTTGGTCCGTACACTCTCAGCGGTCATCCAGGTGGGCTCGCAGCCGGTGAGAAACAACTCACTCCTTGAACCGGGAATCTGCCCCTCTCGACAGGTCAGTCCCGGCTCACTATGGCTGGGCATGGTGCCACAGCCAACCGGTTGAAAGACGAGGACGGAGAAGACCGCCTCGACCTCTCCTCGAAAGAACCCCTTGAGGGCATCGTCGACCATCGGGATGCCTGTCTTGTTACCTCTGCTGGCCGGGGCCGGGCTGACAGTCGACACCGATACCGACACCGCGAGCGGCTCCTCGGGGGCGGCGGTACCGGGGCTCTCGCTGAATGCTCGCCATCCAACGACTCCAATGGTGGCGAAGTACACCGCAACGAGTGCTATGAATCCTGCACGCAGTATCTTTGCCCCGGCCGATCGAGAGTCGTCATCTCGATAGGGATCCATGGGATCCATTTCTTCCTCTTGTCCAGGCGAAGGCGGCGCAACTGCCGGATGGACGGCCCCCGACCTCTGACCAACGTACGATCCGCTGTCTGTTCAAAAGTAACTGTTCGCCTGATGCCTCTAGGGCAGGGGTAGGAGACACCGTCCCTGCCTAAAACCCCGCTGGCGGGGCACCCCTGCCGGACGGCGCGCGCTATCGCCGCCGCAACCTCTTGTGCAACTCGACAGCTCCGAGCACCGTCGAGGCGACCACGACCATGAGGCCCCAATCGGCCAGGCCGATCGGCTCAACTCGCAGTAC
>JAGQGZ010000002.1 GCA_020432105.1 Dehalococcoidia bacterium | reverse complement strand
GCCCTCATCAAGGAATGGAATCGCCTCGAGTACAGCTGCGTCGACTGGGGCTTCGGCCAGAGCCAGTTCGCGCAGTCGAACAACGTCAAGGAAGACAACCTGATCACCGACGACGGCTGTGGTGCCAACGAAGTCGTGCTGGAACTCAATGCTCCCGCCTACTTCAACCCCGCCAACAGCGTCTACGAGTTCGGCAATATCTTTTTCGATGACGCCTTCTATGGCAGCCACACCAACAGTGCCGGTGGCCATGAAGAGCACGCCCTCGTTGGCGTTGAGTGGGAGATCGATTTCCCGTCGAGCTCATGCGCCGACTGGAGCTACGGTCCTTCCGGCTCCGACGGCCTCACCAAGCTCGACAATGATGGTGATGTCTTTGACCTGCCTGAGGTGACCGTCTGGTCGGACGCCTGCCAGATCGGTGACTCCATTGAGTTCACCATCTACGGCAGCGAGCCGGGCCCCATCGGCAGCGGCACCGGTATCGAGATCTACCAGAAGGTGCGGATCAACCTGATCACCGCTCCGCTCCCCGTCAAGCAGGTAGTGCTTGCCTGGGCCGGCCAGCGCGTCATGGTTGAGCACGACTGGCGTCTGCCCCCGGGCGACTTCCAGGCTACCCACACTGGCGATCCCTCCCAGTTCCCGAACGGTACGCTCGATTCGAACGGCTACTGCCCGTGGTTCGACTACGACTACTTCGAGGTTGAGGCTGTCCGTGGCTCCGGCCCCGGCAACTTCGTCCCCGGTCTCGATGTTGACATCGAAGGCAACGACTTCGCCTACATCGACGTCGACACGGGAAGCGAGCAGTTCGAGGACGACTGGCTCGACAACGAATTCATCGACGAGACCGGCGAACAGCCCGGCTGTATCTCTCGCTTCATCTATGAGTCGGAAGATCAGGGCCAGGTTGATATCGAAATGTTCGTCGTCGATGCCTGTGATGACGGCTGTGACGAACTCAATGACAACCAGACCAAGGTCGCCGTTGTCATCTACTACATGAAGCTCAACACGGTGAACGTCTCCCTCGTCACCTCGGTCTCCAAGCCGACCCACAACAGCACGGGCAGCGACTTCGCCCCGGGCAACCCGTGGGACAGCTCGACCGACGTTACCGAGGCCGACTGGAACGTCTCGCGCGACCTCCTGGTCCGCGGCCGCGTCACCGGTTGGTTCACCAACAGCAACCCGTCCGGCCGCGCCCGCGACGATAGCGATCCGACCAACGTGCTCCCGGCCGACCGCTGGGTTATGCCGACTGACTGGGCTCTGCTCCAGGGCGGCTCCTGCGGCTACGAATGCCGGCCCGAGTACGACTACATGTTCGCCCCCAACAACACGAAGGGCATCGCTCTCTCCACGCCTACGGGCCAGGGCAGCGCAACCCTCGTGACCACCACGGTGGCGGGCAGCACGACGACTGTCCTCAAGGTTGCTGACGCAAGCCAGCTGCCAGTCGGCCAGGTCATCAAGGTTGGTGCCGGCACTTCGACCTACACGGTCATCGCCAAGGCTGGCAACTCCATCACCATTAGCTCGGCCCTGGCCGCCGCTCCGGCTGCCGGTACCACCATCTCGGTCCTTTCTGGCGTGCCCTTCGAAGGCCCGTACAGCATGATCGATATCCCCGGTCTCGCCCCCGTCTTCGGTGGCGCAGCCCTCAGCGACCTCGATCCCGGCAACATCAAGGACACCATCCTTGGTGACGGCGTGCTCGATTGGTGGGACGCCCCGATGCCTCCGGCCCCTGTGACCATTGACATCAACGGCGCCGGCTTCATCAAGCAGGTCCGCAAGCAGGACGTCTACTACATCGGTGGCGCCAACGCTGCCGGCCAGATCTTCCCGAACGCCTACTACTACACCGACATTCCTGAGAGCCCGTGGCTCCCGGCGAACGTCGCTGGTGGTGGCTTCGACTGGAATACGTGGGGCCTCGACGGTCCTGGCGGCCTCGGTCAGGGTGCTTACGAGTACTGGACCGCCGTCTACGTCGGCAAGAACCGGAACGGTAGCCCGGGCCAGGTGATCAGCACCAAGCTGGCCGCCGAGCTCGCCAATGCCGTCTCCGTCTACGGTGATTCCACCATCGCCCGCCGCCTGGTCGTCTTCAGCGACAACCACGGTGAGTTCATGGTCATCGCCAACGGCGACGCCAACCTCACGTTCGACGAGTGCGAGACCAACCTCTACGCCGGTGGGCATCACTGCTCCATGGGCGACGTGGTCGGCGTCTCCACCATCAGCGCAACTGCCGATTACCCCGACTTCCGCGGTAAGCACTTCCCTGTCAGCACCAACACGGCCACGGTTAACTGGACGTGGGGCGGCTACAAGGAAGTCACCGTTGAAGACGGCGAGACCCAGCAGTTCAAGTACATCGTCCTCCACGCGCTCGATCGCGACGGCTTCTGCCAGAACGAGAACGCGAATGGTCGCATCAGCCTGCACCCGGTCCTCGGCGAGCAGGTCGACTGGCTCATCGATTCCGACGAAGGCGGCCGCTTCATTGATGCCGCACACCTCGGCACCATCGCTGTGACCAACCAGTCCGCGACGACGTACACCTACAGCACCGCTGAAACGGCGCACGGTCACAAGACCTTCCCGCCGATCAACGACCAGACCGTTGAGTGCCAGACCTGGGTCAAGCTGTCTAACAGCCTCCTCGGCCGCACCAACGTCTTCATCATCGCCCACGAGCCGGCCGACGAAGGCAAGCTCGGATTCGATCGCATCGTTGACTTCACCGATGAGATTACGTACACGCTGAACTTCCGCTGGAGCCTCATCACCTGGGCCGGCGCCGACGGCATCTCGCCGACCGACGCTCTCTCCGGTACGGGCGCCAACGACGGCGGTACGAACATCCTCAGCGAAGTAACGGCCGTGTACGGCTGGCAACAGCAGTCACAGTCGTGGCTCAGCTTCTTCCCCGACGGTGTCGGCGTTCCTGGTGCGAACGACCTCACCGGCCTCGAGGAAGGCGCCGCCTACTGGATCGCAATCAAGGGCCCCAATTCCATCACCTGGACGGTGGTGACCGACGTTAACTAGTTCGTAAAGGGAACCTGTCCTTCCTCTCCACCAGGAGGGGAAGGGCGGTACCCTGAACGGATGGTTACAAGGTCACACCACAGAATGGAGCAAATGGAATGACGCAGATTCTCAAGTGGCTCGGCGGCGCAGGGCTCGCGGTGATGCTGTTCGGTATCGCCGGCACGCTCGGTGCTTCCCAGGCCGCGGCGGATTCTCCTCCGGCCCCGCCCGCAACCTTCGTTGGCGCAGTTCTCGTCGATGGCGTAGCGCCATCAGCGGGCACGGTCGTCGAAGCTCGTATCGGCGGCGCCTCCTGTGGCGTTACAACCGTGTTCAACTCTGGTTCTCAGGCCCGCTACACGCTGGAAATCCCGGCGCTGGACCCCGACCAGACACCCAACTGCGGCACTGAAGGTGCTTCCGTCGACTTCTGGGTCGGCGGCAAGAAGGCCTCGCAGACGGGCAGCTGGCTGAACTATCAGCTCAACCAGCTGGACCTCACGGTCGTAACTCCGCCCACGCCCACGGCCCCTGAAACGGGTACCGGCGCTAGCGATGCAGCAAGCACGTCCTCGTGGCTGTTCGCTGTACTCGGTCTCGGTGTTATCGCCTTCGGCGCCTCCGGCGTCGCGGTCGCACGCCGCACCCGCTAAGCACCGGCTCTCGTAGCCTACAAACACAAAACGGGCCTCCCGCAAGGGGGGCCCGTTTTGCATGCATCCCGTTGTCGAAGAACCGTCCCCGCAGGGATTCCCTAAGAGACCAGCGCCGGCGCCACTTCAGCGATTGCAGCACGCAACCGCTCCGGCGTGAATGGCTTCTGCACTAGCCCGGCGATCTTCCGTCGCATCGCCGCGTCGATGTGCCCATCCGAGGCATACCCCGTGCACACAATGACCGGCAGGTCCTCCCGGATCTTCTGCAGTTCACGGAACGTTTCCGCCCCCGTGAGCTCCGGCATCACAAGGTCCAGTAGCACAACCGAAAACCGTTCCGGTCGTGCCCGCACTAGCTCGATCGCCATCCGGCCCGTTGACGCTTCCACTGCGTTGTACCCCAGGTGCTTGATCGCCTCCCCCGTCGCTCGCCGCACCATGTCATCGTCATCCACGATAAGTACGAGGTCCGTATCCACCGCGGGGTCCGCGAACGCCAGGTTGGGTTCGTGTTCTTCCAGCAGCGGCAGTTCAACGGTGAACCGGGCCCCTTCGCCCGGCGCCGTCTCCAGGGAAATCTGCCCTTCGTGGCTCTGCACAACAATCCCGTACGTGATCGCCATCCCCAGCCCCGAGCCAGAGCCGATCGGTTTCGTCGTGTAGAAGGGCTCGAAGATCCGCACCTGCGTCTCCTCGGCCATCCCCGGCCCATCGTCGGCGATCACCAGGCGGGCCTTCCCGCCTTCGATACCGAGGGCAATGTCGATCACCCCTCCCTCCGGCATCGCATCAACGGCATTGAGCACGATATTCAGGATCGCCTGCTGCATTTGGCCGCCATCGCCCTCGATCGGCACCGGTGTATCCGGCAGGCTGCAATACAGCGCGATCCGCTCGTGGATCGCCGGTTCGGCGAGTTTCGTCGCATCGTGCACCACCGAACGCAGGTCCAGCGGACCGAATCGGGCCAGGCCGCCACGCGCAAACGTGAGCAGTCGCCCGCTCAGGTCAGCCGCCTTGTGGGCCGCATTCTCGATCAGTTCGAGGCTCTCGCGATCGTGTTCATTCACCGTCGGAGATATCTTCAGCAGGCTGGTATAGCCGAGAACCGTCGTAAGCAGGTTGTTGAAGTCGTGCGCGATCATTCCCGCCATCGATCCAAGCGATTCCATCTTCTGGGCCTGCAACATCTGGCGCTGAATGGTGCGCTGGGCCGAACGAGCACTGTGCCTCAGGTACGGCCAGAGCGCCTGGAGCATCTGCCCGAAGGCCTCCCCCGGCTCGGGGGGCCGCCAGTCACTCGCGAGGCTTGCCAGCACGATGCGCCCGGCGAACTCGCCCGGCTTCCCAATGCAGACCTGTGCCGCGGTTACAAACCCAAGGTCTGCGAGATGGGCCGCCAGTGTCCTTGCCTCGGCGGCTCGCAGGTTCGCATCCACGACCATCCAGGTTCCCGCTGCCTGCCCTTCCAGCAGTTCCCGTGGCGCCGGCGCGTTGGCCGTCCAGCCAAGGTCCTGCGGGTACACATCCACAATGGTGTCGGTGTCGTCATCGCAGGCAATGACTGCGGCGAAGCTGGCGCCCGTTTGGTGGGCAAGTCCTCGCGCCAGGTCCATGCTGTGGAACGCCGTAACCAGCGATTCCAGGGCGGCGCTCCCGCCCGGGTCGAATCTGGTTTCACCCGTCATCTGGCCGGCTTTTCCGGCATCGGCGTTCGTGCGAGCTGGACTTTCACGGCGGATTCGAGACGTGGGTGCGCTGGTCGTAGCCCCTGGCGATTGATGCAGAATCGTATCGCTCCAAGAGAGTACGGCGTACCTCTTGGGCAACGCCGGGGATTGTACCAGACGGATTACGGGTAGATTACGAGCGCCGTTGGGGAGTCGATATACGGGTAGTCCCTGACATTCGACCGGGAACTATGTCGCGTCCCTTAGTAGCCCCAGCTGGCTGCGCCTCGCATCGCAATGAAGTAGGCGACCCCGGGCTGCAGCGTCTTCAAGGTGTTCACATACGGGGGTTGGCCCGGGAAATACCGTAGCCAGTTGCTACCATCCCACGTGTACACCCACTCCACATTCGACCCCAGCGAGCCAAGGGCATGTTCCACCGGCAGTGTCGGCCCCGAATAGGTGACGAGGTTGAGTCCCTGGATCATCTGTCTGCCAGTCGCAGCAGTCTTCGTCGGTGCGGGCACGGTAGGAGTGAAGGTAGGGGCCAGCTGCCCTGGTGACTGTGTCGGGCTGGCGATCGTACGGGTCGCTGTTGGCGGGGCCTGGGTTGGTGCGGTCTGCGTCGGTGGGGCCTGCGTCGGCGATCCGGGAGGAGTGTTAGTCGGCGTGGCTGTGCTCGTTGGCGGTGACGTGCTCGTTGGTGCCGGCGCCCCGCCATCATTGAGGAAGCCGAAGTTCATCGCCCAGGAATTGCCCGTGTGACCGATGCCGATCGCCACGTACGTGGGGTTCAGGATGTTCGCGCGGTGTCCGGAAGACGCCATCCACGCGTCGAATGTCGCCTGTGCCGAAGGATAGCCATAGGCAATGTTCTCGGCCGCGCCGGAACCGTAGCCACAGTCCGTCGCACGCTCGAAGGGCGCACGACCCAGGCTGTCCGTGTGGCTGAGCGGCGGGAGGTTGCTCGAGTCGCCCGACTTCCAGGCAGCCATCCGGTTCAGGTTGGGAGAGACCACCAGTGCATTTGCACCCTGGCTCGCCCGCATGCTGCTCACCAGCTGGAGCATTGCCAGTTCGGCCGAATCGTTGCCCGCCGTTTCCGTATCGCAGTCAGTGATCGCCCGTGCGCCTTCAACCGACATTGCCGCCCAGACGGCGGCCGAGAACATTGCTGCGGCGAACAGCGCAAGCGACACTCGCGCACGTGTTCTTCCCATGTTCCCCCGGGTAAGTCGCCGGTGTCGGGCGGGGTCGGGCCCTGCGACTCCACCTGAAGCTAGCCACCGGCGGAGTTAGCAAATACACCGGATCGGCCCCAATTCAAACGTTTTACAAACATTTTGCCCGGGGCGATCCGTGAGCTAACGCTGGCGCCCTGATCTGCTCTCTACCACTCCCACGTGCCTGCCGACGTCACCCCGACGATCACCTCAATGCCGGGCTTTATCCACGCAAGGGAATTGACGTAGGAGGGCTCGCCCGGGACATAACGAAGCCAGCACCCGTGTGCCGCATCCCACGTGTAAACGAACTCGAGCGAGGAACCGAGGCTGCCGAAGATGTCTTCGCTCCAGCCGCCAGGTCCCGCGTACACAACCCTCGTGGCTCCGGCGCCGAGCTTCATTGCTTTCGGTGGCTGCGGGACCGCAGGCTTCGCCTGGCTAACGGGTGCAGCCGGGGCCACTGTCGCGGCCGGAGCCGGTACTGCTGCCGCACCGTCGTTGAAGATCCCGAAGTTCGCAGTCCAGCGGTCGTCATGTTCACCGATCCCAACCGTCACGTAGTACGACATCAGGATGTTCGCGCGGTGGCCCGAACTCGCCATCCAGGCATCGAACGTGGCGCGCGCGCTTCCCCAGCCGTAGGCGATGTTCTCGGCCGCATCCTTTGGGAAGCCGCAGTCATTCGCACGCTGCGTCGGCATGCGCCCCAGCGAGTCCTTGTGTGAGAACAACGGATCTGAAGGCGTTGTTCCCCACGCGCTCCGGTCTGCTGACTTCCACGCTGCCGTCCGGTTCAGGCCCGGTGAGATCACGAGGGGGCTGAGTCCCTCGGCAGCCCGGGCCGCATTGATCAGGTCGAACATCTCCTGTTCGGAGGCGCTCAGCCCGGCGCCCGCGGTTTCGCAGTTGGCACCGGCATGCACTGCTCCCGGCGTCGTTAGTGATAAGGCAAGGGCTGTGCACACGGCAACCAGCACGAGTGCCATCGGTAAGGCCGGGTTTCGGCCCATGGCGATATCCAGCGGTCGCGAGATTGGGCGGGGGCACACCTGCGACCGGCCTCGAACGTATGAACCGCGACCCCCTACGGGAACCGGGGAACCCCTCAGGCGGAGCAGGATTTACGGAGAAATTACGGCACGGATTCCCCCCGTTTACGCCCGGTCCGATTTGTCCGGTTCCGGCCCCGGGCGGCACCTTAGCTCCGGCCCGCTACGATCCGGCCATGGCGGACCCGAATTGATCCCCATCAGCGACAGCCCTCGCACCCGCACGACGCCCTTCGTCAACTACGCATTTATCGCGGTCAATCTCGCTGTCTTCGTCTATGCCCTCACGCTTTCCAATGCAGTGCCGGGCACCCGCCGCCAGGGCCTCGAGGAGTTCCGCGAACAACGGGACGGTGTCTGCTACGGGTTCGATGCGGCCCCAACAGATGTTGACCGCTTCTACTGCGAGTGGGCCCTCCAGCCTCGTGAGTTCCTCGATGCCCTCAGCGGTGACTCCGACCTCGGTGGCCAGGCCACGCTGCCCGTGCTCGCGACCATCCTCACCTCCCTCTTCCTCCACGCCGGCTGGCTCCACCTGCTCGGCAACATGCTGTTTCTCTGGGTGTTTGGCGACAACGTCGAGGATCGCCTCGGCCACTTTGGGTACGTGCTCTTCTACGCACTCGCCGGGATTGTCGCGTCGCTCACCCAGGTCGCCATCGACACGGAGTCCGTGGTCCCGGTCGTCGGGGCCAGCGGTGCCGTTGCCGGGGTCCTCGGCGCCTACTTCCTCTGGTTCCCGCGGGCAACCGTCAACATCATCATCCCGTTCTTCCCCTTCTTCTTCATCCCTCTGCCCGTCCCCGCCATTCTCATGATTGGCTTCTGGTTCGCCCAAAACCTGGTGGCCGGCTACGCCTCGCTTGGCGCCGCGGCCGGGCCCGAAGGCGGTGTCGCATTCTTCGCGCATATCGGGGGCTTCGTTTTCGGCATGGTCACCGCTGTCCTGATCCGCGGCCGCCGGCACCCCCCGTAGGACGGCTATCACCTGGCACACTCATGTACTCTTGTGCCGAAATCTGTAAGAAACCCGCGGTTCAGCTGTCTCAGGAGTGGGATAGCCGAACCATCGACGGCCAGGCCATCCCTGTTTCGGGTACCGGGTGGACCCGGGGAGGTTGCCAATGGCAATCGCGTCGCTAGAGGCGCAGACGGATCGCAAACTGGTTGCCGCCGCATTGGCCGGCGATCAGCAGGCGTTCGCCGGTCTCTACGACCGCTACTTCGACCGTGTCTACGACTTCGTCGCGCGCATGACCCGCAACCGCGACGAGGCCGCCGACATCACCCAGGACACCTTCATCAAGGCGATGCAGGCGCTGGGCGGTTTGAAGGAGGGAGCCAGCTTCAAGAGCTGGATCTTCACGATTGCCAGGAATACGACCCTCAACCGCCTGGAGAAGGCGTCGCGGACCCGCCCCCTCAGCTTCGAGGATGACGATGGCGACGACGTCTCGATGGACGTGGTCGATACCGACCGGTTCGGCGACCCCGCCGAGGCTGCAGAGGCTTCGGCCATGGGCTCGCTCGTCTGGGAGGCGGCCGCCGGCCTCGACCCGAAACAGCTATCGCTCCTCCAGCTCCACCTGCACCAGGGGTTGGAAAGCGCTGAGATAGCCGAGGTAATGGGCGTCACGAAGAACAACGGCTACGTGATGCTCAACCGTCTCAAAAAGGCCGTCGAAGAAGCTATCGGGGCCTACATCATGCTGCACGACGGACGAAAACACTGCCCGGAGCTTGACTCCGCACTGGAGCAGCAGGGCATCCGCGAAATGACGCCCGACGTGCGCAAGATGGTGCAGCAGCACGTGGCCCGCTGCGAACAGTGCGAAGAACGGAAGAAGAAGATGGTGAGCCCGTTGGCCGTCTTCGGCGCGTTCACCCCACTGGCGGCCCCTCCTGCCCTCAAGGCCGACGTCCTGGGTCAGCTCATGGCGAACTGGCAGGGTGCCACAGCCGCTGGCGGCGGTGCCGGTATCCCCGCCTCCCCTGCTTTCCCCACGGCCGGTGGTGGTGGCCGGTTCGGCGGGCGTGTCTTCAATGCCGCACTCGGCCTCGGGGCATTCGCTGCCGTTCTCTTCCTCCTCTTTGCCTTCACGCCCCTCAATCTCGCCCGCAACGGCGGCGACGATGATGGCGGTCTCGTCGTCCCCACGGACCGCGACCCCACCGAGACGCCAACCACTGCCCCCACCGAGACCGCGACACCGCCGGCCGACGACACCGCCACCCCCGAGCCGGCGCCCACTGACACCCCGTCTTCGAGCGGTGGCAACCTCGAAGAGGCGACCGCCACGCCTTCGCCAACGGCCACCCCCGGAATCCCCACGGCGACGCCCACGGGTACCCGTACGCCGACCGCCACGCCTACCAACACCCCGACGCCGACACGCACGCCGACGGTCACCCCTACCCCGACCACCTGCGTCCCGCAGCTCAGTGTCCCAACCACGTCGCTGGACCTCAGGGACCTGCCCGTATGGCAAATCGAGGTGCGCAACGTCTCCTTCTGCGGCGGCGCGGAGGTCGTCACTTCCTCCAGCCAGCCCTGGCTGACGGTGAGCCCGGCAAGCTTCGCATTGGCGCCCGCCCCGAATGCCATCCAGGTCGTGGTGCTCAACATCGACCGGGAAAAGCTGCCATCGGGCGATCAGTCGGCTGAGGTGATACTGGATCCGATTCTCGGGGCCACGATCCGGATATCCGTGTCGACCATCGGGCCAACGCCGACACCAACGACGGTTCCCGATACCACCGGGCCGGCCGTCCAGCTCTCCACTTGTGACCTGGAAATCAATCCCATCTCGCTCACCGTCGTGGTGGTCGCCACCGATCCCTCGGGCGTAGAGAGGGCACAGCTGGTCTGGGGCAGTGACTCGGCGTCGATGACGCACATCGGCCAGGGGAGCTACGAAGGCACGGTGAACAATCCCGGCGACCCCGTCCCCTCAACCTTCCAGGTCACGGCCTTCGACACCAAAGGCAATGCAACGACCCGGTCTTACAGCTGGCAGCAATCTGGCTGTATCCGCTGATGGCACACCTCCACCCTGCTCCCGTAGAATCCTGTCTATAGCTAGAATCTATTTCGTCCGGAGCCCGCCAGGCGATCCCGGACCCAAATCGCGGAGGTTCCATGTCCAAGAAAGTATTCCCATCGGTTGAGTGGTTCCGGGAGGCTGCAGACTTGCTGGCCAAGTCCGACAGCTTCAAGCAGTTTGGCGCCGCCGATGCCCAGATGGGCGTCCAGGTCGGTGACAAGACATTCAAGATCGTCTTCGACGCCTTCGAGATTACCGACGTGGAAGAGATCGCATCACCCGACGCGGCCGACCTCGACTTCACGCTTGTCCAGGAGCCCGAGGAGTGGAAGGCCATGCTCCAGAACATCAAGGACAATGGCCAGGCCGAGCACGAGTTCACCCTCAACTCTCTCGACCTTCACACCGAGAAAGAGCTCGCGGTCGGCAAGGACTACAACCGCCGAGACCTCTTCTATCGCTTCAACCAGACGATCCAGGACTACTTCGATATGTCCGCCAAGATCGATACCGAATTCGCCATCTAAGCGAGGCCGAATGGCCGTATCGCCCGCCGGCGCCACATCGCAGGCCGTTGAGGAGATGGCCGCTGCCGCGCATGCCCTTCTCGACGGCCTGTCCGCCGAACAACGAACGATCGCCAACCTGCCCTTCGAAGATGAAGGCGAACGCACCACCTGGTTTTACACACCGACCGACCACGGCGGCCTCAGCCTCCGCGATATGGATGGCCCACAGCAGCGCCGTGCCTTCGCCCTGCTCCACAGTGGGCTGAGTGAATCGGCCTACAACACCGCCTGCACCATCATCGGCCTCGAGAACGTCCTCGACGGGCGGGAAGGATTCACCGCCGCCTTCCTCCATGACCGCGGCCGCGCCCGTGATCCCAACTTCTACTACCTCACCGTGTTTGGCGACCCCGGCGCATCTTCCGGCTGGGGCTGGCGCTTTGGCGGGCACCACATCTCCGTCAACTACACCATCGCCGGCAACGATGTGCGCTACCAACCGCTCTTCTTCGGGGCGAACCCTGCCTCGTACCCGGTGGGACGACAGCTCATGCGCCCCCTCGCCGATGAGATGGATCTCGGCCGCAGCCTGCTCAACGCCCTGAGTGGTGAACAACGGAAGGTGGCCATCCTCTCCCCTGCCGCCCCGGAAGACATGGTCACTGCCAATCGCCCGCGTTTCGGAGCTGGAAACCGACCCCCGCCGCAATGGCAGCTCATGCGCGGCATCCCCGAAGAGCTGCACCGGCCGATGGTGGCCCGCATCGCCCGCTTCGCCGAACACCTCGGTATGACCGAAGAGCTCTACGAGGCCCTCGCCCTTCCGGCCCGTCCCAGGGGCATTTCCGGGCGCGACCTCACCGGTTCCCCGGCGGCCGGCGTTTTGCAGGATCTCGCAACCCTGTTCTCCCGGCGCCTGCCGCCACAACTCGCGGAATCTTCACCCGTCACGGCAGACTCGCTTGCCGATGTTCACTTCGCCTGGGCCGGTAGCACTGAGCCGGGCGAACCGCACTACTGGCGGCTGCAGGGCCCCCGCCTCCTCATCGAGTACGACTGCGTCCAGGACGGCGCCAACCACGTTCACACTGTCTGGCGAGACCCCGTAGCCGACTTCGGGCGCGATCTCCTCGGCGAGCACTACGCCGCCGCGCACTAACCGGGCGCTTCTCGCCTTACCCTGCGCAACCGCGCAAGCACATCCGTGATTTCGGGGATGTTGAGCAGCAGCGACGTACCGGCGTAGACGGCCGCACCGCCGCCAGCCAGCGCCACACCGGTCGTCAGCGAATTGCCCGCCCCACCAACATCGAGGAAGCCCCAGGCCACGGCCACGAACAGCGCCATTGCCCCCGCGCACAACGCATAGGCACTGGTGAACTGCAACTCCTCGCGCGTGTCGGCCCCGGTTCGGCGCGCGTAAAGGTGGTAGAGCAGTAGCCATTCCACCCACGATGCCACGCCGACGGAGAAGGCGAGGCCCTCGATCCCGAACTCCTTCCAGAGCAGCGCGGAGAGCACTCCGTTGGCCAGCAGGTTCAGGCCCGTGAGGATCACCGGCGTGCGGGTGTCGCCGAGGGCATAGAAGCCGCGACTGTGAATCTCCACACCCGCCTGGGGAATGATCCCAAGGCAATACCACCCAACCGCCGCCGCGGTCATCGCCGTGTCGGCCGACGTGAAGGCGCCACGTTCCAGCAGCACCTCAGTAACCGGCTCCCGCAGAAGTGCGAGTCCCACCGCTGCCGGGATCGTCAGGAAGAGAATGAAGCGGAGGACTCGCGAAACGGTCGCCACCAGGCCCGCCATGTCTTCTTCTGCCACCATGTCCGCCAGCCGTGGGAAGGCAGCCGTCGAAAGTGCCATCCCGAACAGGGCCAGCGGCAGCTGGGCAACGAAGAAGGCATAGGTGACGTTCGCCAGCGCCGCCGATCCGATCTTCGAAGCAAAGAAGACAGTGACGAAGAGGTTGAGCTGCACCGCTGCCAGCCCCAGCACCCGGGGCCCCATGAGCCGTCCCACTTCCCGCACCGCTTCATCGCGCCAGTCCCAGCGCAACCGGAAGTGAAAGCGTTCGCGGACGAGTCCTGGCACCTGCACGGCCAGGTGTAACGCCGCGCCAACCACCACACCGGCGGCCAGCCCTTCAACGCCCCACGGCTCGGCCAGGACAACCGCCCCGAAAATGATCGCGATGTTGTAGACCATCGGCGCCAGGGCCGGGAGGAAGAACTGCTGCCGGGCATTGAGGATCCCGGTGACCATGCCGCTGATCGCGAAGAAAAACGGTGAGAGCAGCATCAACCGTGTCAGCGATACGGCCTTACTTTCGACATCAGCGCCGTCTCCGCTAAGGCCCGGCGCCAGGGCCGGGACCAGCAGGGGAGCGAAGATGAAGGCGAGTACGCAAAGGACCGCCGTTGCGGCAGTAACAAGCGTGAGCGCTGAACTCGCCAGCTGCCACGCTCGCTCGCTGCCATCTCGCCGGTATAGCCGGGCGAACACCGGGATGAACGCGCTGCCGAGGGTCGCGCCGGCAAGCACCTGGAAGATCAGATCGGGGACGAGAAAGGCCACGCGGTAGGCCGCGATATCGGGCGACGAGCCGAACTGCTCGGCGATCGCTGCCGTACGCACAACTCCGAGCAACCGGGAACCAATGAAGCCAAAAGCAACGATAGCGGCCGCGATGAGGAGACCGCTTGGTCGTTGAAAGGGCGCTGCCTGGCCCGGGGCAGCATCGGCCATGGGGGCATCGTACGGCCAAAGGCGTCTGTGGTCGTTTCCAGGGAAACCCGAAGGAACGATCCCTCCGTCCCCATCATCCCCGCGAGTGGCCGGATACCGGTCCGCCGGGCCTGTATGCTTCCCGCCCGTGAACACCGCACTCCTTGGCCCCCTTGGTCCTGTCAGCCGCCTCGCTCTCGGTGGCGGCGGGATCGGCGCAGTCTGGGGCCCGACCAGCCGCGATGAAGCCATCGCCACCGTCCACGAAGCCGTGGCCGGCGGGATCACCCTCTTCGATATGGCTCCCACCTACGGCCAGGGCGAGGCAGAGACCGTCATCGGTGAGGCGTTCGGCGGCCACCCTCCCGTTGGCGCCATGTTCACCACCAAGCACCTCCTCGGCAGCGCACCCCCGGGTGAGGTCTACGACCGTCTCTCAGCGAGCCTCGATGAGAGCCTCAAACGCATGCGCCTCGATGCCGTTGATGCCTTCATCCTCCACGGCCAGGTTGGCCCCGACCTGCCCGGTGCAACCCGGCCAAACACCCCACTCGACCTCTTCCGTTCCGCCGTCGCACCCGCCTTCGAACGCATCCGCGAGCAGGGCCGTATCCGGGCCTGGGGAATCACCGCCGTCGGCGTGCCATCGGCCATCCTCAATCTGCTGGAGAACGGCCCCCGGCCGGACATCTGCCAGTCCATAGCCAATCCGCTTGACGCTCTCGGTGGCATGCGCCGCTTCGACGAGGAGCCTCGCCCCCGTGAGATTATCGCTGCCGCAGCCCGCAACGACGTCGCCGTCATGGGCATTCGCGCCGTCGCCGCGGGGTCGCTTACTGATGCCATCGATCGTGACCTTCCCCCTGGTGACCCGGCTCTGGCCGACTACGAGCGCGCCGCGCCCCTCCGGGAGATTGCCCGTGGCATGGGCCTGACCACAGCCAACCTCGCCCACCGCTACGCGCTCTCCATGCCCGGCATCTCGACCGTCGTCCTCGGCGTCAAGAACCGCCAGGAGCTGAGCGATTGCCTCGCCGCCGAAGCCGCCGGACCCTTACCCCCGGAACTCGTCCGCCAGATAGACAACGCCTTACGAGGAGACGCCTGATGCGCATCGGAATCTCGCTGAGCAGCAGCCACGCCGTGACAGACCCCCGCGAAGGGGCCCGCTACATGATTGAGCGGACCATCGCCGCACGTGAGGCGGGCCTGGACTCGCTCTTCGTTGGCGACCACCACGCGACGCCCGCGCCCTACTACCAGAACGTTCCGATCATGGGCCGTTTGCTGGCCGAATGGGGCGACAGGCCTTTCGGCTGCCTCTTCTTGCTCCCCCTCTGGCAGCCGGTCTTGCTGGCCGAGCAAGTCGGCACGCTCGCCTCACTTGCCGAAGGGCGATTCATCCTGCAGTGCGGCCTCGGCTACGGCGAAGACCAGTTCGCCGCCATGGGCACAACCATGAAGACCCGTCCCTCAGCCTTCGAAGAGTCACTCACGGCATTGCGCAGGCTCTGGGCCGGCGAAGATGTCTCCTCAAGCGGGCGATTTACCTTCACCGCGGCCTCCATCTCGCCGGTCCCACCCGAACCGGTTGAAATCTGGATTGCCGCCTCCGCCGATGTCGCTATCGAGCGCGCCGCCCGCATGGGCGATGGCTGGCTGGCCGCACCCGGCGAACCCAAACCGGGTGCTCGCCACCAGGTCGAGCAGTATCGGGCCAGCTGTGCCGCACTGGGTAAGCCGGCAGGTGTCACCGCTATCCGCCGTGACATCTTCGTCGGCGAGACGAGCGAAGAGGCTGCCCGCATTGCCGGGCCCATCGTCGAAAAGGGCTACCGCGGATTCCCCAAAGACGCCCCCGTCTACGGGTCTCCGGCAGAGGTGGCCGAGGACTTCCGGGAACTCGCCGCTATGGGCTACACCGACGTCATCGTCCGCAGCCTTGTCAGCGACCAGTCCCGTGCCCTGTCGTCGTTGCGGCTGCTCAAGGAAGTCCGCTCCATGGTCGCCGACGCTTAGCCGCGAATACCGTGCGGCGTGCCGTGGCCGGACGTCAGCACGGGCCGATCCGCTGCGGTTGCGGGCTCCGGATTGGTTCGACTGGGCAGTATCATGTCGCCCAATATCCCCGTACAATCAGGGGCGAACCACCGGATCGGCGGGGCACCGGTCATGAGGGAGGTTCGACATGGGAACAACTCCTGTCCTGTCGCATCCGCTGCGGCTTCTCGTACTTGTGCTTGCGGCGCTGCTCATCGGCATTGCCCTGGCAGCCAGTAGCATCCGCCCGGCAAGTGCCGCGGTTGGGACGTGTACGATCATGCCGGGGACCTACGTAGTCACTGAGGGTCAGCAGATCAATATTGTGCTGAACCGGTCCGGCGGAAATGAAACTGCCCACGTCCGGTACTACACCGAATACTTGGGCGTGCCATCCGGCCGACTATCTCCTGCCGGCTCCGAGGAGTTCACAGGGTCCTCAAACAGCGAGACTGTCACGCTTACGGCAGTAGACAACGGCACTCCGGGCGATTCGATCGTTGTGGACTTCATAATCGACGAGAACGTCGGTGGCGGCCAGACACCGTGCAGCGTCCCTGGTGATCAGGATAGCGTTAGCATCACGATCAATGACGACGATGGCCCGCAGAAGTCCATCATCACGAGCGTGTCACCGAGCAGCGACAATACATCGGGCGGTGCCGACGTCACGATTCTCGGCGCTAATTTCCTCGGAGCTACGTGTCCCGACGACGTGACATTTGGCGGTACTGCCGCACTTAGCTGCAGCATCGCCAGCGACAACCGGATCCAGGCCGTCGCTCCCAATCACGCAGCCGGGATAGTCGACGTACTGGTGGACAACCGCGACGGGGGACAAAATGTACCCTCTGCCGCGAGCAAGTTCGAGTACACATCCGGCCCTGCGATTCACTCTCTCAACCCGGCCAGCCGCCCGGCTGGGCAAACGAGCGAGGTAGTGATTCACGGAAACGGGTTCACTGGCGCAAGCGCTGTATCGTTCGGCGGGACACCCGCAGTCGCCTTTAATATCGATGACGACGATCAGATCACGGCGACCGCTCCCGCACTGACAGTAGGCACGGTTCGAGTAAGCGTCACCAGTCCATCCGGTACGAGTCCGAACACGCCTGCGGACGACTTCACCTACACCGGCAACATCCCTCTCGTCACCAGCGTCACGCCGAACTCCGGCCCGGTTGCAGGCGGCACCCAGGTCACCATCACGGGCCAGTTCCTCGGTACCGTGACATCGATAAAGTTCGGTTCGTTCACAGCATCAGTGTTCCATGTCGACAGCTCCACAACGCTGACCGCCACCGTACCGTCAGGGACAGTACCGGGTACTGTCGATGTCACCGTGATCACTCCTGCCGGTACCAGCCCAACCGCCGGCACTGGCAACGACTTCACCTACACCCTGGCGCCAACCATCACGGGTCTCAATCCTGACACCGGTCCCACCGGTGGCAACAACAACGTCATCATCAGCGGCACCAACCTGCTCGGCGTCACCACCGTCAGCTTCGGCGGGACGAACGCGCTGAGCTTCGTCATCAACGGCGCCACCCAGATAACCGCCGTCGCACCGCCGCACGCCCTCGGCACCGTGAACGTCAGTGTCACCAATGCCAGCGGTACCAGCCCCAACGTCGCCGCCGACGACTACGAATACCTTGGCGGCCCGAACATCACCGGCGTCTCGCCCACCGGCGGCCCCACCGCAGGTGGCACCGTCGTCACCATCACCGGCAGTGGCTTCACCGGCGTCACCGCCGTGAGCTTCGGAGCCATCGCCGCGACCAGCTTCACCTTCGTCAGCGACACGAGCATCACTGCCACCTCTCCTGCACAGGCCCTGGGAACCGTCCATATCCGGGTCTCGGCTCCCGGTGGCACCAGCCCCGAGGTCAATGCCGACCGCTTCACCTACGGAGTACCGTCGGTCAGTGCCCTGACGCCCAATAGTGGCCCCAAGACCGGCGGTGGCTTCATCACCATCACCGGCAGCAACTTCCTCGGCGCAACGATTGTTCTTTTCGGCACCAACGAATCCCCTGCCATCCAGGTCTCGAGCGGGACCTCGATCGTGGCCCAGGTGCCCGCCGGTACCGGTGTCGTCCACGTTCGCGTGCAGAGCCCCGCCGGCCTCAGTACCACCACCGATGATGACGAGTACACCTACAACGCCCTGCCCACCATCAGCTCGCTCTCACCTTCGCAGGGGCCGGTCGCCGGTGGCACGCAGGTCGTCATCACCGGTACCGACCTCACCGGGGCAACCTCCGTCGCGTTCGGTGGCAATGCGGCCACCAGCTTCCAGGTCGACAGCAGCACGAAGATCACCGCCGTCGCTCCAGCCGGGGTGCCCGGGGCCGTGACCGTGCGCGTCGTTACTCCCCAGGGCACAAGCCCCACCGGGAGCGGCACGACCTACACCTACAAGAGCAGCACCGCGACGGTTACCTATTCGCTGTCGTTCCGCTGGAACCTCGTCACCTGGGCCGGCCCCACCGGCATCGACGTCATCGTCGCCCTCCAGAGTCTCGATGGAAACAACGAGACCACGTCCATCTACGGTGACGTCACGGCGGTCTACTTCTACCAGAACCCCGGCTGGCTCCGCTTCTTCCCCGCGGGCGTCAACATCCCGGGAACCAACACCCTCAGCGTCCTCGTCTTCGGCAACGCCTACTGGATCGCCCTCGATGAGGCTCGAAGCTGGGTCATCCCGGCCGGGCCGTAGACCGGTACGTTCGCTTCAGGCGTGGAGGATTTCGGTCTCCACGCCTGAGAGCACAGCATCATGACTCCAGTCCTCTATCGCCGCGAGGATTGCCTGGAGTTGCGAGTCCGCATGCCGTGCGTCGTTGCTTACCACCGCCACCGCCAGTATTGCTGAGCCGGCATCGTCGTTGGCGCCCACCTCGGCCACGCTCGCATTGAATCGCGCCCGCGTACGCTCCACCAACGGCCGAATGATGCTGCGCTTCTCTTTCAGCGACTCCGCCGGCACATCGAAGCTCAGGTGCAACAGGCCGATGACCATCGCCTAAAAGGGCTCGACTTCCCCGCCGGGCTCTTCCTCGGGCAGCGGCGGCAGGTCTTCGATTCCCGTGTAGCCGAAGTGTTCGTAGAAGAGGAGCGTCGGCCGGTAGAGCCGGGGCCTTCCCGGCCGGTCAGCCCGACCGGTCTCTTCGATCACGCCCCGTTGTTCCAGCGTCGCCACCATGCGGTCGCTGTTGACTCCCCGCACTGCCTCAATCTCGGCACGGGTGCAGGGCTGCCGATAGGCAATAATGCTCAACGTTTCCAGTGCCGCCCGCGAAAGCCGGAACGAGTCCTCCCGGCCCAGCAGCCGCGCCACATATTTCGAATACGGCGCCGCCGTGACAATGCGGTGATTGTTCCCATCGTGCTGCAGGCGCAGCCCCCGTGCCTTGTAATCCTCCGCGAGCTGGGCCAGGGCGCGCTTCACCGTCGCCTCGCCGACACCGCAGGCCCGGGCCAGTGCTCCCGTCGACTGGGGCTCCTCACCGGCGGCAAAGAGCATCGCCTCCAGCACCCAGGGCAACTCGTTCCGGGATGGCGGCGCCAGCGAGTCGTCAGGCATCGGGTCTCGGGTCTCCGTTCTCTGTGGTCTCGCCCCCATCAACCTGCTCCGGTTCTTCGGAGCCGAAGGGATCGTCGGGCTCCGGCACGTTTCGCGGCGGTTCCCAGGTTGGGCCTGCCGCCTCCTCCCCGTGCTCTTCGTGCGGCCAGCGGGCCGCGGCCACCGCTGATGGCGGCGGTGGCGGCAGCGGTCCTTCCGGTGGCGTCACGGGACGCGTTGTGGCCGGGTGTCGCACCTGGATTTCATCGTAGGTGATCCGGATCGTCGGACGCCGTACCTGGGTCGCCCCGATCTGCTCACGAAGCACCTGTCCCGTCGCTTCCGAGACGGTGGAGGTGACATCGGCGATGCTCGCGCCCGGGTCGATCGAGAGCGTGATCTCTGTTTCCACCGTGCCGCCCCGAACCCGGACGACCGGCGACACCTCACGTACCCCCGGCAACGGCCGAAGCTCATCAGCCAGCGTACGTTCCACCGCGTTCGTCGTGATCTCGACCGTACCCCCACCGCCGCGCTGGATCTTTACGGTCGCGTCACGGTCCCGGCGGCGCCAGGGAAGGAACGCGAGCAGGACGCTGATCGCGCCCAGCAGGGCTACCGCCGCGAGTATCACGGTGACTGCGATGCGTGCCCCGTCGGAGGTGATGACCAGCGCCTGGAGGTTGTAGTCACCGATCGAGACATCGAGCTTCTCGTCTTCTGCAAACGAAAGTGCCACCAGGCCGCCGCAGGCGCTGATCAGCAGCAGGCCGTAGATCGTGAGAAAGAAGCGAGCGAGTAGGTTCATCGTCTTATCCGGCAGTCTCCCCGCTCAGCCCATCGTGCAAAAGTGCGCCGAGCCGGGTCATGGTGATGCGGTTGGAGAGGTGGCCGCCTGCAGCATATACGGGGATGTAGTTGTCGGTGTAGCCGTGCCAGTATTGTCTTCCCTCGACCATGCGCGCCTGTTCCCAGAGGACGGGGCGAACGGTTCCCTCGTGGGCCTTCCGGAACTCTGCGGCCAGTTCATCGCCAAGGCCAAGCAGTCGGCTCATGCGCTCCTTCTTAACCTCCGCGTCTACCTGGCCGGCCAGCTTCATCGCAACCGTCCCCGTTCGTGGCGAATACGGAAACGCGTGGATGCGCGAAAAGCCGGCCTCCCGGGCCAACGACAGCGTCGCCTCGAAGTCAGCATCCGTCTCCCCCGGGAAGCCCGCGATGACATCCGTCGTAATCGCAACATCAGCGACCGCCCCACGAATCCGTTCGACCGCCTCCAGGAACTCGCGGGCCGCATATCGCCGCCGCATCGCCTGCAGCACGTTCTCACTGCCGCTCTGCAGGGCCAGGTGGAAGTGCGGCATCACGCGGGGATCCTGCCAGGTGGCGAGCAGCTCCGGGGTGATGTCCTGCGGTTGCAGCGAGCTGAAACGCAGCCGCGCGATGTCCGTCTGTTCGAGGATGCCTCCGATCAGCCGGTGTGGTGCGAGGGGTGGATCGAAGTCCCTCCCCCATGCCCCTAACTGCGTCCCGGTGATCACTGCCTCGCGCACCCCGCGCCCTACCGCTTCCCGAACCTCCTGGACAACGCGTTCGATCGAGCGCGACTCCTCTCGATGCCGCGTGCGCGGAACGATGCAGAATGCACAAACGTCGTTGCAGCCTTCCTGCGCCTTCACAAACGCCCGCGTGTGCGTCGTCTCCGTCGACTCGGCATTGGCGGGCACGCTCACCCGGTCGCCAATGAAGCTGACCAGTTCGTCTTTGTCCCTGTCTCGTGTACCGACAACAAGGTCCGCGCCAAGTTCGAGCACTCGAGCTTCGCCTGCCGTCTGCGGGTAGCAGCCCGTGACCGTTACGATGGCCCCCGGCGATATCCTCCTCGCCGCCCGGATCAGACGCCGCGATTTCTGGTCCGCCACGTGCGTTACCGAGCAGGTGTTCAGCACGTAGGCGCTCGCTTCACAGAGCCTGTCCGTGACAGCGAAGCCGCGGTCCTGCAACTGGCGACCGATCTCCGCGCTGTCAGCCAGGTTGAGCTTGCAGCCAAGCGTGATTACGGCAGCGACTTTGGGCTGGTCCACGTGTTCAATGGTAGCGCGCCATCGAACCGGGCTCGAACGCTGAGGGGCCGGTGCCTTGCCAGCGCTGGCGTCACGCGGCACAGTAGCGGGCGAAGGAGCGAACCATGACTACCGACTACGAGTCCTCGACGGCCTTCGACGACGCCTATGCGGCAGCCAACTCACGCGTCGATCGCATCCTTGGCGTCGTGGCCGAGCGACTCGGTCAGCATGCTTCTGCCACTGCGGTCTTCGGCGAACCCGTCGAACGTGACGGCGTCACCATCATCCCCGTCGCCAAGGTGCGCATCGGCTTCGGGGCCGGGGGCGGCAGCGGCAGTGGAAAGGACGACGACTCCGGCGAAGGCGGTGGGGGCGGCGGCGGCACTACGGCCACGCCCCTCGGGTTCATCGAGATCTCGGCTGCCGGTGCCGAATTCCGGCCCATCCATCACACGGCCGATCTCTGGCCGGTTGTCCTTGCCGGTGGGGTCGCGGGATTCCTCTTCCTGCGCGGCCTCAGGGCGCTCTTCAGGTAGGGATCGTGGCAGGACAAACCGTTGGTACTGTTGCCGAAATCTGGCGATATCCCGTGAAGTCGATGGGTGGCGAACGCATCCCATCGGTCTTCGTTGGCGAAGGGGGCCTGCCCGGTGACCGCGGCTGGGCACTCTACGACGAAGATGCCGGTCAGATTCGTAACGCCAAGCTACTGCCAAAGCTCCTCCAGTACCGTGCCCGCTATACCAGCGAACCAAACGGCAATATCTCTCCCCCGGTGGCCATCGATGCGCCCGGCGGCGCCCTCCTCACCAGCGACGACCTGGCCCACGCGTCTTCGGCCCTGACCGCGGACCTGGGCCGCAACCTTCGGCTCTCTCCCTTAAAGCCGGCGTCGGATACCGCCCATTACCGCCGCGGCAAACCCGATTTCGAAGACCCGAAAGCCCAGGCTATGGCCATGTTCGCGCTCGAAGATGGTGACCCGATGCCGAATGCCGCGGGGATGGCGTCGCTTCCCGGACTCGCCCAGCTTCGTGAGTTCGCGACCCCGCCGGGCACCTATTTCGACGTTGCCCCGCTGCATCTCATTACCACGAGCTCTCTCGCCGAACTCGCCCGCCTGAACCCTGCCGCCGATGCCGACAGCCGTCGCTTCCGTGCCAACATCGTCGTCAGCACCGGTGCCCCCGGCTTCCTGGAACTCGATTGGTGTGACCGGACGGTCTCGATCGGCGGGCTGCGGCTCGATGTTAAGGCCCGCACTCTCCGCTGTGCGATGCCTACCCATGCCCAGCCCGGGCTCGAGCGCGCTCCATCTGTGATGCGGACCCTCGTCCGCGAGACTGCACAGGACTTTGGCGTCTACGCCCTTATTTCAGCTCCGGGCGAGATCCACGAAGGCGACGAAGTCGTGCTTGGCGACTAACCGCCACCCGCTACCCTGAGCGAATGACTGAAGGCAGCGCGATCCTCCTCGTCGATCCCACGGGCCGTGTCCTCCTTCAACAGCGCGACGACAACGTGCCACCTGCGGGTTATGGCCGCTGGGCTGTTCCCGGTGGTGGCCGCGAAGGGGATGAGACCCCTGAACAGACGGTACACCGCGAATTCCTCGAGGAAACCGGCGTGCCCCTCCAGTCGGTTGTCCACTTCGGCGACTTCATCGACCTCGTCGACGAAGCGTCGGCCCTCCACGCTTTCTGTTCCAACGACGCCGTGGAGCGCGAGCGGATCACCGTGTTCGAAGGTATCGACTTCCAGTACTGGCAACCGCAGGAAATCGATGCTCTCCCTTTGAACCCTCGCACCCGGAGATTCATTCGGGACTTCACTGCCAGCGCCGCTTACGCCGAACTCATGCACAGCCCGGTTTCGAGTGGCGCCGCCGTCATCGCCATCGATCGCTGGGGCCGGATCCTCCTGCGCCGCGACCGTCTTGGGCACGGCCATCTCACCACCGAGGACTTCCGGCTGCCAATGGTCACGATCACTGCTGCAGAGAGCCCCGACATCGCCGCCCTCCGGGGGTTCGAAGCGGAGACCTCGGCATTGCTGCCCACCCTCAGGCTATTTCGCACCTATCGGCGCTCGTCTGGCTTTCCCAACGCGCCGTTCGAAACCATGCACCTCTACTACCATGACGCCGACCTCGACGCCGCCATGCTCGGTCTCGACGGTAACGAATATGTCTATGTCGACCGCGAGGGACTAGCCGGTGCCCCCCTGGCCCCCGTCACCCGCCGAATCCTCGGGGAATTCGTCGAGAGCCCGGCCTACAAGGCGATGTTCCACTAGCGCCGCGCACGTTGGCGCTGCCAGCGTCTTCCGCCAGTCCCGGTCGAAGGTGCCGGCTGGTGCGGTTTCGACTGGCCGATCACTTCCAGCCCTTCCCGGACGACTGGATGAAGCGTACCGATCAGCAGCGCGTACTGTTCGGCTACTTCGCTGGCCAGCACGCTCGTAAGCCGGTCGAAATGGAAGACCCTGTGCAGTCGCCGCCACGATGCAGTCCACTCTTCCAGTTCCCATGCCGGCCCCAGTGTTCCTGCGATCGGTGCCGCCAGGTTGGCGATGCGTTGCGCCCACTCCTCATTCTTGTCGAGGACACCCTCGAAATGGAGGCCGAGTTCGACCTGGCCCCGCGAGACCTGCGGCTGGATCTCGAAGTGAACGAAGGGATCGCCGTAGTGGAGTTGGAGAATCGTCCACATCACCTTCCGTTCAGGCTGCGGCACCGAGGAAGGTAGCTGGGCCATCGCCCGGTCTTCGCAGGCGAACAGGAACTCGCGTGCTTTCAATGTCCCGTTCGCTTTCGGCATGTGGCTATGGTAATCCCCAACATCATCCGCTTACAGGGCTTCGCTACACTGGCTGCAATGAACCATGAGCCCCGGGCCACGCGCAAGGCACGGATCGTCTGCACTCTCGGTCCCGCATCGGCCGATCCTGCAACAATCCAGGCCATGATTGGCGCGGGCATGGATGTCGCTCGCCTCAACACCAGTCATGGCGATATCGCGGGCCATGTAGCGACCGCCGAAAGGCTCCGGGCAGCATCTCGTGCCGAAGGACGTCCGATCGGCATCCTCCTCGACCTCGGCGGGCCAAAGCTGCGCACCGGTCCCCTTGCCGGTGCCGAACCCGTCCCCCTCAAGCGTGGTCAGCGACTCCGTGTCACCCCGGAACTCGTAGGTAGCGATGCCCGCCAGGTGCACGTGAACTTCGCCCGCCTCGCCGAGGATGTTCAGGCCGGCGACCCCATCCTTCTCGATGACGGCAATATCGAACTCACCGTTGTCGAAATCAAGGGCCAGGATGTCGTGGCCGAAGTCGTCTTTGGGGGCTCACTCGGCGCCAATCGCGGTGTCAGCCTGCCCCACACCCGGCTCCAGCTCCCTTCCCTCACCGACCGTGATAGGGAGGCGATCGCCGCCGGCGTCAGGGCCGGGGTGGATTACTTCGCCCTGAGCTTCGTTCGCGAGGTGAGCGATGTCGCGGCGGCGCGGGCCACGATCAACGCTTGCGGTGGCGACATCCCCATCATCGCCAAGATCGAGCGGCGCAAGGCCATCGAAAACCTCGACGCCATCATGGCTGAGACTGACGGTGCGATGGTGGCCCGCGGTGACCTCGGCGTCGAACTGCCCCCGGAAGACGTACCGGTGCAGCAGCGCCGGATCATCGCCTCCGCCGCACTCCACAAAGTACCGGTCATCACCGCAACCCAGATGCTCGAGTCCATGATCAACTCCCCGCGTCCCACTCGTGCCGAAGCCAGCGATGTTGCCAACGCCGTGTGGGACCTCTCGGACGCCTTGATGCTGAGCGGTGAAACGGCCGTCGGGCGTTACCCCGTCGAAACCGTGGCGATGATGGACCGGATCATCCGCCGGGCCGAATCGGAACTCCAGGTGAGCACGCCGCCCGCACCGCGCGCCAACACCGACGATCATTCCTATGTCCTGGCACTTGCTGCACGCCGCATCGTCGAGAGCGATGCAAACATGCGTGCCATCGTCTGCTACACCAGCAGTGGCTATACCGCCGTCCTCATGAGCAAGGTCCACCCCCAGGCGCCCATCTACGCACTCTCCCAGAGCCAGGCGGTCGTAAACCGGCTCTCCCTCGCCCGTGGTGTCATTCCCATGCTTTGCCGGCCGGTAAACACCGCCGACGAGGTGTTTCGCCTGGTCGACGAGCACCTGGTCGAAAGCGGTGCTGTAGCCGAAGGGGAAGAGGTGCTGATAGTGGCCGGCCTCCCCGTCGCCACCGCCGGCACCACCAACTTCATCAAGCTCCACCAGGTGGGGGAATCGCGGTGACCACGCCAGACGTTCTCACCATCGCTGAGACGGGCGACGAACTGGAGGCCAATCTCTGGGCCGACGCCCTGCGCGATGCCGGCGTTCGGACGGAGATTGTTACGCGGGGCACGCGCGGCGCCCTTGGCGGCGGCGTCTTGTTCCCCGGCGCCTTCTTTCAGCTCCTGGTCAACGGCGACGATCTCGACGTTGCCCGTGAGGTCCTCGGCGAACTCGGTGGCGCCGAGCGGATAGCCTCCGGTACGGGACGGGATGACGCCGATCCGATGAAACTGGTGTGGGTGATGGCCGCGATTATCGGTGCCTTCTTCGCCGCCGGGCTGCTCCTCAACGTCCTCGCGCCTTAGGCCGCAACCGTGTTCGCGCGCGGTGCTTCCTTTCGGCGCAGCGGCGACGACTCCTCGGCATCGTGCAGCACGTCCGTCGCGTACATCGACTCCATGTCGTACTGCATCATCCGCGCCGTGATGCGCACTTCGAGCATTCGGCGGCCATCGCTCACTGCAATCGTGCCGGGCACCCGCTTCAGGTAGAGAAAGCCCTGCTCATAGGTGCACTCCGTCAGCACCACGCAGAAACGTTCGCCACCCAGGTGACTGAGGAAGTCGGAGCTCCGTGTCACACGCTTCAGCAGTTCGACTGCGGAGTTCAGCGTGCGCTCCCGGAAACCCTTGCCACGCCGTGCTTCGATACCGTCCATCTCGTCCAGCTCAAAGATAATGAGCGTGAACGGCGCCTCCTCGCTGCGGGCCCGGGGCATTTCCCGCCGCAGTTCGCTCAGCAGGTAATTCCGGTTTGGCAGATTGTGAAGTTCGCTGATGTACCCGGTGCCCGTCAACTTCGACGACATCATCTTGAATCGGCGCTGGTCCAGCCAACGGGAAAGGAGCAACTGGGCATTGACGACGCCGAAGAGCAGGACGAAGGCCGCCGCCGTGATCAGCGAGACCATCGAAGGGTTGGTTACGGCCGTGAAAACGGCATAGGCGATAATCACCCCCCAGAGGCCGAAACTCACGATTCGGAGCACTCGTTGCCTTCTTCGGCTGTGCTTGCTCTGCGGTTGCGTGGCTGCTTGCTCGTCCATAGTCCCCGTCTTAGTCCTTCCCCTGTTTCATCGGCAGATTGTCCGGCGAGTTAAGCGGCCGGTTCGTCCGAGACCATCTCCTCGTCATCGGCCGCCGGTTCATCGGGACCGTGGTACCAGCGCGGAGGCTTGGAACTTACATGCAGCAGGAACGCGCGTGCTCGGTCCTCAACGCTCCGGATCCCTCCGTTCACGCGGTCAAGGGCGTCATCAACGCGCGGCGGCAGTGTCGCCCGCGCCCAGCGTTCCGGCTCCCTCGTCCAGTCGAAGCCACATGCCAGGCCGGCACGGTTACAGGCCAGGTTGGCCGCCGCCACCACGTCGTTCATCGAATCCACCGTCGAGCGCAATGGGTCGTGGTGGTGCTTCAGGGCGCTCACCAGTGGTTCGGGGAACTTCCAGCGCTGCGCCAGCCGGGCGCCGATGTACTGGTGCCCGACGCCGAATGTAGCGACCTCCGCATCGTGCCAGTTCAACCCATCCCGCGTGGTCAGCTTCACCGCTGCCCGGAAGCGCCGTGGTTCGGCGAGCAGCATGGCCAGTTTGCCCACATCGTGGAGCACACCCGCTGTGAACGCATCCTCTGGGCGGGCGACCCGCGTCTCTTTCGCAATCGCCTCGGCGACCAGTCCCGTGCAAACGCTGTGCGCCCAGAACAGGTCACGATCGAAACCCTCGACCTCTTCCACATCAAAGGCGTCGATGATCGAAGAAGCGATGGCCACCGAACGTACGGTGCGCATTCCCAGGAGGATCACGGCCTCGCGCACATTGCCGATGCGGCGTGCGTAGCCGTAGTAGGCGGAATTCGAGAGCTTCAGGAGCTTGGCCGTCAGGGCCTGGTCGCTGCTGAGGACGGCGGCAAGGTCCATCGCCGCGGAGTGCTCATCCTCCGCCATCTGGATCGCTTTCGTTGCCACCGCCCTGAGCGGGGCAAGTTCCATTGTCCTGTTGACGATCATGCGCAACAGCTCTCCAGGTTCTTCAGGTGCCAGGTTCGTCCCGCTCATGCTGCGTTCCTCTTGTCGTGTTCGCCGTCCGAAACAATGCGGTTGCGGCCCTGGCGTTTGGCCGCAAGCAGCCGGTTGTCTGCTAGATGTATCGCACTTTCCAGGCTGCCCGCGCAGCGGGGGATGGTGGCAATGCCACCCGAAACGGTGACTCTCACGGCATCGCCGTCCGGCACGGGAATCATCGCCGCGCTTATCGCCAACCGCACGCGCTCGGCGAACTTCTGCACGGCTGCGTAGTCGGCGCCCGGTAAGAAGGCAACGAACTCCTCCCCGCCGAAACGGCCAAGGATGTCTCCCTGCCGGGCGGCATGGCTGAGCACCAGCGAAAGTGCCGCGAGTACCTGGTCGCCCACCATGTGCCCGTAGACGTCATTCACACTCTTGAACCGGTCGAGGTCGAACAGCGCAACGCTGAATGCCTTGCCGTTCACGACGCACTCCTTGAGTTTGCGTTCGGCCTCTTCGAAGGCGCTGGCTCGCCGCAGGAGCCCCGTCAGCCCGTCGTGGCGCGCAACGTGGTCGAGCGTCGCCACAATCTCGTTCAGGCGGTCGTTCTTGTCCCTCAGGTCGTGTTCGATGCGTTGGAGCTGGGTATGGTCGCGGACATACATCACCGTCCCCAGGATCGCGCCATACCGATCTCGCAGGAGCGAGGCGGACACAGCAGCGGGGAACGTCGCGCCGCCTTTGCGGAGTCCCGTCAGCTCCGTATTCACCACCGAGCCGTCCGCAATCAGGTCGCTGTGGAAGTCCTGGTACTCGCTGGCCGATCCGAACACCACCCCGGCGTCGCGGTTGAGGACTTCGACGGGGGCGTATCCAAAGATCGTCTCACTCGCCCCGGTGTACATAATCACCCGATCATCGGCGTCGGTCACGATGATCCCGTCCGGGCACGCCACCAGCATGAGCTGCTGAAGATCTGCATCCCAGAGGATTTCTAAGAAGTCCGTTTCGCCAGGCACGGTCGTCCTTGCCTCCACTACGTATGAGTATCGGCGCATTACAGGCAGCCATTGAGGTATCTGCTGTGGACGAAATACTCGGCCACGCCTCGTTGCGGGGATTCCCTGCTGCGCGAGGCGCACACCGCAGCCTGCGGCCGAGATCCTCACCGCGGACCGGCGCGTCCTCTCGGGGAGCCGCCGGTCAGGAGTTTGCCGGGCTTAGCCCCTTGGCAGCCCCAGGCCGCGCGTCGCGATGATCCCGCGCTGGATCTCGCTCGTGCCGGCGGCAATCGTGCCCGAAACGCTCGAAAGGTAGTTCGTCGCTATGTCGGCGATCTGACCGTGGCTCCCGTTACGCAACTGGCCTGCCGTACCCAGCAAGTGCATCCCTGTGAGCTGGATGCGCTGTCCCATCTCGCTGCCGAACATCTTCGCCGCACTGGCCTCGTGGTTCGGCACCAGGCCCTTCGCCTGCATGGTGGCCACGCGGTAGGCCAGCAGCGTCCCCACTTCCAGCTCCACCGACCGGTCGGCAAGCTCGTGCTTCACCGAGGGGCGCCGCTCGATCAACTGGGGGTTGTCCTTCGCCAGTTTTGCCAGGCGCTCCACGTTTCGCCTTCCGCCGGCATAGGCGCCGATGCCGCTGCGTTCGAAGTCGAGAGCCACCGCCATGTGGTACCAGCCCCGGTTCTCTTCACCCACGACCTGGCTGGCCGGTACCCGTACATCTTCGAAGAACACCTCGTTGAATCCGTGCCGATCGGACATGTTGATGAGCGGCCGCACGGTCACCCCGGGGCTCTTCATGTCGAGCATGAACATCGTGATCCCCTTGTGTTTCGGCGCATCCGGGTCGGTGCGCGCCGCCAACCAGCCCCAGTCGGCCAGGTGGCCACCACTGGTCCAGATCTTCTGGCCATTGATCACGTAGTCGTCGCCGTCGCGGGTGGCCCGGGTCTGCAGGCTGGCAAGGTCGGAACCGGCTCCCGGCTCGCTGTAGAGCGTGCACCACCAGTCGTCCGCCTGCGTGATCCGTGGGATGAACTTCTCCTTTTGTTCGTCCGTGCCGTAGAGCATCAGCGATGGGCCGACCCAGGCGATCCCCATATTGCCGACCGGCGCCGAGTGGTAGGCCATCTCCTCGTTGTAGACGAGCTGGCGCATGTGGCTGGCGCCGCCGCCGCCGTACTCCTTCGGCCAGGCCATCGCCAGCCAGTCCTTCGCGGCCAGCTTCTTCTGGAAGCCCATCGTGTAGTCGTACTCTTCTTCGTAAGTGTCGAAGCCGCCCTCGTACCCCCGCTGCAGCCGGATCTCTTCTGGTGGCAGCTCGTCCTTGATGAACTGGCGTACTTCCTGGCGGAAAGCCTCTACGTCTTCGTCGTACTTGAACTGCATTTGGACCTCACGGGGTGGAATTTAGCGTGCGCCGAAGCATACCAGAACGAACGGAACCTTAGTGGAGCCACAACTGCTGCCCCTCCCCTACGGTGGCGAAACACCACGGTGCCATTCGGGGTCGCGCAGCCGAAGGAGGTCTGCTTCGCCGTCACCGCGAGGGGCGCAGCCCGTGCCGGCGCGCCAAGCCGCCCCCGATGCCGGTACAGTCACCTGGAAACAACCAGGCAGGTGATTCCATGTCCTACAAGCTCTCCATCGGCTTCCGCTCCCGCGGCGGCACCGACCGCGAAGAAGCCTTCAACCGCGTCCGCGCCGCCGACGAGGCCGGCGTCGACACCATCTGGGTGGCCGAGTCCTGGGGCGAAGATGCCTTCACCCTCATGGGGCAAATCGTCGACCGCACGAAGCAGGTCAAGGTCGGCAGCGCCATCGTTAATGTCTACTCGCGCACGCCTGCTGCACTGGCGCAGCACTTCGCCAGCCTCGACGTCGCCAGTGGCGGCCGCATGATCATCGGCCTCGGCACCAGCGGTGCAAACGTCATCGAACACTTCCACGGTGTTCCCTTCGACCGGCCGTTGCAGCGCACACGGGAGTACGTCGAGATCATCAACATCCTCATCGCGGGCGCCCCCTTGAAGTACAAAGGCGAGATCTTCCAGATGGAGCGTGGATTCACGCTCAACATGCAGCGCCAACGCGACCACATCCCTGTCTTCCTCGCCACCCTTTCGCCGAAGAGCATCCAGCAGACCGGTGAGATCGCTGACGGCTGGCTACCTATCTGGACCCCTATCCAGGACATCGACCGGATCTCTTCCGAAATCCGCAAGAGTGCGACCGATGCCGGCCGTCCCGCCGATGCCCTCACGCTCCGTTCCCCCGGCGGCATCATCATTACCAACGACGTCGATCGGGCCCGTGCCGCCACCGCCGGCAACTTTGCCTACTATCTCAATCGCATGGGCGTCTTCTACCACCGCCACATCCGGCGGCTTGGCTATGGCGATATCGTCGACATGGTGCAGAAGGCCTGGTCCGAAGGCGGCTCAGGCGCCGGCGCCGAGGCAGTGCCACCGGATCTCCAGCAGCAGCTCATCCTCGTCACCAACTCCGTCGAAGAAGCGCGCGAGCGTCTCGCCGAGGAAGCGGCCGCCGGCATCGACCTCCACAGCGTCACGATCGAGGGCCAGGCGCCCCAGGAGATGCAGAAGACCTACGAGGCGCTGATCCGCTAGGGCCGCGTCCGGTACCCTTCCCTCCATGGCAGACACTGGACTCCGTCACTACCTCCAACACAAGAAGGCTGCGATGGACGCTGCGGCCGCCGAACACCCCGACCCGTCACACTGGCGCGAGGCCGTGGAAGCCGTCTGCGTCGCTGATGACGAGTCCGGCGTCCGCAAACTTCGGCTCCGCGACTGGGAGTTCATCGGCGATTCCGGTCCCTCATTCGGCGGCCAAAACCTCGGGCCGTCCTCGCCGGAGCTTCTCTGCGGTGTCATCAGCACCTGCCTTACCCACACCTATCTCATCGGCGCTGCACACCTTGGCGTGCCAGTCGACCGTGTTGAAGTTCGTGCCACCGCCGACAACAACGATGCCCCTCTCCTCGGCATTGCCGGCAGCGACCCCCTCCTCCCCTTCAACATCCGGGCCACCGTCACACTCGTTGCACCCGATGCCACCGACGCCCAGCTCGGCCGGCTGCATCGCTATGCCGAGCAGTGTCCGATCACTAACCTCATTCGCAATAGCAACCCCGTCACCGTGATCACCGGATAAGGTCTGGCATCCGGCTCCTCGGCGGGTTGTGGCCCGTCCAACTGTGGTATGTTCCCCGGCACTTACAGAGGAGCACTGCCATGACCCAACAGCTTCGCAACGCCGTCGCCCAGGAGGAGGGCCATGCCGCGCCCGCTATCGCCGCGCTCGCGGCCGGTATCGGCGGGGTCGTCCTCGGAATCGGCGCCGCCAACGATAGCGGCGTCACAGCAGTTATCGGCGGCATCGTCCTCGGCGTCGGCATCCTCGCTTTCTCCCTTGCCGACCACATCATGGTCGACTACGGGATGTACGACCGGCTTGAGAAGCTGGAAGGCAAGGAAAAGAGCAAGGACTAAGGCACCAGGACTACCCGTCCAAACGCCTGGCGGCTCTCGATGTGCGCGTGCGCCGCAGCGGCCTCCGAGAGAGGGAAGGTGCTGTCGATGGCTACCTTCAAATCGCCCCGTGCCACATCCGCGATCAGCCCCTCGATTAACGGACGCGTGCGTGCCGGGTTCTGGGCAAACTCGGCGCCGAGGTAGACGCCCGTGATCGACGCATTCTTCTGCATGATCCCCCGGACGTCCGGGAGCGCTTCCTCCCGTCCCGCATTTCCCACCCAGGTGATGCGCCCGCGATAGCGCAGCGCCGCAACGCTGCCTTCCAGGGTCTTCCCGCCAACAGGGTCGACGACCAGGTCAATCCCGCGCCCCTCGGTCAGCCGGAACGCCTCACCCGCGAGGTTCTTGTCCACGTAGTTGATGCCGTAGTCCATCCCGTACTCACGCAGGCGTTCAAGCCGCTCATCTGTCGATGCCGTCGCCAGCACCGTCGCCCCCGCCCGCTTCGCCAGCTGAACCGCCGCCAGGCCCACGCCACCGGCACCCGCCTGCACCAGCACGGTTTCTCCGCGTATAAGGTGGCCGAACTCGAAGAGGCAGTCGTCGGCTGTCCCGAACGCTACCGGTACACAGGCGATTGCGTGGATATCCGCATCGTCGGGCACCACATAGCTCGCGATAGACGGGACCGAAGCGTACTCGGCGTGCGAGCCATTGGGCATCGTCGCAACCACCTTCTGGCCCACGAAACGGTCCGTCACTGCCTCCCCAACGGCCACGATCGTCCCGGCGGCCTGGTAGCCCACGATGTGCGGAGTGCCCACCAGTTCGCCACCGGCGCGGTGAAGGACATCCCCACCCTCGATGCTGATCGCTTCGACTTTGAAGACGATGCCCCGGGGGCGAACCACCGGGTCGGGAACCTCCTCGTACTGGAATACGGACGGTGGACCGGTGCGGTAATAGACGGCGGCTTTCATGGCTGGCTCCTCGTGGGTAGTGATATGCAGGCTGTCGGAAATCTGGTCTGGCCGCAACCGGCGCCGGTGTCCAGGCTGTCGTGCGTACTCGCCCATTTACCTCGAACTCGAGGCTTGCCTGCGCATGGCCCACCATGTGCACTCCGGTTTGCCCCTGGTTTCGCCCCCTGGTTCCACAAGGCTTTCACCGGCGGAGGGAACATTTCAGGTCCCCCGAACGTTCTCATCGATAAGGAGCGGGAATTCAATGGGGCGCTGGCATCTGTCACTCCTCGTCGCACTGCTGTTCGCCGCCTGCGGCGGTGGGGCCGAGTCCACGCCAACCCCTGTCCAGTCGCCCTCTACTTCCCCCACCCCGACCGCGACGCCCGAACCGCCAACCGCAACGCCGGTCCCCCCGGTGCTGCTCTACTTCGTCACCCAGGGCCCCTACGGAAGCGTGATCCACCAGATCGCCGTCGATGACCTGGCGAGCGTGCCCGAAGCACTCCCAATCCAGTTGCCTTTTGCCGAAGTAGCCCTCAGCCCACGTGGCGGCGTGGCAGCTGTCGCACCTCCTGGCGTCGAGCCGGCCGATATTCTCCTTGTCGACCTCGTAAGCCCATTCGCCCAGCAGAACATCTCCCAGACCCCCGAGCTTGATGAGACCGCCCCCTTCTTTTCAGCGGACGGGGAATACCTCGCAGCACGGCTGGCCAACGCTGATGGGGGGTTCCGGATCCGCTGGTACACCCTCGCCTCGGGGATGGCCGCCACCGCTGAACTGGGCGACATCGAACCGGTGGATCTCCGCTGGCTTCCGGATGGACAGGGTTTTAGCTACGTCCTCGATGGCGCTGCCACCGTGTTTGCGTTCGGAAGCGGGCAGCGCACGTTTAACGCCAACGCCGGCTACGAAGCCCGTGAATTCGCCTTCTCCCCCGATGGCGAACGGGCCGCGGTGATCCAGGTTGAACGGGCGCCCACGGCAACAGCAGAGCCGACTTCAGCGACGGACCCGGAAACCACGCCCGAAGTTCCCAACGATTCACCAACGGACCAACATGAGCCCGATTGGCGTCTCTCCGTTATCGATGAACAGGGGCTCGTCGTGGCAACGCTTGCCCCCGCATACTCCGGCCTGTCGGGCCTGCGCTGGCAGTTCGACGGCGAGGACCTCGTCACCTTCCACGGCACGAACGGCGAGGGCGTCACCGGCCTCTGGGCGATCTCTCCCGGCCGTTCTCCTGTGCTCATCTACGAAGGCCGGGTCGACGACTCCGCCTGGTCGCCGGGCGGCCGCTACGTTGCCGTCGTGGCCGATGGGGGCGACTGCAACATGCGTACCTGCCCGCGCGGCTTCCTCCGCGTGGTCGACACGCTCACGGGAGAGGTCTACCGCTGGGATTCGAACCGCGTGTTGAGCCGACCTGCCTGGGGCAATTAGCGGCCTTCGAACTGGGGCTCGCGCTTCTCCAGGAACGCCGCGATCCCCTCAGCGTTGTCCCGTGTGGCGGCACTGTCGACCATATTCCTCGCCTCCACCGTCAACGTCTCCGAAAGGGTGTGGTTGGCCCCGAAGGTGAAGTTCGCCTTGATCCGGGCGTAGGCAGCCGTCGGTCCCGCAGCTAACCGCCGCGCAAACGACAACACCTCCTCGTCGAACTCCCGCGGTGCTACAACCCGGTTGATGACGCCCATCTCGTACGCCTCATCGGCACTGATCACGTCGGCGAGCAGGTAGAGCTCGCGCGCCTTTGCCGGGCCCACAATTCGCTGCAAAGTCCATGTCCCGCCGAAATCACCGCTGAAACCGACACTTGCAAATGCTGTCGTGAGCTTCGCGTGCTGCCCGGCGATGCGGAAGTCGCAGGCCAGGGCGATGCTGAGGCCGGCACCGGCCGCTGCCCCGTTGATCGCTGCCACCGTCGGCTTGGGCATTTCATGGAGCAGTTGCGAGATCTCCTCCTGCCGTTCCAGCCGGGCCGCATCGCTTACCAGGCCATCGTGCTGGATCGCAGCAAGGTCACCCCCCGCACAGAAGGCGCGGCCTGCACCCGTCACCACCACGCAACGGACCGTCGCATCCTCTGCCACCTCTCTCCCACGCAATACCAGGGCATCGAGAAGTTCACCGTTGAGTGCATTCATCTGGTCGGGCCGGTTCAGCGTGATCGTGGCGATGCCCCCATCGCGGCTGAGCAGCACGGTATCGGACATAAGACGCCTCCGGGGGCGGGGATGGAACGATTCTACCCGGCCGTACCCAACCCCATCCCAAGCACGTCTCGCATCACTTCGATCTGGGCGATGTGGTTGGCATCATGTTCCACCGCTCGCACCATCAGTTCTGCCAGGGTCGTCGTCGATCCGTCGCTCGCCCGCGTCCCTGCACGCTGCCACGACTGCGCATCGAGTTGCTGAAGGAGTTCGGCATTGCAGAACCTCACGGTCTGGAACACCGTGAGGGCCAGCTCTGGATCCCGGAAGAGGTAGTGGAGCTTGCGCTTGAAGAGCGTCTCGTCCCAATCCGGGACCACGGGGTTCTCCAGGGCCATCACGAACCGTAGCGACGCCGCCCGCACGAGTTCGGCATCGGTGATGTGCATCACCACGTCGCGGATCGACCACTCCTCACCTGGTGGCCGCCGGTTGAACGCCCCTGCATCCAGGCCTTTGAGGGCTGCACGCAGGTTCGCCGGACCGGCCACAAGCCGGTCGAAGTCGGGGGCAATTTCCTCGGGAATGCGCGGCATAGGGGCCATTGTACAGACCCAACTGGCGGCAATTAGCACTCGGTTTGCTACACTGCTAAACACCTATGGCGACCACTCAGCGTGACCTGTACGAGGTACTCGGCGTCGGCCGTTCCGCCACCGCGGACGAGCTGAAGAAGGCCTACCGCAAGCTGGCCATGCAATTCCATCCCGACCGCAACAACGAGGCTGATGCCGCCGACAGGTTCAAAGAAGTCAACCACGCCTATGAGATCCTGAGCGACCAGGCCAAGCGCGAGCGCTACGACCGCTTCGGCCATGCCGGCGTCGAAGGTGCTGGCGGGCCCCAGGGCTTCGAGGGCTTCTCCAACTTCGACGGCTTCGGCGACATTTTCGATGCCTTCTTCGGGGGCAGCCGCAGCGGTCGCCGCCGCTCCGGGCCCACCCGCGGCGCCGACCTCCGGGTTGCCCTCGACCTCGAGTTCAAAGAAGCCGTCTTCGGCGCCGACAAGGAGATCACCTACAAGCGGGCCGAAACCTGCCAGGAGTGCACGGGCACCGGTGCTGCTCCCGGCACGGAACCCGAAGTCTGCGGTACCTGTAGCGGCGCCGGCGAGATCCGGCGGGCCCAGCAGAGTGTCTTCGGCCAGTTCGTGAACGTCACCGCCTGCCCCCGCTGCAAGGGTGAAGGTAGGGTGATCGCCTCTCCCTGCGTCCACTGCCGCGGTGTCGGCCTCCAGCGCAACGAGCGCACCATCAACGTCACCATCCCCAGGGGCGTCGACAACGGGTCCCAGATCCGCATTTCCGGCGAAGGTGAAGGCGGACCCCGCGGCGGCGGCGCCGGCAATCTTTACGTTGTGCTCAACGTAAAGCCGCACGAAGTCTTCGAACGGGTCGAGGATCACATCCTCTACGAACTGCCCGTCAACATGGCGCAGGCGGCCCTCGGTGCGACCGTCCCTATTCCTACGCTCGATGGCGAGGAAGACGTGGAGATCCCGCCCGGCACGCAGTCTGGTGACGATTTCGTCATCCGTGGCCGCGGCGTCCCCCACCTTCGCGGATCCGGCCGCGGCGACATGATCGTGCGCGCCACCGTCGTCATCCCCGACGAGCTCACCGACGACCAGCGGCAGCTCCTCGAACAACTCGCTGAGACCATGGGCACGCCTACGCTGCCGAAGCGCCAGAAGAGCTTCTTCGAACGCCTCCGCGACGCCGTCGCCGGCTAACCCCAATCCATGACCAATCTCTGGTACGAGATCACCGCCTCGGTCCCGCCTGCCGAGACGGAGGCGGTCGCCGACGTGATGCGGGGAGTCGCCCCCGGTGGCGTCACCATCGAGGAGCCGATTGACATTCTCGGGCCCGAAATGGGGTTCAGCGTCCGGGCCGGTGAACCCAATCTCGTACGGGCCTGGCTCCCTGCCAGCGAACTCGGAGCCATCCTCGTCTCAAACCTCCGCGAGGCTATGCAACACTGGCCGCAAGTCGAACTCACGGCGAAGCCCATCTACGAAGAGGACTGGGCCGTCAACTGGCGTGAGTTTTTCGGTGTCGTGGAAACCGGCGGCCGGCTCATCGTCGTGCCCACCTGGATCGAACACCAACCAGCCCCCGGGCAGCTCGTCATCCACCTCGACCCCGGCCGCGCCTTCGGCACCGGGCACCACGAGACCACTCGCCTTTGCCTTGCCGCCCTCGAAAGGCATGTGACAGCCGGCGCCTCCGTACTCGATGTCGGCACCGGCTCCGGCATTCTCTCCATTGGGGCAAAGCTCCTCGGTGCCAGCCAGGTCGACGCAATCGACATCGATCCGACCGCCGCAGAGGTCGCCGCCGAGAATGCCAGGGCAAACGCTGTCGATGTAAACATTGGCTCCGGCACGCTCGAGCCCGGCACACTGACGCGAACCTACGACATCGTTGTCGCCAACATCAGCGCGGCAGCCAACACCGCACTTGCTCCAGTCTTCGCTGAAGCGGCACACACCGGCGCAGTACTCATCCTCAGTGGCCTCCTCGAGGAGAACGTGGGGGATGTTGCCACCGGCCTCGCTCCCTGGTTCGACCGCACAAATCTCCTTGTCGACCGCGAATGGGCTCTCGTCGAATTTCGCCGCAAGCCACGCTAGGCTGAATCGGTGGCTGCGCTGCCCCGCGTCTACCTTCCCGGGCCCCTCCAGCCCGGGCCTGTCAGTGTCGCAGGGGATGCTGCCCGCCGCCTCACAACGGTCCTTCGCCTCTCCCGGGGAGACGAGTTCCTCGCTTTCTCTGGCGACGGCCACGAGTACCCCGCCGTCATCGATCAGGCCTCTGGCAAGCGCATCAGAGCCAGCCTTGGCGCCCCCAGTCGCCACGAACCACCGCCGGCGTTGAGCCTTGAACTCTATGCCGGTCTCGTACGTGCCAACCGCTTCGACCTCATCGTCGAGAAGGCAACCGAGATCGGGGCAGACGTGATCACACCACTCCTTACAGAGCGGTCGGGCCGTGGCGAATCACCTTCCCCGAGCCGGTACGATCGGTGGGAACGCATCGTCATCGAGGCGGCTGAGCAGTCGGGACGCCTCTACCTGCCCGTGCTTCAGCAACCGGCCTCCCTCACACGCCTGCTGGAACGCCCCGGACAGGCATTCCTGGTGCCGCACCCGCAGGAGATGTCCTGGCCCGAAGCCGCCAACCTTCTCCCCCGGCGCGGAACGCTTGCGGTGCTCGTCGGCCCCGAAGGGGGGTTCACGCCGGATGAGGTGACCCAGGCCCGGCACAGGGGAGCCATCCTCACATCGCTGGGTCCAAACGTCCTCCGCACGGAAACGGCGGCCATCGTCGCCACCTCTCTCGTTCGGGCCGCCGTACACTGATTCCATGCGCTACCTCACCGGTCTCGTCGGTGCCTTCCTCGTCTTCGCCCTGTCTTTTGCCCTGCATATCGTTGGCGGCGCCACGGACCAGGGCTGGCTCTTTGCCATTGCTGTCGTGCTCATCTACTTCTCGGCCGCCGGCTATCCCGCTATCGCCTGGCTTCTCGCCGGTCGCCTCCCCGGCGACCGATGGCTGGTCATCTCCGGGGCTGCCATCGGATTCATCCTTACCGTTTCAGCCGTGCGGGCCGCCAACGACCGCACCTTTGCCTGGTGGCAGATACCCCTTGCGGTCGCAGCCGTCGTCCTTACAAGCGCAGCAATCTACGCGATTGCCACGCACTGGCGCCGCCCTCGCTCGCTACGAACTGGAGTATCGACCTAGAGGAACGGGTGGTCGTCGAAGCGTTCGCCACCCGTGATGTGGATGATCCCTGCCCAGATCGACGTCAGGCCCCCGGCAACCCCGGCAATCGCGAACGGAAGCCCCAGTACGTGGTGGTTCCGGAACGTCCTCAGGCCGCCTGAAATCATCCCCAGCCCGGCGAGAATCAGCAGAGCACCCCTTACCGCGAGCCCCGCCTGGAAGCGCGGGACATCAGCTACACCGTAGCCGTGCTCTTCGTCCTCGCCACCGTGGTGAGGGTCGTCGCCGTGGTCCGGGTGTTCATTCATTGGTCGCGGAGGTCGGGGGGCAACATGTTCGGGATGCCGTCCTCGATCGGGTACTCCACCTTGCAGGCGGCGCAGTCGATCCGCCCCTCGACAATCTCACCGTCCGATTCCTTGTACACGGTGAGCGTGACTTCGCCCTTGCAGGTTGGGCAGACAAGGATCTCCATCAGGTCCGGTCGCATTCCCGGAATCGTACGACGCCACGAGGACTGAGTCACACCGCGATGCTTGATGCTGCGGCGATGACGCGCGAAGGTGACCCAATGTGTGCGAGGGCCACCGCTTGAACTGGGTCACCATCCTTATCGTCCTGACCATCGGGTTCCTGACCTGGAGGGCATGGAAGAACGGTTTCATCCGGGAGCTCGTGTCACTCGGTGCTGTCATCCTCGCCATCCCCATCGCCGGCATCTTCTACGACGACCTCTACCCCAAGGTCGAACCGATCATCGACAACCAGGTCGGTGCTGCCCTCCTCTCGTTCCTGGCGATCCTCGCCGGGATCATCATCGGGGGGCAGGTCGCCGCCTACCTCCTCCGTCGTGGCACCGAGATCCTCAACCTTGGTGCCGCCGACCAGCTCGCCGGTGCTGCCTTCGGTTTCGTCAAGGGCGTCCTCGTCTGCCAGGTCATCCTCATCGCCTTCGTAGCCTTCCCCAAGCCGAACCTGCGGGAGGACATCGACGATTCGGTAGCTGCCGGGGTTCTCCTCGACGGCACACCCTTCGTGCTCACCGTCCTCCCCAACGCCTTCAATCGAGCGATAGACGCGTTCCTCGACGGCGCCACCGCGGTCGACGATCAGGTCGGCCCCGATGCCGGCGACGAATGAGCGGCCACACAGCCGGTACACCCGGGTGATACACTCGCCGCTCATTGGCCTGGCACCCCACGTGAGGAGGTTGAATGATGACTGACCCTGCCACCGAATCCGAACGCCAACTCCTGCGCCTTGCCGCGGGTAGCCGGCTTGCCTTCCAGGGCACCCCTGCTCCGGTAGGTACATCCGAACGCATGGTCGTCGGGTTCCGCGGTAAAGCCCGTCTCTATTACTACGCCCCCGCGGCTGAGTCACGGCTGCGCACGCCGCTTGTCCTCTTCCCCTACCTCGGCATCAGCCGCCCCTACATCTTCGACCTCAGGCCCGACGAGTCCTTCGCGAAGTTCCTCACCGAGAACGGCGTGCCCCTGTATCTCGTCGACTGGGGGGTCTTCGGGCCCGAAGACCGCGAGGTCGGAATGGCCGACATCATCGCCGACCGCATTCCCTCGCTGCTCAAACAGGCCCTTGAACATGCCGGCGCCAGCGAAGCCACCGCCTTCGGCTACTGTATGGGTGTGCCGATGACCGCCAGCGCCATCGCCCGCGACCCCTCACTCCCCGTGAAGAACTTCCTCGCAATGGTCGGCCCCATCGACTTCAGCGAAGGTGAGTTCCCCGAGCAGACCCAGGCGGACCGCTTCGATGTCGACGCCGTTGTCGAGACTTTCGACATGATGCCCGCCGAATTCGTCCGCTCCGGCTTCAAGATGTTGAACCCGATGGGCGACTCAAAGCAGTTCCAGTCGCTGGTGGAGAACATGTGGAACCCGGATTGGCTCCGGAACTTCCGCGCGATGAACCGCTGGGCCGAAGAGTGGGTCCCCCTCCCCAAGCAGTTCTTCCGCCAGTGGGTCAAGCACTTTTACCAGGGCAATGAGCTCGTCTCCGGTGAGTTCCGCGTCGTCGGTGAACGGGTGGACCTCTCGCAGCTCCGGGTGCCAACCCTCTGCATCTCGGCCGCGCGCGACGACATTGTCCCGCCCGGCAGTGCACGCGCTCTCGTCGACCTGATTGGGAGCGAAGACAAGGAGTACCGGGAGCTACCCGGAGGGCACATCAGCGTTATTGCCGGGCGCCGCGCCCGGGAAGACGTCTGGCCCGGCGTCCTCTCCTGGCTAAAGGACCACGACTGATCGGATGACTGTCTCCGTCCCTCTCGACCCCGAGACCGTCCTCGCGGTTGTTGGCTGGAAAGCTGACCGCCCACCCGAGCCCGTCAACGGCGGCTGGGACAACCACCTCTGGAAGTTCACCTGCGACGGAGCGGCCTACGCTCTTCGTGTTGTCCGGCTGGAAGAGGACGCCGACCTCGCGGCCCGTGCAAGGGGGTTTGAACACGAGGTGGTCGCCATGGACGTGGCCCGCCAGGCGGATATTCCCGTTCCTGCCATCGCCGCCCGCGGTGTGTACTCGGGCGCCCCATTCCTCATCCTTGAGTGGTTGCCCGGCGGCACCATCCTCGATGCCGTTCGTCGCAAACCGTGGCTGGCGCGCCGCTACGGTCGTGAGTTTGGCAGGCTCCAGGCCCGCCTCCATTCCCTTCCCGGCGAGTACCTCCGTCCAATAACCGATACCGATTGGGTGGACCGTGCCGGACATCCCGCCCTGGCCGCCGCCGTCCAGCGGGAGCTGCTCACCAGCGAGGCTCGCTTCTGCCACTTCGACTTCCACCCTCTCAACATTCTCCACGATGGCGAACGGGTTACCGGGCTAGTCGATTTCACCGTCGCCGCCGCCAGCGACATCCGTGCTGATCTCGGGCTGACCAACGCCGTACTCAGGGCGGCGCCGCTCCCGCCAGGCGTGCCCGGCCGGGCCATGAACATGCTGCGGGGCCGGTTCACCAACGGCTGGCGCGAGGGCTACCTGGACTTCGCCGGCCGATTTCCCCTGGACGCCATGTTCGAAGCGCTTGGTTACGGCGTCTACCACTACGAATTCGCCAGCGCCATAGATGAGGGCCGCGGCTGGGCCAGTGCCCGAGACCTGAAACGTCTGCTAATCCTCAGGGACGAAGCCCTCGCCCGCACCGAAATCGCCTAGTCGGACTTCTTCCTTCGGCTCTTTCGCTTCTTCACCACCAGTTCGGTCAACTGGTCGTCGATACGGTCCAGGCGGAGCAGCACCGTATTCATCTGGTCCATCAGCCGTCGGAACTCGCTCAGCGGTACGCCGCCGGCCATCTCCACCATCGGCTCGGCAACCTTCTTGCGGGCTTCCGCGAGGTTCGTCTGCGTACCCAGGTAGGTTGCCCGCGCCTGGCGTGCAGCCTCATCTGACTCCTCCGAGCCCGTTGCGCTCTCGACGGCGCTGTTCCACGTCTTGAGGAAGTCGTCGGTCGTCTTCTTCCAGGCGGCCATCATCTCCGAGAAGGGGTCGGTTTGCGTCATGCCGCTATGCTAGCACTGGCGAGCCGGCATCGGGTTGGGGAAATGGAACCTGCCGCCAGATTTCCCACGAAATCTGTAGGTGTACTCTGGGGCGCAATGCCCGGCCTTATCGAGACGCGAGCACTGACCAAGCAATACCCCGGTGTCCGGGCCCTCGACGCACTCGATCTTCAACTCGAGCCGGGGATCATCGGCCTCGTGGGTGCAAACGGTGCCGGCAAGAGCACACTCCTGAAGATCCTCCTCGGCCTTATCGATGCCACTTCCGGCTCTGCCAGCATGCTTGGCTTCGACGTTGTCACCGAGGGTCCCACCGCCCGCCAGTTCGTCGGCTACATGCCCGAACATGACTGCCTTCCAATCGACATCTCCGCCACCGAGTTCGTCGCTCACATGGCCCAGATCAACGGACTGCCGCGCGGTGCCGCTCGCGAACGCACCGCCGAGACGCTTCGCCACGTCGGCCTCTTCGAAGAGCGCTACCGGGAAATGCGGGGCTACTCCACCGGCATGAAGCAACGCGTAAAGCTCGCCCAGGCCCTTGTCCACGACCCTCGCCTCATGCTCCTCGATGAACCCACCAATGGCCTCGATCCCGAAGGACGGGATGAGATGCTCGACCTCGTCCGTCGCACCGGCAAGGAATTCGGTATTTCGATCATCATGGCCTCCCACCTGCTCTCCGAGATCGAACGCGTCTGCGAACACCTTGTCGTCATCGACGCCGGCAAACTCGTCCAGTCCGATTCCATCGCCAGCTTCACGCGCCAGACCGCCGTCCTCCTCGTCGAAGTCGATGGTGATGCTGCCCCTGTTGGCGAGAGGATTCGTGGGGCCGGTTTCAGCGTCACCGTCGATCGTCGTGAGCTTCGCGTCCCCATCACTGACGACCGCGTCTACGACCTTATCCGCGACGCAACCATTGAGGCCGGGGTCGGCCTCGTGCGTCTTGAGCAGGACCGCCGTCAGCTTGAGGATCTCTTCCGCGAGTCGCAACCCGAGGAGGCGGCTGGTGTCTGAGCGGGCCACCGGCAACATCTATGACCTCGGCTATCGCAACTATGCGGGCGAACGCCTGGGGCGATCACAGGCCTTCGTCACGCTCTACATCCATAGCCTTCGAGCTTCGTTTGGCTTCGGCCGGCGAACGGTCAGCAAGCTCTTCCCGGTGGGATTTGCCGTTATCGCCTTCATCCCTGCATTGATTCAGCTGGGGATCGGAGCCTTCACCAGTTCGCTCAACGCCGACGTCGAACTCTTCGCCCACGAGGACTACTACGGTTTCATCCAGATCATTCTCCTCCTCTTCTGTGCCACCACTGCACCCGAACTGGCCGGGCGCGACCAGCGCACCCACACCCTCAGCCTCTACTTCTCCCGTGCCCTCCGCCGGGAGGATTACGCCATCGCCAAGCTCGCCGCTCTTGTTACGGCCATGCTCGTACTCACCCTTGGTCCGCAAATGCTCCTCTACATCGGCAACGGCCTCGCCGAGGACGACGTCTGGGGCTATATCCAGCGCGAATGGGACCAGATCGGCCCCATCGTTGCCAGTGCCCTCCTCATTTCCGGCATCATCGCTTCGATAGGCCTTGCCATCGGCGCCTATGTTCCCCGCCGGTCCTATGCCACCGTCGCCATCCTCGCCGCCTTCATCATCCCCATCACGGTCGCCAACATCCTCATCGAAACCACGGACCCGGAAGTGAGTCGCTACTTCCTCCTCCTCAGCCCCACGATTTTCGAAGGCTTCGCGCTCTGGTTCTTCAATGCGCCGGTGGACTCCGAGGCCCTCCTCGATGCGGACTTCGCTGGATACATCTATCTTCTCGCCGGCCTCGCCTGGCTCGCCATTGGTGCCGTCTTTCTCGTCCGGCGCTTCCAGCGGGTAACGGCATGAGCACCATTGCGGCCGGGCCTTCCCCGGATGCCACGATCGAGCTTGTAAACGCGTCCCGCTGGTACGGCAACATCGTCGCCGTGAACGATATCTCCTTCGCCCTCGGCCCCGGCATCACCGGCCTTCTCGGTCCCAATGGCGCCGGCAAAAGCACCATCCTCCACATGCTCTCCGGATTCCTTAAGCCCTCCAACGGCGACGTCCGCATTCTCGGCCAGCCGGCCTGGCAGAACGTTGCGCTTTACCATCAGCTCGGTCTCGTTCCCGAACGTGAAGCTGTCTACTCGTTTCTCACCGGCACCGAGTTCGTCGAGCTCTCCGCTCGCCTGCACAGGCTCCCCGACCCCGCTGGTGCTGCCCGGAAAGCTATCGCTGCTGTGGAGATGGGCTTTGCCGCAGACCGCGCTACCGGTGGCTATAGCAAGGGCATGAAGCAACGCATCAAGGTGGCCGCCGCCCTCGTCCACGACCCCGAGGTCCTCCTCCTCGATGAGCCGTTCAACGGGGCCGACCCTCGCCAGCGCATCCAGATGATGGCCCTCTTCCGCAGCCTTGCCGCCGAAGGGCGGACGCTTGTCTTCTCCTCCCACATCCTCGAGGAAGTCGAGCGCCTTGCCGAAAACGTGCTGGTCATCGTGGCCGGGCGGCTGGCCGCCAGCGGCGACTTCCGCGAGATCCGAAAACTCATGACCGATCGGCCCCACACCTTCACCCTCCGCACCAGCGACAACCGTAAGGTCGCATCCACCCTCATAGGCGACCCCAGCGTCTTCGGCGTCGAACTCGATGACGATCGGGTGACAGTCCGCACCAACCAGTTCGCAGCCTTCACCTCATCGATATCGCGACTTGCCCAGGCCGGCGGCATCACCCTCTACGAGCTGCGGCCCACCGATGAGTCGCTCGAGAGCGTCTTCAGCTACCTGGTCAATCGATGAGCAGCGTCGTCTTCCAGCTCACCATGCGGCAGCTTCTTGGCCGTGGCCGCACACTTCTCATGCTTGCCCTCTCGCTCGTACCCTTGCTCCTCGCCGTCATCGTCCGCCTCGCCTCGCCCGCGGACTATGACCACCAGGACTTCGTCGCCAACGCGATCTACTCAAGCTTTGTCGTCACCCTTATTCTCCCGCTCGTCGCCCTCGTCTACGGCACCGCCGTGCTCGGCGCAGAGATAGAAGATGGCACGGCGGTCTACGTGCTCTCGAAGCCCATCCCCCGGGTCCAGATTGTCCTTGCCAAGCTCGCCGCCTCGTGGTTGGCGACGAGTGTCACCGTCGGCGGGTGTGCCCTCCTGGCGGCCCTGGTCGGCATCGCCGGCGCCTCTGACGATGGGATGCTTCTGGGCTTCACCGTCGGAATCGTGTTGGGAGCACTTGCCTACTCGGCGCTGTTCGTCTTCCTCAGCGTGCTCACCAGCCGGGCACTCATCGCCGGCCTTGCCTACGTGTTTATCTGGGAGGGCCTCATCAACGGCCTCTTCGACGGCACCCGGCTGCTCAGCGTCCGCCATTACACGCTCGGCATCGCCGATGCCTTCACCACCGTCAGCGACCGCGTTTTCGAAGCCGAATTGAGCCCAACCACGGCTGTCGTCGCTATGGCCCTCCTCGCTGGACTCGCCACCTGGGGTGCCGTTCGGCGACTCCAGCGCTTTGAGATCGGCGAGACAACCTAGATACTCCTCGACCATGGAGCGACCAGTGGAATCAGAACCGCAGACCGGGCCGGCAATTCTCGAAAGGTTCCGCCGTGCTGCGGCTGCCCTCGACGCAGCAGTCGCACCGCTGAGCGACGAGCAACTCCTCGCCCGCCCTCCTGACGGCGGCTGGGCAAAACGTGACATCCTGGCCCACATCGCCGCGGACCACCGCTGGTGGGCCGGTCAACTCGCCGCCCTGGCCGCTGCGCGCTTGCCGTCCCCCGATGAGTGCTACGCCATCCCGGGACCCCCACCTGCGGGGTACGACATGGCGACCCCCAATGGCCGCAACGCCTGGCAGTTCGAACAGCACAAGTCGCAGCCTCTCCAGGACATACGCAACGCGCTGGTGCATTACCGTGCCCGCATCATCGAGCTTGCCGAAAGGCTTCCGGCCGGTGAATTCGCTGCCCCCTATGCCATTGTTGATAGCGGCTACACCGGCCAGGTGCGGCCAGCCCAGCCTGGCGAGCAGGGCTTTCCCCTCTGGCAGTGGTTCCGCGGCAATACCTGGCACCATTACGAAGACCACCTGCCCGATCTGCAGGCTTAGCCCCCGGCCAGCTTCACCTTGTGCCCGTCTTTCTCAAGTAGCTCCACAACCCGCTCGCGCTGATCCCCCTGGATTGCAAGGCTCCGACCCTCAAGCGCGCCACCCGTACCGCACTGGGACTTCAGGCGCTTCAATAGCTTCTCAAGCTCGGCGGGGCTCCCCGGAAGGCCAGTGATCAGGGTCACCGTCTTTCCTCCGCGGCCCGTCTTCGAACGCATCACGCGCACGAATCCGTCATCGGGCGCCCCCGAAGTCTGCTGTCTCGGTGGCGCCGCCCGTTTCTCACCTGGTGGTGGCTTCGCCCGGCCTCCGTCCGTCGAATAGACGAGCCGGCTCTCACTTCCCGGGCGGCGATTCATCAGGCCCGCTGTCCAACCTTCGCACCCAGTTCACCAAGCAGGCGCCGGTAGTCCTCCACCGTCCAGTTCGGAAGGCCGTTCGCTTCCAGTTGACGCCGGACATCGGGCCGCTTGGGGTCGTAGCCCCGCCCCGCCAGCGTCCGCAGCTCCTGCCCGGCAATCTTGAAGTACTCCTGCAGGCCCCGGCGCGCAAAACCCATGCGCTGCACCGTCTGGGCCCGGTCGGCTTCCACCGTCGCCACTTCGCCACCGCCGATATGCGTGATGAAGTTTTCGAACTCGGTCTCGCTCATCGTGGAGCGTGCTTCGTCCAGCTGCTTGCGGAAGCGCTGCGCGCGTTCGGTGGCCGGCTGTTCGTTCGGCACCAGGCGTACGGAACTCTGGAGTCCGGCTTCATACGCCAGCGTCGCCCCGCTCAGCGCCCGGATCCGGTCGATCGCATCGTTCAGCTGCGAAACGTGTGAGATGTAGGCGTCGTACGGCGACGCCAGCTTCCAGACCAGGGTTCGTACACTCACGGCAAATGCCTCCTAGTCGCCGCTACCGCGCAGCAGGTCTTCCACATCCCGGATGACGTCGTCAGCCGAGAGTTCGCTGCCTTCCGAGTCCGGTTCGGGTGGGCCGGATTCCCCGTACTGCTGCTCCAGCGTCCGCACGTACTCCCCGATTTGGCCGTCGCCTGCCGATGCCTCCTCCACCTTCTCCACAAACTGCACGCCCTCGCGCTCAAGCTCGTCGACGGGAGGCGTAAATCCAAGCATCGGGTGTAGTGCCTTCAGCAGCGCCATCGTGGCCGGTGGATTCTCCGCCACGTTCAGGTAGTGGGGTACGCCGGCTGCCAGGCTCAGCAGCGGGATCTCGCGCCGCCGCAAGGTGTCGTGCAGCACACCGATTATTCCGGTCGGGCCCTGGTACATCGAACGGCCAAGCCCAAAGCGCGAAACCAGTTCCGAATCTGCCGATGAACCCGTGACCGGGATCGGCCGGGTGTGGGGCGTTGCTGCCGGTCGTGCCACCAGCGTGCACACAAGTGATGGGTTGCAGGCCACAATCGCGTCGCTCAGTCGGTCGCTAAACGTCTTCCAGCGCAGATTCGGCTCCACGCCACTGATCACAACCAGGTCATGGTCGGCCGTCGGCATCCTTGCGTAGAACGCCTCATTCTCGGGCCAGCTCAACACCCGTTCCCCATCGTCATCGATGCTCACCATCGGACGCGTATCGGTGAAAACATAATAATCTTCCGGGTCGACCGTCAGGAAACTCTCTGCGTCATAGGTCTCGACCAGGTGCCGGGCTGCGTCAACGGTAACCGTGCCGGTGTCACTCCAGCCCATAAAGGCCATCACTACAACCGGCGAACGGAGACCCTCAACCGGTTCATAGGTAAATCCATCCACGCGATCATTCTAGGGCCCAGGGCCATGCCGGTCATTCGCCAGCCAGATTCCTCAGTGCTGCCTTCCTGTAGTACATCGGTGCACCTTCGCCACCCTTCCGCAACATGATCACCTCAGCCATCACCGCAATCGCGATCTCCTCCGGCGATTCGGCATGGATATCGAGTCCGATTGGCGTGCGCACTTTTGCAATCTCCTCACGCTCGAACCCCTCCTCGATGAGGTGTTCGAGCACCGTCGCCGAACGCCGCCGCGAGCCAATCATCCCGAGGTAGCGGGCGCCTCGGCCCAGGCACTTCCGCAACGAGACTTCGTCCTGCTTGTGCCCTCGCGTGACAAGCACGATCGACGTGTCATTGGTGATTGGGAAGTTCTCGAGTGCTTCTTCAAAGTCCGCACAGATCACCTGGTCGGCCTCAGGTAACAACTCCGGGTCGGCAAAATCGTCTCGGTCGTCGATGACCACGACATGGAAATCGAGGAAGTCCGCCAGCTTCACGAGCGACCTGCCGACGTGTCCCGCTCCCACCACCAGGAAAGTTGGTTTGGCCTCCACCACTTCCACGT
>JAGQGZ010000029.1 GCA_020432105.1 Dehalococcoidia bacterium | reverse complement strand
GGATTGCGATCTGGAGTACGGCCGTGGCGATCCCTTCGGCTGCGAGGGCCATTGCCGTGTCCATCATGACGGCGAACATACCGCCCTGGAGTTGGCCGGCAGGGTTCATGTACGCGGGCAGCACGGGGTAGCGGATACGAGCCTTGCCGTCGCCGACTTCAAGGAGTTCGGCGCCCAATGTCTCGGCAATGGGAACGCGCCGGTCGCGCATCCAGAACTCGGCCATGGGCTAGGCGATGGCTACTGGAGTGTGGCGATTGATGAAACCTAGGAGGTGCCGGGCAATAGCTTCGGGCTGTTCGGGGAGGAGCGCATGGCCGGCATTCTCGAGCTCGATTAGCGAGACGCGGTCACCAAGCTCATCGCGGAGAGCCCTGCCGTTCGCAGGCGGTGCAATGACGTCGTCGAGGCCCTGGATGACGAGCATCGGGGCGGAGCCGGCGTACCACCAGTCCTCGCGGGGGGTTGCCCGGTTGGCCATGGATTGGGCGGCACTGACACATGACCACCAGCCGTCGCTCCAGGGCGTGGGGTCGTTGAGCGGGGCGAAGAAGGCCTCGCGGACGGCATCGAGGTGGCCCGGGAGGTCGGTCTTGAAGCTGCGCTTGAGGGCCTCTCTTGCTTCCGGGGACGGCTCGATAAGCCCACCAGCGGCAAGGAGGGCGATGCTGATGACGAGGTCCGGCCGGTCGGTGGCGAGGCAGCGGCTGACGCGGTTGCCGAAGGCGTGCCCGACGATATGGGCCGGACCGCCGAGATGGTCGATCACAGCGGCGACATCGGCGGCGTAGTTGTGGAGTGTGAGGTTCTCTGTGCCCCCACAGGATTCACCGGCGTTACGCGGATCGATGGCGGCCGCCATGAAGCCCGCCTCGGCAAGGCTCTCTGCGAGGGTATCGAAGTCACTGGCGCCGCGGCCGAGAGAAGGGACGAGGACGACGAGCGGGCCTTCGCCACGTACGGTGGCGACGATGCGGGCGCCGTCGGTGGCGACGGTGATGGTGCGAGTGGCCATGACGGGCTCCGCGTTAGGGTTGCGCGGCGAAGTATAAGGGAAAGGCTGTGCGGAGGCGCGGGCGATGAACGTGGTTCGGAGCTGGTCGTGATTCGGCTGCACGGACCCAGACAGGTGACAGCACCGGGAAGGGCTTAGGAACAGGAATGGCCGCTGCTAGCTCTTCTGGCGGGCCCTGATGTGTCCGACGAGTTCCACTTTGCGGGCGCGGACGCTCTTTGGCGTGACTTCGAGACATTCGTCTTCGCGGATGAATTCGAGGGCCTGTTCGAGCGAGAGGATTGTGGGCGGCGTGAGCTTCTCGGCGATATCGGCGGTGCTGGAGCGCATGTTGGTGAGCTTCTTTTCGCGGGTGGGGTTCACATCCATGTCGTGGATGCGCGGGTTCTCGCCAACGATCATGCCTTCGTACACCTGGGCACCGGGGCCGACAAACAGCTGTCCGCGCTCCTGGAGGCTGGCGATAGCGAAGCCGGTGACAGCGCCCGACCGGTCGGCAACAAGGCTACCGGTGGTGCGGGAACGGATTTCGCCATGCCAGGGCTCGTAGCCGTGGAAGACATGGTGGGCAATGCCCGTTCCCCGAGTCTCGGTGAGGAACTCCGTGTGGAAGCCGATGAGTCCACGGCTGGGGATGATGTAGTCGACGCGGACGCGGCCCGTGCCGTGGTTAACCATGTGCTCATGCCGGCCTTTGCGGGCGGCCATCAACTGGGTGACGGACCCGAGGAACTCCTCGGGGATGTCGATGGTGAGCGTCTCGACGGGCTCGTGAAGCTTGCCGTCGATCTCGCGGGTGAGGACTTCAGGACGGCCGACGGTGAGTTCGAAGCCTTCGCGACGAAGGGTCTCGACGAGGACGGCGAGTTGAAGTTCGCCACGGCCCTGCACTTCCCAGGCATCCGGGCGGCGGGAGTTCAGGACGCGGATGGAGACATTGCCGATGACTTCCTGGTCGAGGCGGTTCTTGAGGAGCCGGGCAGTGAGGAGGGTGCCCTCCTTGCCGGCAAGGGGAGAGGTATTGATACCGATGGTGACGCTGACACTGGGCTCGTCGACCTGGAAGACCGGGAGTGGCTCCGGGTCGGACGGGTCGGCGAGGGTCTCGCCGATGGTGATTTCGGGGATGCCAGCGATGGCGATGATGTCACCGGCGCTGGCTTCAGCAGCCGGGACGCGGTCGAGGCCCTCGGCAACCAGCAGCTCAGCGATCTTTGCGTTTTCGATGCTGCCATCGCGGCGGCACCAGGCGACCTGCTGCCCGTTACGGATGGTGCCTTCGACGATGCGACAGAGTGCCAGGCGGCCCACGTACTTCGAGGCGTCGAGGTTGGTTACGAGTGCCTGGAGGCCATGCCCGGGCGTGTACCTCGGCGCGGGAATACGGCGGAGCAGCACGTCGAACAAAGGGTCGAGGCTCTCGCCCTGGACGCCGGGATCCAGCGATGCAAGGCCGTCGCGGGCATTGGTGTAGACGATGGGGAAGTCGAACTGCTCTTCGCTCGCGTCGAGGTCGAGGAAGAGCTCGTAGACACCGTCGACCACTTCTTTGATGCGCCGATCGGGGCGATCGACCTTGTTGACGACGAGAATGATCGGGAGGTGGGCTTCCAGTGCCTTGCGCAGGACGAACCGGGTCTGGGGCAGCGGGCCTTCGCTGGCATCAACGAGGAGGAGGACACCATCGACCATTGTCAGCCCGCGCTCTACCTCGCCCCCGAAGTCGGCATGGCCGGGCGTATCAACGATATTGATCTTGATATCGCCACGGCGGACAGCGACGTTCTTGGCGAGGATGGTGATGCCCTTTTCGCGCTCGAGATCGGTGTTGTCGAGGACGCGGTCGGGAATGTCGGTGCGGGAGTCAACCTGTCCGGACTGGCGCAGCATGGCATCCACGAGTGTGGTCTTGCCGTGGTCGACGTGGGCGATGATGGCGACGTTGCGAATGTCGTCGCGGGTGCGAGTCGATGACTCGGTGAGAGTGGATGCCTGGGTCACGCGGGTGGGTTGCCTCCGATGGCGAGGGCCCGGATTGCAAGCCGGGGATAGGTGTAGATCAACGGTAGCATACGTGCGGTTATGGGAAGCGAGGCACCACATCGGACTTCCACATTTACGACCGGACCGGGGGTCGGAGGGCGCAGCAATACCAGCACCCGGATGAAATGGCCGGGCATGGCGGCGTCATGTAGGGTCGGGGCGTGGGATGAGTTCGCCCACGGTTAGGGGTACCTATGAGTTGGCTCAAGAAGCTTTTCGGCCGGGACAGCGGTCCTGCACAGCCGCCGGAGGCAATGCGTGGCGCCAGTCCGTCACCGATGGATGCACTGCAAACGGACGAGGAGCGCGCCCGGATCCGGGAACAGATGGAAAAGGAACTGGAAGACCAGGCTGAGGCGCGGGGTAAGAGTTAGGCGGGGGGCTGACGCCACCGTAGGATTTCAGGGATGGAAGCAATCCTGGCTGCGGCTGAGCCGTACGAGATTCACGGCACCCGTTTCTTCCGAATTGCGTGGGTAACGGCGGACGACCCCGACAAGGTGTCGCAGGGGCGCGTTGCCCGCGAGGGAATGTATGCGAACCCCCAGCCGGGAGACCGCGTGGAGATCCGCGTGCTGCTGGGTGTGATCGATTCGGTAACGAAAGTGGAACCTGCGAAGGACGTCTAGAAGAACTTCTTCCCGAGGTCGAGGATGCTGTCGAGCGATGAATCCTCGCCACCACCGGACCCGCCGAGCAGGCCGCCGAGGGCGTCGAGGGGCGAGCCGCCACTGGAGCCACCGGAAGCGTTCTTCGCCATAGCGCCCATGGCAACGGCCCCGAGCATGGGGAGCATCTTCTTCAACAACGCTGAGTCGATCCCGCTCCTGCCGGACGCCTCACCGGCAACGTTTCTGCTCACATCCTTGTTCCCGAAAATGTGCCCGAGGATCTTGTTGCCGTCGGCAATGCTGTCCTCTTTTTCGAGCGTCGCCGGGTCGTCAACGTACCGGGCGTGGCTGCCGCTCTTCAGGGCGTCGAGCAGTCCTTCGGCACCGCCGCGCTTCTTCGTGTTCCGTTGGAGGCCGCGCTGCAGGGAGGGCGCAAGCGCTTCGATGCCTTTCTTCGCCACGGATTCCGGGATGCCGACCTGTTTGGCGATCTGGGCGACGGCCCTGCCGTCGTTTGCGCTAAGGATGGACTCAACCAGGCTCATTTCGGCACCTCACAAGAGGCGAATCGTACAGCCAGCGGGGAGTCAGCGCTCTAGAGCCCAAGGAACTCCTGCAACACCTCCACGAGGCGTTCGTACTGGTCGCGGCTGTTGTAGAGCTGGCAACTGACCCGGACCGACCAGCGCCCGCTTTGCGGGGGCCATTCGGTGACCGGCACTTCGTAGCCCCGCCCAATCAGCGCCTGTTGCCATGCTTCCCGGTCCCAGCCGTAGGCGGGGCTCCCCCTGGTTGCTGCAGGCATGGGGATGGCGGCCATTGAGCCCAGCATTTCGGGCGGGCAAGGGACGGGAACCCCGAGACCGTCACAGAGGATGGCCTGGGCTTCGACCGCCAACGCATGGTTCCTCTGGCGAACCTCTTCCCAGCCGCCCGGGACCATGTTGCCGACAGTCCTGAGCGACTCCGGCAGGCAGAGCCAGGGGCTGTAGTCTTGAGTCCCGGCCCACTCGAACTCTTTCTGGAAGCGGGAGACACCGTCGAGTGGCTGGGTCGCGCCATGGCTTACGACCAGCGGGTGCACCGATGCCTGGAGGTCGCGCCGGACGTAAAGGAAGCCCGCGCCTTTGGGGCCACACATCCACTTGTGGCAGTTGCCGGCATACCAGGCCGGTCCAACGGCGGCGATATCGAGGTTGAGCATGCCCGGGACGTGGGCGCCGTCGACAAGTGTTTCGATGCCTCGTTCGGCCAGTTCGTTCACAAGGTGGGTGACGGGGAAGACGAGTGCTGTCGGGCTGGTGACATGGTCGAGCATGGCGAGCTTTGTCCGGGGCGTTACCGCCGCGAGGATCGGGGCAATGATGTCCTGCTCGCTTTCCAGGGGAAACGGCACACTCGCGACGACAACCTTTGCGCCCGTCCAGGCGGCGGTGGCATCGAGGGCGTTCTTGCAGGCTCCGTAGGCATGGTTGGTGGTGAGCAGCTCATCGCCGGGCTCCAATTTGAGCCAGCGGAGCACGGTGTTCACGCCCGTTGTGGCGTTGGTGGCGAAGACGACGTCTTCGGCCTCACAGCCGACGAAGGACGCGAGGTCGACGCGGGCATGGCGGAGGAGCGGCCGGAGATCGCGGCCGAGAAACTGCACCGGCTGCCGCTCCATGCGGGCTCGGAACTCGGCCTGCTGCTGGAGTACGGCGCGCGGAGTGGCGCCGAAGGAGCCGTGGTTGAGGAAGGCGACATGCGGGTCGAGGTCCCAGTGGCGCGCGAGGTCGGAGGGCATGGGGTAATGGTAGCCGGTTGGTGGCCGCCTGCACGGGTTGGGCACCTGGCGCGGTTGCCATTGTCACGGATCGCTTTCTGCTACGGTGGAAGTGGCAAGGATTCCTGCCAGTGGGCGGGTATGTTGGCCGCCGACCCGCCAGGCACGCATTCGATCTTCGCGGCCGGGTGTCGGCCATGACTACCGAAGAACGGCGCCAGCTCTCCGACGCGCCAGTCCCTAACTACCATCTTTCGGAACGACAGCTTGAGCGGATGTACTACTACATGCGGCTGTCGCGCTCGCTGAACGAGCGGATGATGGCCCTGCAGCGCCAGGGTCGTGCGGCATTTGTGATTGCGGGAGCCGGGCAGGAAGCAGCACAGGTTGGTGCAGCGATGGCCCTGCGGCCGGGGGTTGACTGGCTGGCGCCGTACTACCGCGACCTTGGCATGAACATCGTCCTTGGCATGACTGCCCGGGAGGCGATGCTGAACGAACTTGCCAAGGCGGACGATCCGAACAGCTTCGGCCGCCAGATGCCTGCGCACTGGGGAAGCGTGAGCCGCAAGATCGTGACCCAGTCGAGCGTGGTGGCAACCCAACTGCTGCATGCAACGGGCATCGCGCTTGGCGCCAAGATGCGGAATGACCCGATCGTGGTGCTCACCTGCTGTGGGGAAGGCAGCACCAGCCGCGGTGACTTCCACGAGGCCCTGAACTTCGCGGCGATCCACAAGCTGCCGGTGATCTTCTACGTGCAGAACAACGGCTATGCGATCTCAGAGCCAACGGTGAAGGAGATGCCCGTAGAGCATGTCGCGGATCGCGGCCAGGCCTACGGCATCCGTGGTCAGGTGGTCGACGGCATGGACGTGGTGGCGGTGTACCAGACGCTTCGGCCGGCGGTGGAGCTCACCCGGCGTGGCAACGGACCGTTCCTGATCGAGGCAAAGTGCTACCGGCTCTGGGCGCACTCGAGCGACGATGACGACACTCGCTATCGCCCCCGCAAAGAGCTGGAGGAGTGGGCCTTGAAGGACCCGGTTGTCGTGTTTCGCCAGCGGTTGCTTGAGGATGGGATGTTTGCCGAGGAGGAACTTGCGGAAATCGATGAACTGGTGACCCAGGAGGTGCGCGACGCCGTCGAGTGGGCTCAGCAGATGCCGGACCCCAAACCCGAGGATGCGCTGGGCTATGTCTACCGGGAGGTTCAGTGATGGCAGAGGTCAACGTTCTTGAGGCGATCCGGGAGACGCTCGATGAGGCACTCTCGGAGGATGACCGGGTATTCATCATCGGCGAAGACGTCGAGGCCGGGGGAGTGTTCAGGGCGACCGACGGATTGGCGAAGCGGCACCCGGGGCGGGTCAAGGATTCGCCCCTCGCCGAATCCTCGATCATCGGCATCAGCATCGGCGCCGCCCATTACGGGATGCGGCCCATCGCAGAGATCCAGTTTGCCGACTTCATTCATGCCGGCTTCGACCAGCTATGCAGCGAGGCTTCCCGCTGGAGCTATCGCACGAAGGGCGAGCAATACCTGCCGATGGTGGTGCGGACTCCCTGGGGCGGTGGCGTGCATGGGGGTCAGCACCACTCCCAGAGTATCGAGGCCTACTACACGCATATGCCGGGAATCAAGGTCGTGGCTCCCAGCTTCCCGGCCGACTACCGGAGCCTGCTGAAGGCTTCCATCGCCGATCCGAACCCGGTGCTGTTCCTGGAACACAAGCGCACGTACCGGCTGGTGAAGCAGGACGTTGCCAACGCCCCGGCTGAGACGAGTATTGGAAGGGCGAGGATCACACGCCGGGGAGCGGACCTGACGATGTTCGCCTACGGTCTCATGCTCCATGAATGTCTCGCGGCGTCGGAGGAACTGGCCGGAGAAGGCATCGAGTGCACCGTCGTCGACCTGCTCAGCCTGCAGCCGCTGGACGTCGAGACCGTTCTGGAGGCAGCGCGCATGACCGGCAAGGTTCTCGTGGTCCACGAAGACACCCTGACCGGGGGTTTCGGCGGCGAGATCGCAGCACTCATCGCTGAGCACGCCTTCGAGTACCTGGACGCCCCGATCAGGCGCCTGGCCGCTCCCGACATCCCGGCGATGCCATACCACCACGCAATGGAGGCTTTCTTCATGCCTGACAAACAGAAGATCGCTGCCGCCGCGCGCGACCTCGCGGCCTACTGAGGAGGCGCCCGGTGCCAGTCGTAGAGATGCCACAGCTTGGCGAGAGCGTCACCGAGGGTACGGTGTTGCAGTGGTTCAAAGAGCCCGGCGATGCGGTGGCCGTGGATGAACCCCTTTGCGAAATCGAGACGGAGAAGGTCACGGCGGAACTGCCGTCGCCATACGCGGGCCGGATGGGCGAGATCCACGTCTCTGCCGGCGAGACGGTGGAAGTCGGCGCACCGCTCTGCTCCGTTGAGACCGCCGAATCGGACGTGCCATCTGCGGGTGCCGCGCCCCCAGCAACGTCAGCGGCGAGCGGGGGTGACCGGGGCGGCTGGACCGGGGGTCCAATGGCCATCCCACCGGACGAGCGGACAGGTCCGGCGCCAGCGTCGCCCGAGCCCACTGCATCGTCGGCTTCGGCTTCGGTACGAGCGGGCCCGCGCCCGGCACCACAACGGGGCACCATCGCAGTGAACCCTGAACCGCGGACACGGTTCTATTCGCCAGCTGTAAACAGGCTGGCGGCACAGCACCAGATCGACCTCAGCGGAGTGAAAGGAACCGGCATCGACGGCCGTATCACGCGTCGTGACATTGAGCGGCTGTTGGAACGCGGAGACGCTGCGACCGGCAGCGAACCCACTTCTGTTCGAGAGCAGGACGCTCCATCAGTGCAGAGGCCGGGCTCGCCGAGCGGTGGGGTACAGTCCCCCGGCGGCCGCGACTACGAGACGGTGCCTCTTTCGGCCACGCGCCGCACGATCGCCAACCGTATGCAGCAGTCGAACCTCGAGGCGCCACAGGCCTGGACGATGGTGGAGGTCGACATGAGCCAGGTGTTCGCCCGCCGCGCTGATGATTCCGAAGCAGCGGAAGCGGCGGGTGCCAGGCTGACGCTGTTGCCGTACTTCACGGCGGCAGTGGTTGCGACGCTACGCGAGTTCCCAGCCCTGAATGCCCGCTGGGACGGCGACGAACTACGACGCTACCACCGGTTCCACATCGGGATCGCGGTGGCCTCGGACCACGGTTTGATAGTGCCTGTGGTCAAGGACGCGGGGGACCTCAGCGTGGTTGGGCTTGCCCGGCAGATAGCCGACCTTGCGGAGCGCGCCCGGGCACGGAAGCTGACTATCGATGAGATCGAAGGCGGCACTTTCACGGTGAACAATACGGGCACGTTCGGCTCTGTCGCCTCGAAACCGATCGTGAACCACCCGCAGGTGGCGATCGTGACGCTGGAACGCGTGGTGCGGCGGCCGGTCGTGGTCGGGGGGGACGCGATCGCGATCCGGCCGATGGCGAACGTCTGCCTGAGCTTCGACCACCGGGCCCTGGATGGGGACGAGGCGGGAGGGTTCCTGGCGGCGTTGAAGGAGCGACTGGAAACGGGGGAGGGTGACTGAGCGCCCGGGTGCACCGGTGCTCCTGCGTGGGTCAGAGTCCCAAATGGAGTATCTCTGGTCGATACGTAGTCATGCACTCTGGAAGGACCGTGGTAGCCACATTCCGGTAACTGGGCTGGATGAAAGCTCGTCGGGAGAGTGCAAGTTTGCCAACAGAGACGAAAAGGGGCGGCCGCGTTCGGGCCGCCCCTTTTTCTTGTTCGGCTGACGAGACGCCTTAGTCGAGGCGCTCGAAGAGGGTGGCGATGCCCTGGCCGCCCCCGATGCAAAGGCTGACGATGCCGTAGCGGCCGCCGGTGCGCTCGAGTTCGTGGAGGAGCTTGACGGTGAGGATGGTACCGGTGGCGCCAACCGGGTGTCCGAGGGCGATAGCACCGCCGTTCGGGTTCGTCTTCGCCGGGTCGAGGGTCAGCTCGCTGGAGCAAGCGCAGGCGACACTGGCGAAGGCTTCGTTGAGCTCAATGCAATCGATTTGATCGATGGTCATCCTGGCCTTTTCGAGGACCTTCTTCACGGCCGGGATCGGGCCGCTGCCCATGATCGCCGGGTCGACGCCAGCCTCGGCACGAGCGACGATGCGGGCGCGAGCCTTGAGGCCCAGCGACGCGGCCTTGCTGGCAGACATGACCACAGTGGCTGCGGCGCCATCGTTGATGCCGCTCGCGTTGCCGGCGGTGACCACGCCACCTTCCTTGAAGGCGGGACGCAGCTTGCCGAGCGCTTCGGCGGTCGTTGCGCGCGGGTGCTCGTCGGTGTCGAAGACGACCTCTTCGCGGCCGACCTTTACGGTCATCGGGGTGATCTGGTCCTTGAAATAGCCCTGCTCGATGGCGTTGAGCGCGCGCTTCTGGGACTCTGCGGCGAGTTCATCCTGAGCAAGCCTGGTCACTTCGAACTGATCTGCCAGGTTCTCGGCCGTGATACCCATGTGATAGCCATGGAAGGGGTCGGTGAGCATGTGGATGATGCCGTCTTCGATCTGGTCATGGCCGAGGCGATAGCCGTTGCGCGCCTTACGCAGGTAGAAGGGCATACGGGTCATATTCTCAGCACCGCCGGCGACGATGACTTCGGCGTCACCGCTCTGGATGATCCGAGAAGCGGTGTTGATTGCTTCAAGGCCCGAGCCGCAAATGCGGTTGACGTTCACCGCGGGAGTGCCGATGGGGAGGCCGGCCTTGACGGCGCTGTGGCGGGAAAGGTAGGCGTCTTCGGCGGCCTGGCCAACGATCCCCATGACGACCTGGTCGACCTGGCCGGGCTCAATACCGGCGCGGCTAACCGCTTCCTTGATGACGTGCGAGCCGAGGTCAGAGGCGGGGACATCGGCGAATGAGCCGTTGAAGCGGCCAATAGCGGTTCGCGTCGCGCTTACGAGGACGACATCTTCCATGAGGATCCTTCTTTGTGTGCGGGAGAGTTACCGGGGCGCCCGGCTCGCACGGTGCCCACGATTGTACGGTCCATGGGAATACCCTTCCAGTCGATGGGAGAGGTTCGAGCTATGGGAATCGCCTATGTGAGGAAACTCGCCGGTCTCGGCCGCCGGGCGATCAGTCGCGCAAGGTCTGAAGCATCAACAGGTGTGTGGTGACGGCTGCGGCGATCACCCCGAGGGAGGCGGTCAGCCAGAGGGGCGTTGCAAGGAAGAAGACTGCTGCCCCGATACCGATCCAGAGTGCACCGATGCTGGTGATCTTGGTGGAGACGGTGGCACCCCGGCGGGCGCTGTAGTTGTGGAGGTAGGTTCCGAACCAGCGGTTGGTGGTGAGCCAGTGGTGCGCGCGTGGCGAACTCCGGCCGAAACAGGCGGCGGCAATGAGGAGGAAGACGGTGGTCGGGAGCAAGGGTACGAAGATGCCAATGACACCGATGCCGACAAACATTCCCCCGGCGCCGGTCAGCGCATACCGGACGACGGGATGGCCGGCAGGCCGGGCGGATGGGGCTACAGGTGCCAATTCTCTCATTTCGGCCACGATCGATGCGGGAATGGAAGGTTCAGTGTGGCACGCAAAGCGGGCTGCGTCACCCCCGTGACGGGGACTTTACCAGGTAATGCGGCGTACCTGGCCACCGCTAAAGACGTAACCGTAGGTGTCGTCCATGGCAAAGGCGGTCAGACCGGTGAAGGCATCGTGGCGGTACTGGCGGTCGAAGGTGCCGTCTCGACGGACCGCGACAAGCCGATCCTGGGCAGGGTCGGGATAGACTAACGAGCTGCCGCCGTCGAACGTGCGCAGTTGCTGGGCACTCGCTGGCTTGTCATCGATGCCAGCCTGGCTGAGCGTCAGGGCGACGCCGTCGGCAAAGCGCTGAATAGTACCGTCGGCCGTCATCGTCACCACATCCTGGTCAACGAGAAGGCGGGCCGCCTGGCGCAATCCGGGTGCAGCGAGGTAGACCTCGGGCTCGCCTTCGAAGCCATTGGTAGTCGGGACGAAGCGGTATACGGCGGCCTGGGCAGCATCGAGTACGAAGAGGTTGTCGTTGCTGACGGCAAGGTCGGTTATCGCCATGCCGGCGGGTGCGTTGAGGATGACTGGAGTCGCCTCAAATCCGGGGAAGGCGAGCCAGAACTGGCCCGAGGCATCGAATACGAGGAGGCCGTTGGAAAGCATGGAGATGGCCACCGGCCGATCGTGGCCAAGTACCGAGTCGACCCCGTAGATGACGGTAGCGGCGGTGCCGCCGGTGGGCTGCGCGATCACCTGCGATGAGGCGGTGTCGAGGAGGAAGACGTACCCTCCGCCAACTTCCATATCGGACGGTGTGACAGGGGCGTTGCCGAACTGGGAGAGGTTGGCGACCGTCTCCACGGCGGCCGGGGCGACAACGTTGTCGAGCACCCGCAGCGCTCCGGCGACCTGGTTGAAGAGCTGCGTCGACTCGACAGTCTGGCCGCCAGCGTCCTCGGCTTCGAGGAGGAAGGCTTCGGCCTGGGTAAGCGCAATGCGTTGTTCGGAGGGATCGACGGTGTTGGTGGCGATCGTGTACTGCTGCTGCGCTTGCGCGAGAAGCTCTTCGGGATCGACCCCGCCGCTGCCGAAGAGGCGCGGGCCGACGAAGAAGATGAGGATCACGGCGAGCACACCGAGCGCACCGAGGAGGAGGAAGCGGTCGTTGAACCAGCCACCGCGGTTGGCAGTTCGACGACGGTTGAGGGAACCGTTGCCTTTCCAGCGGCCGCCCATGTTATCGCGGGGACGGACCAGGGGAGCGCCTCCGGTGGTGACGACCGAACTACCGGTGGAGGACGCTGCCGTGGCAGCCTGCAGCCGGCGAGTTCGCTCAGCGGCGAGTTCTCCGACAGGTGGGGCAGATGAGGAGGAATGTGCCGGCAAGGTGGCCGGTGAGTCGTTGACGAGCCCTCGCTGAAAACTGCGGTCGCGCGAGGCCTGGGGCGGCTGGCTGCGAGGACCGGCCGACTCCGGCGATCCCTGCTTCTGCCCGGCACTATTCCAGATCGGACGTGGGGGACCGGTAAGCACTGTCGTCGACTGGGCGGTTCCCTGCTGCAGGGAGCCACTCGTCGCCTCTGTGCGGGCCTTTATCCGCTCGGCGAGGTCACGAATGTTGGAACTCTCACCGACGGCGCGCTGCAGAGGCTGGATCTTGAAGTGCTCAGCGAGGGGAGCGAGCGGGGCGGAACGAGCACTCGCGCGTGTGGAGATATTCACGAGAGCCTTACGGGCGGCTTCGACGTCCGCCTGGTGCTCATCATCGATGAAGAGGCTTGGCTGGAAGCCGCGGCCATCTCCTTCGCGGGTGGCATCGATCACGGTTTCTTCGGCCCCGATCTCAGGCTCGGGGCTCAGGCCCGCAGGTTCCGGGACCCGGTCGTCCTCGTCTGGCTGGTCGGGCGCGGCGATAAGAAGCGCGGTGACGTGACGCTGGCCACGCAGGCGCTGGTAGAAGTCCTGGAGTGCTTGCTGACCAGGAAGCGCGAGGATGCCGGCGATAATGTCCTGGTTCAGCTCCTCAACGGCGGAGGTCGAGAGCAGCAGCATGCGGTCGCCGGGTTGCATATCGACACGGGTGAGGTGCGGTGCGGGAGGGGCGCCGCTTCCGATCGCCCGGGCTTTTTCGCCACGAGCGAAGTAGGCACGGAGCTCGCCCTCGTGCAGGTGGAATGCGATCCCCGGGCCGGCCTGGGCAACGATGGCCTGGTTTCCCCGGTGGGCGAAGCAGGTAAGCCCGATGCTGACCTGGTGTTGAGCGATCGACTTCTGGTTCCAGTCCCAGATGTTGCGTTCGGCTTCGCGGAAGGCGGCAGTGAGGCAGCCGCTGAGTGACATGTCGAATCCGCCCCAGGCGGTGCCGATAGCGGTGACAACATGCCCGGCAAAGGCTTCGCTTGCAGGCGTGGTGCCTTCGGCGAGCACGAAAAGCTCGGCCCGTTCATCGATTGGGCCTTTACCTTCGAAAATGCCGGCGTTCGGGCCCCTATCGACCGGTTCGTGGTCGACGATCGCGAACTGTCCGACCTGCAACGGTTCCGTCAAAAGGACGGTTCCCCTTTGTGCGAAGTCGCGGGGCTAGATGGCTCCGGTGCCATACCCTTACGGGTATCACCCCTATAGCACCGGCAGGCGGCCACTATAACAAGCGCCCCGAATCGGAGGAAGGGGTTATGTGGGGCAATCCCCCTCGGGGTGTTCCCCGATGTTGGGCAGGTGCCGGGTGCCATATTGCGGCCGGCGGCGATGTATGGAGGAGGATGAGCCAATGCGACTGATGGTTGCACTGATGTTGCTGTGGGCAAGCGCCGTCCTGGCGGTAGCCTGCGGCGGAAGCGATCCGGGCCCGGCGCCAACGGCTGTCATCTCGCCTACCGCAGCGCCGACGCCACCGCAACCAACAGCCCAGGACCCAATCGTCCCCCGCAACGTGGTGGAGCTTGGGAGCGGGACTTTGCTGCTTGCTGTCCCGAATACCGAGCCGGCGCTCGTCGACCCGCTCACGGTGGCGGCCAAGGACGGGATAGCTCCGCCAGCGTGCGCGGGCTTTGTCTTCGTGACGAGCTGGCTTGTGGTTTCGCCGTACCCACCGGGTGACGTCCAGATCGAGGTATCGGCGATGCGGCAGGGCTCACGCACGGTAGTCGGGAACAGTGCCAGCGGTGGGGCAACGACCGGATGTGACGTGCTCCAGTTCGAGAACCTTTCGGATGTTCCGCTTGTGATCGAGGTTCGCTACGTGGTCGCCGGACTGCGCTAACCTGCCGCGGGGGTTCTACCGGTAAGGCGGGCAGCCTCTTCGCGGGTGATCTTGCCATCGGCGACCAGGCGAGCGGCCTGGGCGGGCGATAGCTCGGCTTCGGCGAACTGCGAGAGCCGCAGTTCGCGGAGCCTTGGACTAAAGGCGAAAACGAGGATGACCAGCACGAGGAATACGGCGGAGGCAATCGCTATCGCCGCCTGCACACCGATCGCGTCCGCCGCGATGGTTACCGGGAGGACGCCGATGGGACTGAGCCCAAAGGACATCATCAGCATCGACATCACACGGCCGCGGTATTCGTCGGGGACGCGAGCCTGGATGACGGTGTTGTTCGTGGTCATGAAGAGCATCTGGCCGACGTTGCCGGCGGCGATCACAATGGCGGCAAGGCCGAGCACCGGAGTGAGCGCGAAGGCGATGAAACAGGCAGCCATGACGAGGGCGCCGGCGAGCATGATCCAGCCCTTCGATTCAACCTTGTCGAGATTGGCGGCAATGAGGCTACCGATGAGGCCACCGACGCCACCGCTGGCGGCAAGCACGCCGAGGCCGACGGAGGGGGCGTCGAATACGTCCTTGGCGAACACGGGGAGCAGTTGCATCACGGGGAAGGCGAAGAGCGGCATGACGAGTGCCGTCATGAGGAGCATGCGGAAGAGTGGGTTCGCCGCCACAAACCGGAAGCCACCGGCCAGGTCTTTTCGGAAGTCGCGCGGCGTTTCGTTGCCTTCGCGGGAGGACATTCCGGCAGAGGGCAAGGGGAACATGCAGAGGACGGAAGCGGCGAAGAGGACGACGGTGACGGCATAGGAGGTGCCGACGCCAAAGGGGGCGATGAGCACCGCCCCGAGGCCGGTGCCGACGATGCGGGTAAGGTTCTGTCCGCTCATCTGCAGGGAGATAGCGTTCATGAGCTTGTGCTGGGGGACGAGCTGGGGAACGACCGCTTGCCGCGCGGGCATCACCACGGAGATCACGCTGCCGGTGCCGACGGCAGCGGCCATGAGATGCCAGAATTCAATCCGGTCCGTGAAGATGAGAAAGGTCATCACAACGTTCACGGCGGCGACGAGGCCCTGGGCGATGATGAGCAGGGTGCGCTTGTTGAACCAGTCGGTGATTACGCCGCCGATGGGAGCGATGACAAGCATTGGAAAGGCGACAGTGAGGCTGATGAGGCCGAGGGCCACCGCAGAGTTGGTGAGGTCGTAGGCAAGAAAGCCACGCAGGATGAGGTTCATCTGCATGGCCATGAAGAAGGCGATGTTGCCGCCGAAATACCAGGCGTAGTCCCGTTCGGCAAGGGAAGTGAAGGTCTGCCGCCACTCACCGGGATGAGCGAGGGCGGCGATGGAGACTCTGGGTTCCTGGTCTTCAGCGGATACGCCGGGGGGAAGAGCGCCGGATCTCACTCCCTCACGCTAACGTTATCGTTCGATCCTCGCCAATAATCAGCGCTCCCGCGGCCGGTATCATCCGGCAGTGGAGGAGGACGTCCATGGCAGAGCAGGCATCGTTCGAAGCACTCGAGGAACTGATGATGCGGCAGCGGGCGGGCCGGCTGTTCGACAGCCGTGAGGTCGAGGATTCGCTGATCGAGCGGATCCTTGGCATGGCGACCCGCGCCCCCAGTGCCCGCAACGCCCAGACCTGGCGATTCATCGTCATCCGGGACACGGAGACCAAGGCCAGGCTTGGCTCAGTCTTCGATGAACTGGGCAGCCAGATGTACGGCCAGGGCGCACCGACACGGACCCCCTGGGCCGAGGTGCCGGTCCTCATCGCCGTCTGTTCCGAGTATGCCTTCGGGGAGGATGAGTCCGGCAGGATGGCCCTGGGCGCTTCCATCTATCCCGCGGTCCAGAACCTGCTGCTGGCGGCGCACGCCGCGGGGCTCAGCACGGTGCTCACGACCCGCTGGAAGCGCCGCGAGCCAGAACTGCGCCCGATCCTCGATCTGCCCGAGAATGTCGGTATCTACGCGATCATTCCCCTGGGCTGGCCCGCGGAAACGCTGGGCAAGAACCGTCGCAGGCCGGTGCCCGAGGTGACCTACCGGGAGCGCTGGGGCCGGAACTGGTAGGTCCCGGGCGGGGCCCTGCCCGGCCTGTCGGATCGGAGTCGCTCAGACGATTCTTAGAGCGTGGAAGCTGCTACGGCGCCGCGCATCGCCGGGTTCTGGCCGCGAGTAGCTGCCTCGCTGATCGATGGGTTCGTTCTCATGCCGTTGACGACACCGACGGCGTTCATCATCGGCTACGGGCCGGCTTGGGTTGCGATCGCCTGGCTTGTGCTCACGACACCAACCGCATGGCTGTACACGATCATTTGCCACGGTCGCTGGGGCAAGACGCTGGGCAAACACATCCTTGAGATGCGGCTGGCCCGCGCGGACGATGGAGGTCGCATCGGCTACAGCCACGCCGTTCGCCGTGATATCCCCATCCTGGCATTTGGAATTGTGAGCACGGTCCTGCTGGTACGCATCGTCGCTACGGGAGCTACCGAGCCATTCCGGTATCACCTGCCCGAGCAAAGGTACGACGAGAATCCGACGCTTGAAGAGGTCTACGGCGACTTCTTCGACGACCTGTACCCGTACCCGGTGGAGCTCCTCGCGGTCTCTGTACTCCAAATCGCCTGGTTCTGGGCAGAGGTCACGACGATGCTCACCAATCGACGGAGGCGTGCCCTCCACGACTACCTCGGCGGCACGATTGTTGTGCGGACAAACACAGAACGACCTCGACCGGGCACCTTGCCGGGAGCACTTCCGCCGCCCGTGCAACGTGAGTCGCTACAGGGGCCCCCAGGCCGGGGATTCTAGCGTCATCAGGAATCGACCAACGACAACCCTTGCAACATAGGTGACAATGGGGGCGGGCGGAGCGGCGCCCGGGGTCAGGGGGACCAGGACGTGGGACGGTGGCTGAAGGCATTGGGTCTAGGCGATAGCGGCGGCAAACGCTCGTCGGGGCCGGGGCGTGTGCCCAGCGGGCAACGGACATCACGCATCCGCGAAACGATGCGCTGGCGTGGCTTCGACCTTAGCGCCTACTCCGACGAAGAGATCCATGTGGCCGCCGACCTCCTGGGGCCGGCCATCTCACCCGAAGGCGAAACAACGGACGAATCGCGGCAGGCACTGGCCGACTTACTCTTGCAGCGACGCATAGACCCCGAGGCTGTACCGCCCGAGATACCCCTGCCCGAAAGTGCCGAGGCCGCGGTGACTCCCGTTGAAGCTGAGCCGGCTTCGACTTCGACCCCGGCGGAGGTGTCCGCTGAGGAAACTCCGGAGGCAGAGCCGGCGACCTCACCCCCTGCCGTCCGTCGGGCCCCGGCCCGCCCCGGCGAGACGCCGACGACGCTCGAGCGCCTGAAGCACATCTTGGGTGTACATACGTGGCACCTGGAAACCGGTACAGACGACGAGGCGCAAGTCCTGCGATGCTATGGCTGCCGGATGGAACGGCCGGCCGTACCGCTGGTTTCGCCGCTGCAGTTCCCGGCGTTCGACGGGGAGGAGCAGGGTGAGGCGAGCACGCGCTCCGAGAGCTTCGACGATGCTTCGAGCGAGCGGCAGGACCGGCATGAAGCCCGGAAAGCCACGACCGAGAGCCAGGAGACCGAACCGGAAATCGCCGGTGCTGCCCAGGCATTCCGGCTGTTCGTGCGTTCGCCCTGGTGGGTGAAATTCGTCGCGGTGTTCATTGCGCTGCAGGTGGCGGCGGTGATCGTGCGACTCGTCTCAAGCGCCGCATAGCAACAGGCCGGCGCGAGCAACGCTATCCCCATCTACCCCGCAGTCACGACGTCTGCGTCCTGTGTGCCGGGCAACGAATCGTCCGCGCGATGCCGAGCGGCCGGGCTGAGGCGCATCGCCGCGAAGAGGCCTGGCAGGCAGACGAGGGCCATGAGGCCGAAGTTGAGGCGGAGTGAGCCAGCCAGCCAATCATGCGACTCGCCGATACCGACGATCGCCCCCGCGACTCCCGCACCCATGGCGGAGGCAAGGAATTCAGCGGTCTTCATCGAGGTTGCGGCACTGCCCTCGTTGCCGGCGGGGGTTGCTTCGAGAGCGGCAAGCGAGATGCCGGGGTAGGCCATACCGATCCCGAGGCCCCCGATTCCCCAGGCGATGGCCGCGACGAACACCGGCGCAGACCCGACGACGGGTAACAGGCCAACGGTGCCGAGGCCAATCAGGAGGAAGCCGGCGGCGATCAGGCGGTGGCGGCCGAGCTTCGAACCCATGCGCTCCATCAGCCAGGTGCCGCAGGTCCAGGTGAGCGTAACGGACGTGATGACAACACCGGCGACCACAGTGGTCTGACCCCGGACGTCGGTGAGCATGAGCGGGACGAAGGCATCGACACCAAAGAAGGTGAAGTTCACCAGGGCTATACCGGCCACCGCGGCGGCGAGTCCGGAACGGGCCGTGACAATGCCGGGTGGCATCAATCGCTGGAAGGGACGCCAGGCGAGTGCGATGCCGGCAATGACGAGTGGCACAGCGAAACGCGGGTCGCCCGTTGTGAGGCCGGTGAGGAAGCAGCCAGCCCCGAGCGCCAGCATCGTTGAGGTGGGTACCAGACTTGCTCGGGGTTGTGAATTGGCAGGCGGACCGAGGGCGATGAGGGCGGGAATTGTGAGGGCGCCAGCACCGGCGATCACGGGGATGATGCCGATGAAGACGAGCCGCCAGGAGAGATACTCGGCGACCGTGCCGGCAAGACCGGGACCGACCAGGCCGGGGAGGACCCATGCCGTGGCATAGAGGGCGAACATCCGTCCCCGGAGGGCATCCGGGTAGGCTCTCCCGATCACGACGTAGGAAACGGCGGGTATCGCCCCGGCACCGAGGCCCTGGAGAGCCCGGGCGCCCACCAGTACGGCCATGGAAGGAGCGAATCCGCCGATGGCGAGGCCGAGACCGAAGAGGATGAGGCCGGCCGTGTAGGGAAAAGCCGGGCCACCGATATCGGAGCGGTCACCGGCGAAGGCGATACCAACGAGACTGGCGAGCAGGAAGGCGCTGAAGACCCAGCCGTAGAGCTGCACGTCGCCGAGGTCATCTTCGGCCGCGGGGAGGGCGGTCGCGACGGCCAGGGCTTCGAAGGCGACGAGGGTCACGGTCAACACGAGCCCGATGGTGAGTGCTCGCAGGCCGGGACTCATGACGCCAACGGGGTGAAGACCACCGGGCGCGGGATCGACATGCATCGGGCGAACGATACGACTTGAAGTGCGCTTGAGGTCAACTGGCGAACGTAGCGGTACGGGCGGGGAATCTGCATTTGCGATCCCGCTTCCTTATCATCGCGGACACAACGCCGAGATTGGAGTTCGAGGATGAAGTTCAGCTTCTGGGCAGGGCCCGGCAACACGTGGAGCGATCTGCTGGCAATGGGCCAGCACGCAGAGAAGACCGGCTGGGACGGTCTCTGGTTCGCCGACCATTTCATGCCAAACACCACTGAGGCAGCGGGCCCAACCGCCGAATGCTGGACGACCCTGGCGGCCTGGGCGGCAACGGTGCCGCGCGTGCGGTTGGGCGCGCTGGTCACCGGTAACACCTACCGGCACCCGGCGGTGCTCGCCAACATGGTCGCCAACGTCGACAACATCAGCGGCGGTCGGGCAGTGCTCGGTCTCGGGGCCGGCTGGCAGGAGAACGAACACGAGAAGTACGGCATCCCGTTCTACACGCTGAAGGAGCGGATGGACCGCCTGGAGGAAGCGTGCCAGGTGGTCAACGGGCTGCTGAGCGGCGAACGGACGACCTTCGCGGGCAAGCACTACCAGCTGGATGACGCCCCGAACGAGCCGAAGCCGGTACAGTCGCCGCTGCCGTTGCTCATCGGTGGTGGTGGCGAAAAGCGGACCATGCGGATCGCCGCGAAGTATGCGCATGAGTGGAACGTCTGGGGCACGCCGGAAACACTGGCACAGAAGGGCGAGGTGCTCGAACGGCACTGCGCCGACCTCGGCCGCGACCCATCAGAGATCAGGCGGTCGGCACAGGCCCTGCTGTTCCTGACCGACGACGAAAAGCAGGCGGAGCAGATGCGCCAGGGGGGCCGCGCCGCAATTGCCGGGAACGTTGAGCAGGTGAAGGAGACCGTCGCCGCCTACCGGGCTTCGAAGGTGGACGAGCTCATCATCCCCGATTTCACGCTTGGCCGGGAGCTGGGCCCGAAGCTGGAGACGATGGATCGCTTCATCAACGAAGTGGCTCCCGATTTCCGCTAGGAGGCGAGCATGAAGGTTGCCCTTTTGCACCCGGGAATGATGGGGTCAGCGGTCGGTGCCGCCGTGGTGGCCGGCGGCAATGCGTGCTGGTGGGCGAGCGAGGGCCGGAGCGGGGCCACACGGGAGCGAGCAACGAACGATGGACTCGAGGATGCAGGGACGCTTTCCAATCTCGCGGCGAGGACGGATATCGCCCTCTCAATCTGTCCCCCCGAGTTTGCGGTCGATACCGCCCGAAGCTTCATTGATGCAGGATTCAAGGGCCTCTACGTGGACGCCAACGCGGTCTCGCCTGCCACCGCGCGGGAGATCGGTGACCTGGTGACCGCGGCGGGCTGCCGGTTCGTGGATGGGGGCATCGTCGGCGGGCCACCACGAGGACACGGGCGAACCCGGCTCTATCTCTCCGGCGAACGAACGGGGGATGTCCCCGGCCCGGTCGAGGTGGCGAACCTCTTTCGCAACACGGCCCTGGAGGCGGTGGTCGTCGATGGGGGCCCGGGTGCTGCCTCGGCGGTCAAGGTCGCCTATGCGGCATGGACGAAGGGCACATCAGCGCTCCTCCTCAATATCCGGGCGCTGGCGCGTGTCGAGGGTGTGGAGGAGGCGTTGCTGGAAGAGTGGTCAGGTTCGCAACCCGACCTGCCCACGCGCAGCGAACGCGCTGCTGCAGGGGCGGCACCCAAGGCCTGGCGATGGGTGGGCGAAATGGAGGAGATAGCGGACGCGTTCGCCGCTGCCGGTTTGCCTGATGGCTTCCACCGCGGAGCGGCACGTTTCTACGAGCGCCTTGCCGGGTTCAAGGACGAAGAGCGGGTGACGCTGGATGACGTGCTGGCCGTGCTAAGCGAGGGCCGCCAGCACGATAGCTAAGCCCTGCCGAGTGCGAACAACACCTCGGTAGCGAAGGATGACTGCCTGGTTTCGCGGGCGAGGCGCACAAACTCCCTGCCAGCCTGTTCGCGGATGTTGTTCGGGACCTGGCTCATGGCGGCCGCCGATGGCGGAGAGGCCATAGCCCAGCGATCCCAGAACACCTGTGGTTCGGGGACCGGCCAGGGTATTGACAGCGCCTGGACGGTGACCTGCGCGAACCCCGCCTGCACCAACATCGCTTCCAGGGTGCGGGCATCCGGCAGGATCGATGACAGGGGCGCCCCGGCAGGAGCGGCCGAACCAAGGGCTGAGCCCATTGCCGCTCCAATGAGGATTTGCAATTCAGAACTGCCGGGATGGCCGGTGCTCGTGACAACGACACGCCCGCCCGGCTTGAGGACACGCTTCATCTCGCGCAGTCCGGCGGCCGGAGATGGAAACCAGACAACGCCAAAACCCGACCCTGCGGCATCGAATTCGCCGTCCCTGAAGTCCAGCTCCTGGCCATCCATTCGACGCACGTCGACGTCAGCGATGCCGGCCTTGCTGAGCTTCGTTCCGAGAACGTCCAGCATTCCTTGGGCGAAGTCGATGGAGGTGACCCGGGCGCCGCAGCGGTGTGCCGCGATGGTCATAGCGCCGGTGCCGGCAGCTACGTCGAGAAAGCGGTCTCCGGGGGTCACCCGGGCAAGCTGCACAGCCCTGGCCGCCGCCTCGCTGCTGAACGGTGCGAAGAGCGCTTCATAATCGTCAGCCTTGTTACTCCAGCTGGAGGGGCGCTGATGATAGTCG
>JAGQGZ010000299.1 GCA_020432105.1 Dehalococcoidia bacterium | reverse complement strand
TGGTTTCGACAAGGAGGGGCGAGAGCCCCATCGAGGGCTCGTCCATGAGCAGCAGGCGGGGGCGTGCCATGAGGGCCCGGCCGATGGCCAGCATCTGCTGTTCGCCGCCGGAGAGTGTGCCGCCGGTCTGGGATGCGCGTTCCTTGAGCCGGGGGAAGAGGTCGAAGACCTTTGGGAGGTCCTCGACGGCGGCACGGGGTCCCTGGACGTAGCTACCGAGCTGGAGGTTCTCGTAGACGGTGAGGCGGGCGAAGATGCCCCGTCCTTCGGGCACATGAGAAATGCCCAGGCGGACGATGTCATGGGGCTGGTGTTTCTCGATGGATTGCTGGGCGAAGGTTATCGAGCCCGCCCTTGCGCGGACGAGGCCGGAGATGGCCTTGAGGGTCGTGGTCTTGCCGGCGCCATTGGCGCCGATAAGGGTAACGATCTCGTTCTCCCCTACGTCGAGGTCTATGCCTTTGACGGCAACGATGCCGCCGTAGCCGGCCTCGAGGCCGCGAACCTCAAGCAGGGCCATGGTCACCGCCGGCGACAGCCCCCGTACCGAGGTACGCCTCGATGACGGCGGGATCAGCCTGAATACGGGCCGGGTCGCCCTCGGCGATCTTTCGACCGTAGTCGAGCACCGTGATTTGTTCGCACACCCCCATGATCACCCGCATCTGATGCTCGATGAGAATGATGGTGGTGTCCTTGTCGTCACGAATGGCGCGAATGAGGTCGACCATGGCGCCACTTTCGCTGGGATTCATCCCGGCGGTGGGCTCGTCGAGGAGCAAGAGCCGTGGCCGTGTGGCGAGTGCGCGAGCGAGTTCTAGCCGGCGCTGGTCGCCGTAGGGCAGATTGCTGGCAAGTTCGTTTTCGCGCCCGGCCAGGCCGACAAAGCGGAGCAGCTCCCAGGCGTCGCGGAGAGCATCACGCTCGGCGTGCTGAACGGGGGGAGGCCGAAAGATCGCGCCACCGATCTCCAGAACCCCGGCAGCGAGTTCCCGGGGGATGTCGCGGAGGCCGCGGATCATTTCGTAGCCCCGGCCTCGACGGCGATGGATATCCACTGACTCGCGGCCGCCGACGTGGATGTGCCGATGGCCGCCAATGAGCACGTTCTCAACGGCCGTCATGTTCGCGAAGAGGCGGATGTTCTGGAAGGTCCTGGAAACGCCGAGGGCGCTGACTTCGTGCATAGGCAGGCCATCGATGCGGCGGCCGGCGAGGAGCAGCGAACCGGATGTCGGGCGGTAGAAGCCGGTGACGCAATTGAAGAACGTGGTCTTACCCGCGCCATTCGGGCCGATGAGACCGTGAATCTCACCTTGAGGAACCACGAGGTCGACGTCGGCAAGGGCATGGAGGCCCTCAAACTGCATGCCCAGCCCGGCGGCGCTGAGGACGGGCGGTGGAGGGGCACTCACGACGAGGTCTCGGTGTGCTCGAATTCTCGCT
>JAGQGZ010000298.1 GCA_020432105.1 Dehalococcoidia bacterium | reverse complement strand
GTGTCGGGCGAGGGCGTCCAGCAGGCGCTGTTGAAGATCATCGAGGGATGTGTCGCGAACGTACCACCGCAAGGTGGCCGCAAGCACCCGCACCAGGACTTCCTCCAGATCAACACCCAGAACATCCTCTTCATCTGTGGCGGCGCTTTCGAAGGTCTCGACGCCCACATCGAGAAGCGGCTGAACAGGGACCACGTGAGCCTGGGCTTCCACGCAAACAGTGGAACCCGCGCGTCCGCCAAGCGGGACCAACTCCTCACCCACGTCACCCATGACGACCTCCTCGAGTTCGGGCTCATCCCCGAGTTCGTCGGTCGCCTGCCTATGGTCGTCGGTCTCTCCTCGCTCGACCGCGAGGCGCTTGTGAAGATCCTTACCGAGCCGAAGAACGCGCTGGTTCGCCAGTACGAGCGCTACTTTGCTATGGACGATGTCGAGCTCCAGTTCACGCCGGACGCCCTCGATGCCATCGCCGATGAGGCTATCGCCCACAAGACCGGTGCTCGCGGCCTCCGCACCGTACTGGAAGAGCGCCTGATGGATGTGATGTACGAGATCCCCGGCCGTGATGATGTCAAGAAGTGCATCGTTAACGGCGATGTCATCAAGAACAAGACTCGTCCACTACTTGTCACCGCTTCCGGCAAGCAGGTAGAAGCGGAAAAACTCGAAGAGAGCGCCTGAGCAAAACCCAGGAAGCCCGGCCCAGCCGGGCTTCTTGTTAGTTTGCCAGCAGCACCCAGGTCGCAGTCACCACGAACCCCACCACGCAGGCCACGATGCCCGGGTCCGTGAACAGGATCTGGTCGGGAGCATCGCCTGATCGGCGGCCCTGCAGCAGCATCAGGTAGCGGAACATCGCAGCCCCGACGAACGGGATCGTGAGCGCCATCGCCCCATTTGCCGGGGCATTGGCCGATTCGATGGTGTACACCCCGTAGCTGAGCAGTGCCGCAGCCGCGCTGATCGTGAGCATCTGGCTCAGCACCTCGGACGGGTAGGCAGCCAGTGCGGGGCGATGGATGACTGCGTTATCACCAAGTTCCCGGGCCTCCGACCAGCGCTTGCTGGTAGCCAGGAAAAACGCCCCAAACCCACCGCACACGTAGAGCCAGGGGCTGATCTCCACCTCGATTGCCAGCCCCCCTGAAACAGCCCGGGCAACCACACCTGCCGAGAGGAGGAACACGTCGAGCACCGGCACCGCCTTAAGGGCGCCTGAATACGCCAGCATCACCAGGAAGTAGCCCCCAACCACGGCCCCGCTTCCCGCATCAAGGGCGAATGCGGTTGCCGTGCCTGCCAGCGCCAGCCCGACCGCCATGATCAGTGCGCTGGCCACGCCCAGCCTGCCTGCAGCTATCGGTCGATGTCGCTTCCGGGGATGCTGCCGGTCGCGCTCGCGGTCCGCTGCGTCGTTGATGAGGTAGGTGGCACTGACAACGGCACTCCATGCACCGAA
>JAGQGZ010000297.1 GCA_020432105.1 Dehalococcoidia bacterium | reverse complement strand
CGTGCGCCGTTCAAGCCCTTGTGCAGCAGCAGCGTTTCGCCAATCTGCTTTTCAATAGAATGCAGAGGATTCAGCGAGGTCATCGGCTCCTGGAAGACCATTGCGATGTCGTTGCCGCGAATCTTGCGGATCGCGTCTTCATCGAGCTTCAGGATGTCCCGGCCCTGGAAGATGATCTCGCCAGATACGATCTTGCCTGGCGGCTGGGGGATGAGGCGAAGGATGGAAAGGGCCGAAACGCTCTTTCCACAGCCGGATTCCCCTACCAGTCCCAGCGTTTCGCCTTCCTCTACCGAATAGGAAGTGCCGTCAACGGCCTTGACGACACCCTCCTGGGTAAAGAAGTACGTCCTAAGGTCTTTGACCTCGAGCAGCGCCATTACTCCTCCTCTTCCATAACGTTCGCCCGTTTCCGGGTGAGTTTGAACGTCAGCCTTTCTCGAGTCATGGGGAAGAGGAGACTCGAACTCCTACGCCTTGCGGCACATGATCCTAAATCATGCTCGTCTGCCAATTCCGACACTTCCCCACTATGTTTCCGCGGCCAACCATACGGATGATCGCGGACTTGGAACAGCAGATGTGGTGAGCCGCGAAGGACTCGAACCTTCAACCTAGTGATTAAGAGTCACTTGCTCTGCCAATTGAGCTAGCGGCCCCCCAGTTACGGGTCGGGCGGGAGTATACCACGAGGTCTTTCCCACATAACAAGTACCGACCGGGGGATCGGCCTGCAACTGCCTGCCGAAACCTGCCGTCCGCGCGGGGACGCCTTCACCTTAGCGCGCTGATTGCCCTTCGGCAAAATCATCGAAGTCAGGCGGCTCGCGTGTGCCCCTGCATTTCGATCAACCTTGTCTTCAGCCGCAGCAGCACCGGTGCGCTGAAGTTGGCAAAGTTGGGGCCGCCAAGCGACTCGACGATGTCGAGGGCGTCGGCGAGGGCAGCCCGGTAACCATCCATCCACGCGGGATCGCCCGAAATGGCGTCTGTCTCGGCATTGGCGGTCGTGTGTGCCATGTCCAGAGCATCGACTGAATCCGGGCCTTCTGAACGCTGCCCACGACTATCCGCGTTCGAAGTTGTCACTCCATTTCTCCCCGATCGTGCCGATCATCCACATACCGACCCACATCGAGGTTGGGCGAGGAGAGTATGACGGCACTATCTGAGTCTGCTGCGCCGCGGCCCTTGCACCCTGGTCGGGGTGGGACGACCGCCGGCGATGCCCTCGCCACATGCCTTTCTTTTGAGCTGGGCATCGATTCATTCTTTGGTGCTTCCCATGCGATGCGGCCGGAAGGCGCCCGGCACACCCACTCATTTCGGATCCAGGCAACGTTCGTAACCGATGAGGTTGACGACGAGGGCATGGTCGTGGGATTTCGGGAGGTCAGTGACCTGCTGGAACGGGAAGCGAAACGCTACGCCAACGCCCATATCAACGACATTCCACCATTTGATGTAGTCCAGCCGACGGGCGAGAACATTGCC
>JAGQGZ010000296.1 GCA_020432105.1 Dehalococcoidia bacterium | reverse complement strand
GCCCAAAGGGGTAGCCACTCGTCATTTGTGTCATGTCTGACCTTCCATATGGCGCCGGCGGGCGGCGCTGTGATATCGCTCAGGCGGTGACCGCAAGGGCCTCCGCGATGAGTGATTCCCAGATTCGGTTGCCGTCGACGCCACCAACGATGGCTTCTCCGGCACGTTCGGGGTGGGGCATCATGCCGAGCACGTTACCTTCCCGATTGATGATGCCTGCGATGTTGCGAATGCTGCCGTTCGGGTTCGATTGGGCTGTGACGAGCCCGGCCTCGTCACAGTAGCGGAAGATGACGCCGCCACGTTGCTCGAGCGCGTCAAGCGTATCCGGTGCGGCAAAGTAGTTGCCTTCGCCATGGCTGATAGGTATCCGAAGGACTTCGCCGGCGGCGATGCCGTTTGCCCAGGGGGTGGAGGCGCCTTCGCGGCGCAGGTAGGTCCATTCGCAGCGGAATTGGAGGCTGTCGTTGCGCATGAGCACGCCGGGGAGAAGCCCGGCTTCGCAGAGGATTTGGAATCCGTTGCAGATGCCGATGAGCGGTTTTCCGCGGGCGGCATGGTCGATGACCTGGGCCATGACCGGCGAGAAGCGGGCAATGGCACCGGTGCGAAGGTAGTCGCCGTAGGAGAAGCCCCCGGGGAGAACGACTGCATCGTAGCCTGAGAGGTCAGCGTCGCGGTGCCAGAGGATGTCAGCGGGTTGTTCGAGGACTTCATGGATGACGCGGTAGCAGTCGCGATCACTCCAGGTGCCAGGAAAACGGAGTATGGCGAACCGCATCGAGCCTCCGAGGTTAAGACCGCCGGGCAGAGTATAGCAGCAGTGGCGGCAAACGAATCTAGTCCGCGGTGGCAGGAGCGGGGGAAGCGATCTCGGGCTCCTGCGCAGGGTATTCGATGCGCTGGTGGTAGACGGCACGCAGTGTTGATTTGAAGGAATCGGCGACCGCATTCACCTCGCGCATGGTGATGTCGCATTCATCGAGCTGGCCCTCAGCGAGGCGTTCGGCGAAGACGGAGTCGACGGCGGTACCGATCTGGTCGCTATCACGCTGCATGCCGGCGCGCACGACAGCCTCGCAGGAGTCGGCCAGCATGACGATTGCGGCCTCTTTGGTCTTGGGCCGGGGACCGGCGTACTGGAACCGGGCCGGGTCGGGTTCGAGGCCTTTGTTGCGGGCCTGCCGGTAGAAGTAGATGACGAGGCGGGTGCCGTGATGCTGGGGAATGAATTCGCGGACGATAGCGGGGAGCCTGTGCTTGCGGGCGAGTTCTACGCCACGGGTGACGTGCTCGATTATCTTCGCGGCGCTTTCTTCTTCAGGGAGAGCATCGTGGGGGCTGCTGGAGCCTGGGAAGATGTTCTCGATGTAGTACTCGGGCTGGGCGAGCTTACCAATGTCGTGGTAGTAGGCGCCCGCCCTGGTAACAAGGGGGTCTGCACCGATCTGCTCGGCCGCGCGTTCGGCAAGGGCGCCAACGAGCATGCTGTGGTGATAAGT
>JAGQGZ010000295.1 GCA_020432105.1 Dehalococcoidia bacterium | reverse complement strand
CTGACTCCACCATGCGGACACGCCCTGCGTGCCTTATTGGCACCGGGGAATGGCAGTCCCCCGGCCCATTCATACAGGAGCACCTGCGTCTCAGTTATCGACGCAGTGCCCGGTTTTCTGGAGGTGACCACCACACGGAGAAACGGAAAAGGCGGACCTGCCAGCCCGCCCTTTCCTCAGGTGCTCCCGACTCTTAGCCCCAGCTAATAGAGAGGAAGGCGACCGCAGACTGCGAGATTGCAGCGGCTGCGATTGCACCGAGAGCGAGGAGCGTTGCGAACCCTTTCATGGGTTCCTCCTTCTGCCGCCCGCAAAGTGCGCGACCGGCGGCTAAAGACTGAAGGGGTTACAACATGGTGTCAATAGGGTGAAAACCCTCGGAAGTAGTAAAGCGTGTCAACACGTACACCATCACGGCACCCCGGGTATGTCCAAACCGGGATCGGCTCGCACCTTCCCCATCTTCCCGGCACACAGAGGGGAGAACAGGGTGATGCGATCGCCGTTAAGCTCAGCTACCGTCCCGACGCAATCATCCGGTAGCCCACATTCCGCACCGTCTCGATAAACACTCTGCCGCGAACCTCGATCTTCGATCGGATGCGTCGAATGTGTACATCTACCGTCCGCGCCCCACCGAAGTAGTCGTAACCCCAGACCCTGTTCAGCAGCTGTTCTCGCGTAAACACCTGGCCCGGGTTCATCGCCAGGAACCGGAGCAGTTCGTACTCCTTGAACGTCAGGATTATCCCCTCGCCATCTACCGCAACACGGTAGTTCGAGAGGTCTATGCTCAGTGGTCCGCAAACCACCATGTTTTCAGCATCGACGCCGTAACGGCGCCAGAGCACGCGCTCAACCCGCCGCGTCAGTTCGGCAACATCGCCCGGCACCACGGCAAAATCATCGATCGGAAGCTCCAGGCTCACGTGGTTCAGCATTTCCAGCGTCACCAGCGCGATGATGGCAATACCATGCTCGTCACCATGTTCAACCAGCGCCTTCAGTCCACTCCGTGAAACATCACGGCAATCGACCACATAGGCGCCTGCCAGGAGTTGATCGTCAGCTCGCACATCCCGCGGAGCAAGCACGGTGACCTCGAGCCCCGCCCCTTCCAGGGCAGTGACCAGAGCCTCGGTTCCGGGTTGGGTGGAGATGATGGCAACAGATCGCATGGCCGGTGACTACCGAAATATACGCTGCGTCATCCTTCCCTAACGGTCGCGTGCCGCCATCACAGCAAAGCTACGCAAGGCATCGCAGCGGTTCGCCGCCGTTGTACTCCACCATCTCCTCCAGTGCCGTCACCGCGTCCATCGCCGAACCCGGTGGATTGCCACGCAGCTCGTGGTAGGCCCGGTGCAGGTTCCCCACGATTCGCTCCGGATCCGTCAGCCCTGCGAATTCGCCGAGGTCGAGGTCGCGTGCAAGCGCCAGTGGCGGCACTCCCGCCGCAAGGCCCCGCTCAGCTTCCCGCAGCACGAAGCGCAGATAACCCTCGATGGTGTCCAGGACAGCCGCATCGCAGACCGGCCCGTGCCCCGGCACGATTACCGCCGGGTT
>JAGQGZ010000294.1 GCA_020432105.1 Dehalococcoidia bacterium | reverse complement strand
GATGGTGCGGACGTGGCCGCTATCGGCGACGGCGATTTCGGACATGGATGTGCTCCCGGTGTTGGTGGGAGCGAGTATACGGATGGCCGGTACCGTTGATGCGACGCCCGGGGCGTACAGGCGTCGCGCGAGGATGCACGGGGGCGGGCGTCGCCATAAGTGATCCGGGTGCTAGGCTGATCTACTACCTTCACGTGAGAGTGAGCGTCTCCACTTGGCGCACGGCTCTGTCGCTTCCCGCACCTTTGTTGCCCTGGGCAATCAGCAGTACCGCATCCTCTGGTTTGGGACTCTGTTCTCTTTCCTGGGCATGCAGATGCAGGTGCTGGCGCGGGGTTATCTCGCCTTCGACCTGACGGGTAAGAACGGGGCGCTGGGGCTGGTAACCCTGGGCTTTGGTGTGCCCCAGTTGCTGCTTTCGCTCTGGGGCGGGGTGCTGGCAGATCGCCTGCCAAAGCGGAACACGCTGATCGTGGCGCAGGCATTGATCGCGCTGAACTCTGCCTGGATCGCTTCGATGATCGCCTTCGACCTGATCGAGTTCTGGATGCTGGTGGTGGCGAGTGTGAACCAGGGGACCCTGTTCAGTGTGGTGGGCCCGGCGCGGCAGGCATTCATCGGGGACCTGGTTGGGCGCGAGCACGTCGGTAACGCCGTGGTGCTACAGCAGATGAGCATGAACAGCACGCGGGTTGTGGGGCCATCACTGGCGGGGATCTTCATTGCGATCCCGCTGATCGGGCTTGCGGGCGTGTACCTGATGACGACGGCCGGATTCCTCATTGCCTGTGTGTCGATGCTGAAGCTGCCCCCGGGTGCACCGAAGCCACGAGAAACCGCGCGCTCGCCCCTGGCGGACCTCAATGATGGCCTTCGCTATGTACGGGCCCGCCCGGCAATCTGGAACCTCATCCTGGTCTCGTTTGCGGCGGTGATGTTTGGCTTCCCCTACCAGACGTTCCTGCCCTCGATTGCCAAGGACGTTTACGGAGTGGGGGCCAGCGGACTGGGGATCATGTCGGGGGCAACGGCGGTTGGTGCGGTGATCTCGACGATCCTGGTGGCCGCTTATGCCGACTCACCGAAAGCATGGTTTGCAGCACCGATACTGGCGGTGGTGTTCGGGTTGACGCTGGCTGCCCTGGGGGCATCGCCGGGTCTGATGGTCGGACTGGTGGTACTCATCGGCGTCGGTGGATTCGCAGCCGCGTTCCAATCGCTGAACAACTCCCTGACGATGAGCTACACGGACGGTGAGTATCACGGTCGGGTGCAGTCGATGACGATGTTGAGCTGGAGCCTGTTCGGGATCGCGGCACTCCCTCTCGGGATCCTGGCGGACCGTATCGGAATCCGGGAGACGCTGGCGGTGATGGGCGGCATCACGATCGTGCTGGTCATCCTGATCCAGCTCTTCGCTCACACGCGCGGGGCCAGCCGCGACAGGTTTACGGGCCTCGGGATCAGCGAGGCCGAACGGATGGGTGACAGGGAAGCGGCGGACGAAGCACGCGGGGTTTCGGCGGCCGGGGGCGGTTAGGTGGCGGCTCGCAAGAGATGCGGATTTGCAATCATTTTACGTTGACCGTATTGCCAACCTTG
>JAGQGZ010000293.1 GCA_020432105.1 Dehalococcoidia bacterium | reverse complement strand
ATGTTCAATCTTCGGGCCGGCAAGGCTGCGGAGCGGGAGCGTTACCGGGGCCTCAATGCCGGTGGTTTGAGGGTGATTGAGCAAGCAAACGAACCTCGGAGGATGGGGGATTTGGTTCAGCTTGATTCGGGGGAGGATGCGGCGTGAACGGGGTTAGGCCGGGTGACATTGTGAGTTTTGAGCGGCATGGGGTGAGGTCTTTGGGGGTGGTGTTGTCGAAGACTCAGGGGGTTTTGGATGTGGCTTTGGTTGAGGACCAGGAGCCGGTGACTGTGAAGCGTGGCCAGGTGCGGGAGCTTTGGCGGAAGGTGCGGTCGTGAGCTTGCCGAAGCCTTTCTATGAGGACGGGTCGGTCACGATCTACCACGGCGATTGCCGGGAGTTGCTGCCGCAAGTGATCGACGCGCAGGGCGAAATGGCCTTAGTGACTGACCCGCCGTACGGGATTGGCTGGACTGTTCCTGCTTACAACGGTGGCCGCGCCCACCGAGGGATTTCAAACGACGAAACGACCGAGGCGCGAGATTTCGTTCTGAACGAGTGGGGCGATTTCCCTGCAGCCGTATTCGGCTCTCCGGTTCTTCCCCCCCCTGCGGGCACGAAGCAGACACTGGTTTGGAAGAAGTCGCCCGACTCGGGGATCTTCGGTGCGATTGGGGGGTTTCGGCGCGATTGGGAGGCCATCTACCTTCTGGGCCGTTGGCCGAAGGTTCCGGCGCAACGAAGCGCCATCATTGAAACGACGCAGGGAATGGGCAGCTATTTGAGCGCCCATCCGCACAGCAAACCCGAGGGGTTGATGGTGGCTCTTATTAGCCCGGCCCCTCGCGGCACGATCATTGATCCGTTCACGGGCTCGGGGCCTACTCTTGCAGCCGCGAAGCATTGTGGCCGTAAAGCCATCGGCATTGAACTAGAAGAGAAGTACTGCCAAATCGCCGCCGAGCGGTGTTCGCAAGAGGTTCTCGACCTGGGGGCGGCAGCATGAAGCGTGGCAGCCCGGACAGAAACTGGGATGACGCAATTGCGAAGTGTCGCGACGAAGGCGAGTGCCGTGTCTGCAAGGTTCAACGCGGGCTTGACTGTGCTCACCTCGCCCCGCGAACCCACGATCGTCCTCGTCGGCCCGGAGTGAAGCGCCTTTACGTTCACCCAGACAATGTGGCACCACTCTGCTCCCACTGCCACTACGGGCTAGATCATTCTGAGCTTGATGTCCTCCCGTACCTGACGTTGGATGAGCAGCTTCATGTGGTGAAAACCCTGGGCGGTATCGAATCGGCCCGGAGGCGGTTGGCACCGACCGATTATGACCGGCGAATTGAGCAGGCCCGTCGTGACGCTTTGCTGGAGGCGGCATGAGCGGCAAGTACCGGACGATAGTGGCCGATCCGCCGTGGCATGTAGGCGCAGGCCCGGAATGGGCCTCGAACGGTCCCAGTCGCAAACTGGAATACCCGACGATGACCTTTGACGAGATTGCCGCGCTACCCGTAAAGGCGATGTCGGCGGATGGGGCGCACCTTTACATCTGGACGATCAACGCCTACCTGGAGCGCACCTATGACTTGGCGCGAACCTGGGGGTTCAAGCCGTCAACGCTGCTG
>JAGQGZ010000292.1 GCA_020432105.1 Dehalococcoidia bacterium | reverse complement strand
GCTGACCTGGGGCTCGAAACGCCGACCGACGGGGAAGACATCCTCCCCACCCAGGAGCAGCCCGAGGAACTCTATGCGCTCATCATCGGGCGTCACCGTCACGGCAGCTTCGTCGCCACTAGCAGGGTGTTGAAATAGCTCGCGTGGGCTATTGTATAGACTAATGATCAGATAGAGTGGGTTGCATCCTTGGAGGTGCACCCACGATGCGCGGTCGAACTGAACGCCAGGCAGCCTTTATCGCCGTCACGCCCGAACAGAAGGTGCCCAAGCATCATCCTATCCGGGCGATTCGGGCCGTCGTCGAGCCGCTGTTGGGTGAGCTCTCGCCGGTGTTCGAGAAGATGTATGAGCCGAACGGGCGGCCATCGATTCCGCCGGAGCACCTCCTCAAGGCGACGCTCTTGATGGCCCTCTACTCGGTCCGCAGCGAGCGCCAGTTCTGCGAACGGCTGGAGTATGACCTCCTCTTCAAGTGGTTCATGGACCTCAACCTGGACGACCCGGCGTTCGACCACTCGACCTTCTCCAAGAACCGCCAGCGGCTCCTGGACCATGATGTCGCCACGAAGTTCCTGGCGGTCGTGGTCGCCGAGGCGCAGCGCCGGCGGTTGCTCTCGGAGGAGCATTTCACGGTCGATGGCACGCTCCTGGAAGCGTGGGCCTCCCTTAAGAGCTTTCGTCCACGTGACGAGGAGGACCCTCCGGCCGGGGCCGGCCGGAACCCGGAACGCGACTTCCGAGGCAATCCGCGCAAGAACGACACGCACGTTTCGACCACCGACCCTGAGGCGAGGCTCTACACCAAAAGCAGCGGACAGGCGGCGAAGCTCTGCTTCATGGGCCATCTCCTGACGGAGAACCGCAGTGGCCTGGTCCTCGACATCCTCGTAACCGAGGCCACCGGCGGTGCTGAGCGCGAGACTGCCATCAGGCTGCTCGAGCGTCGGCCCGGCGTGCACCGGCGGGCCACCCTCGGCGCCGACAAGGCCTACGACACCAGGGACTTTGTGCGCCAATGCCGAGAGCAGGACGTGACGCCCCACGTTGCCCAGAACACAACCAACCGCAAGAGCGCGATCGACGGCCGTGTTACCCGGCAGGAGGGCTATGCTGTCAGCCAGCGCAAGCGCAAACGGATCGAAGAGGTCTTCGGCTGGGTGAAGACTGTTGGCGCCACCCGCAAACTCCGCTACGTCGGCATCGCCAGGAACCAGTTATGGATGACCTTCCAGGCGATCGCCTACAACCTCGTACGAATCGCCAACCTTGGAGCAGCCGCCCAGGCCACGCCCGCCTGAGGGCCCTTCTCCAGGACCCCCTGCCGCCACGATCGGCGACAGGGCGTCGACAAGGTCCCAGCCAGGGCCTCCACTCACCGCTCCAGCACCCTTCCCAGCCCGGCGGACATGCCTCAAGAGCGCGAACCACCCCTCATCATGCCCTCTTGAGGACCCGAGAGAACCACCCGGCCCGATCTCAACGCCTACTTCAACACCCTGCTAGCAGATTCGTGCCGACGGCCCTCACGCCCCTCCACCGCGGTATATCTCCTCGCGGACCGATGGCCAGCCTCCCTCGATGAATTCCGGTGCCATCCCCGCGCCGCCCACGCTGAGATC
>JAGQGZ010000291.1 GCA_020432105.1 Dehalococcoidia bacterium | reverse complement strand
CGAGGACGGTGTATCTGAGTGGGAGCTGCACGGTTGGTTATAGGCGTGCCCTGGTTCTGGCAGGGCGGTATGTGCGATTCGCAAACAGACTGCATCCATTCTCACCAGGCGATCTATGGACCGAGGATAACCTGGTACTGGGCACCCACCGGTTCGAGCGCGTTCAACATCCAGTATTGGTGGTAAAGAAGTATGCGATTTGTAGGCTCGGAAACAAAGGGGATCTGGTTGCTCTCCTCGCTCGCACTCGTCGTCTTCGTCGTCGCTCTCTTGGCGGGAGTCTCGCGCCACGGACACAGTCAGGCGGGCACGATTCTCGGCACCATCGACCAGTCGACATCTGCCTCAGACGCAGGCATAGTCGTGGAGGCTCGGCGCGCTGACTTCAGTGGCAACGCCGTGTTTGTCGAGTTGCTGGTGACGGTCGAGGATAGCGACATCGTGCCCGCCGGAATTCGCCCACGCGATGCTGTGCTTGAAGGTGTCCCCGGACTGAGTGGCCATGTACGTGCCGATGGGACAACGGTGATCCAGTTTCCGCCCTCGGCGTGGCCCATCGACGCAACAACATTGGAGCTCACCGTCAGCTCGGTCGATTTCATCGATGATGCGGGCGAGTTGCAGCCCACCACCGGCAGTTGGGAACTCGCCATTGAAGCTCCCGATGGTGGCGAGGCAGACGTGGCCAGGTCGATCGAAGCGCTCGATCCCGTGGTGGTGCGGATCGCTGGCCAGGACGTCGTTGTCATGACCGTCAGGTCACACGACGCTACCGTCGTCCGTTACGAACTCCCCCCGGGTGTCGAATCGGCTTTCGGGCCGAAGCTGAAGGCCGGTGGTGCCCTCGTGGAGCGACGTCAGGGTGGGCAGAGTCAGCGCCCCGGCATCACCGAGGCCTGGTACGCACCAACCAGCAGCCAGCCGCTCGTGCTCCTCTTCGACGACCTCACCGCTATTGACCCGGACCCGGAAACGTGGGGCCTGGACATCGGACTGGAAGCATTCGCCCCGCCCGGTGCCGATGGGAACGAGGGTTCCAGTCTCTCCGAGGTCGTGGTTGATTGGGAGCTGCTATCGCGCTCCGGCGGGCCTGAGGTCCTGGATGTCTTGTGGAGGCGCTCTCCGGACAGGGTGGAACTCGTGGTGGTCGTCGATAGTAGCTGGCGTGCAGGACCAACACCTCCGACCGTACTGGCGGATGGCGTGCCCCTGCGTGTGATCGGGGCGGGGACGATAGGCACCGGAGTGGACGCACGGTCTGACTTCGTCGTCGAACTGGATCCCCTCGAGCCATTGCCGCGCCAGATCACAGTCCACGCGAGCAGCGAGGTATATCGCCTTCCGCCCGTAGAGGTCGACATCAAGCCGTAACTGCAGGCGGGCCTCAAGGTCGGCCATAACCCGGCGATTCTGTCGCGGCCGGCGCAGTCCCCCTTTCAGTCTTAGTACGGCGATCCAGCCTAACCCGCCTCCGGGAACTCCCCCACAAACAACTGATCGAACGCCAGCCCCCAGGGCGGCCGCAGGAAGCCCAGCGCCTTTACATCCTGGGCCCACTGCCCGAAGGGCATCCCCCGCGCAAAGCTCGCCCCGCCGATCACCCGGCTCAGGCCCATCATGCTCGTCTCCGCCA
>JAGQGZ010000290.1 GCA_020432105.1 Dehalococcoidia bacterium | reverse complement strand
GCCCCGAACCGCAGTACCAGCGGTGGTAGATATTCATGGCGCGGATGATCGTCGAGAATCCCCGTCGGCGCAATCACTCCTCGCGGGTGGGCGAGCCCATGCCCCCCATCGGTCCCCTACGCTTCGCTGGCCGTCTCCAGGCGGCGGACGAGTGCAGCACTCAGGGTGTTACGGAGAGACCAACCAGGTTCGCCTGCGTCGGGACTGTCAGGGTTGTGCCTTCGACGCACGGTTCGTATCCAGCCTTCAATGTCGCAATGCCGCCGCTATACAGGCTGCTCCAGCCCGAGCTGGCAGCGCCGCTGCTCGAGTACTTCGCGCCGGGAAACCCGAAACTGATCCGCGGCTTGAGGATCACCGGGATCAAGATTGATTCCCCCTTGTCCAGCCGCGGAAGAGGGATGTATTCGGTTTCGTAAAGCCTGGCGTTCTTGGCGCCGTTGAGCTCTTCAACGCCAAACGGTGTCGAATTCGTCACCGTTGATTCGATCGCGAGGCTGCTGCAGGTACCCTTGGCATTGGGCTTGCGGGTCACCAGTAACGTGACCATGGGCGGCTGATAGCTCCCGAGGGGGTCGGGCTTAATCGGAACTTCGTTCGGGATCCAGCTCACCTCAGCGGCCAGGCTCCTCTGCATTTCGGCAATACCGGCGGCAACGCCCTTCTTGATCTCTGCTTCAGCTGCCTTCTTGAATTCCTCAATGGCAAGGTCCTTGGCGGGTCCTGCCGCCAGGTCCTGGATTTCCTTCGGGATACCAATCTCTTCGACCACTGACGCTGCCAGGTAGTCCAGGCCCTCGTTCATGATCTGGTCGAAGTTGGGCAGGCTGGGTGGTATCCCGAGTGCTACAAGTCCCACATCGAGGAGGGCGCCGAGGCAGCTCTTGTTGCAGAGGGCGGCCGGCACGAAGTTGGAAACGAAGCTGATCACACCATCTTTGAGATCCTTATACGTGGAGGCGACCCAGTTCACGGCATCGACAACGAAGTTGACGATGGCCTCGAAGAAACTTGGTTCCTTTGGCTTGGGCGGACAGAGCCGGTCTCCGGCGTTGAAGGTGAAATCGAACGACGCAATGCTCCCCACCGCGTACTTCACGGTGGTGGTCTCGGTCACGATGAAGCAGCTCCAGTGGCCCTCCACTGCCGCGATGAAGCCGTGATACGACGCGATCGCAACCGTGTAGTTGGGCACCTGCGATTCCCAGGCGACGCAGGCGAAATGGTCTGGCGTCTGCTCGCAGTCAAGAACCTCTGAATTCGCGAGGTCTGGTCCATCGTAGGGTCCCAGCCACCGAAGGATGACGGTGTTCGAGGCCGGGCCCAGGATCTGCCCATTCTTCATCGGCAGGGCACGGAAATAGAAGGTGATCGGTGGCACCGAGAAGGCAGGGAGCACCGATACCCGGGATTGTGACGCCGAGTCATAGACGGCCGTGACACTTGACGGTGCCGGGGCCGATGGAGGCCCCGTTCGCCCCTTGTGAGCTGTGTAGCCGGTGGCCACCGTAAACAGGGCGATGGGCTCGATAAGGGGGCCCATGGTGCGAGACGACCACTCCACTCTGGTCTGTTCCGTCGCTGGTGCCTGCGGTATGAACGTGGAGAAGTCCACGGCGTAGGTGCAGTCCACGGTGCAACT
>JAGQGZ010000028.1 GCA_020432105.1 Dehalococcoidia bacterium | reverse complement strand
TGCCAGCCCGTGTTGCAGTAGGCCCAGACATCGCCAACCGGCGTGATCTGTCGAATTCGCCGTAAGGCTTCGACTGCCTTTGTCAGCGCATCGTGCCCCGGCCCGTAGTCCGTGAAGTCGTCGCCCCAGAAGCCACCCATATGCGTAAGGAGATGCCGTGGCGTGACCGTCTCTGTGGCCTCCTTGTCGAGCAGCGCGAATCCCGGCAGGTAGTGCTTCACCGGCCGGTCGAGGTCGATTCGCCAGGCGTCGGCGAGCTGCATGATCGCCGTTGCCGTCACGATCTTGCTGATGCTCCCGTACTGAAACAGGGTGTCTTCCTGTACCGGTGTTTGCGTCTGCAGGTTCGCCATCCCGTATGCCTGGACGTGGCGTTCACCCCCATGAAGTATGCCCACCGCCATCCCCGGCACGTTCCAGTGTTTCAGTCGTTCTTTGCCAAACTCTTGCAGGCCGGTACGTGTGGCGGTGGTCATGACGAACCTCTCGTTTCGGTGTGCGGCGAAGTATAGCGGTGGCGTGCACCATTTCCGTTTCTCGTTCGCCGCGTATCGTAGGCAGTGGCCAGCTCCTGGAGGTATCCGTTCAAATGACCTATCGCGCCTATGTGGTGGACAAGACCGGCGACACGTTTAGTCGCGGCATTCGCACGCTCGACGAATCGGATCTTCCCGAGGGCAACCTGACGATCCGCGTCGTCTGGTCGAGCGTGAACTACAAGGACGGTCTTGCCGCTTCGGCCAATGGCCGCGTCGTCCGCAGCTATCCGATGGTCCCGGGCGTCGACCTTGCCGGCATAGTCGAGGATTCCCAGGACTCGCGATTCTCGAAGGGTGATGAGGTCGTTGTTATCGGTAACGATATCGGCGTGGCCCATCCCGGTGGTTTCGCGGAGCTGGCGCGTGTCCCTGCGGAATGGGCCATCCACGTCCCCGACGGCCTCTCGATGAAGGAAGCCATGGCCCTCGGAACGGCCGGATTCACCGCTGCGATGTCCGTTGACGCCCTCGAGCAGCATGGCCTCCGCCCGGATTGGGGGACCGTGATAGTTACCGGTGCCACAGGTGGTGTGGGGAGCACCGCGGTGAGCATGCTGGCGGGCCGCGGCTACACCGTTGCGGGGAGCACGGGGAAGGCCAGCGAGCACCAATTCCTTCGAGACCTCGGGGCAACGGAGATATTGACTCGCGAAGAGGTCAGCGCCGAGTCCAATCGGCCCCTCGAGTCAGAGCGCTGGGCCGGGGCAGTTGACCCGGTTGGTGGTGCGACGACGGCATACCTGGCGCGAACGATGAAGCGCAATGCATCGATCGCCCTCTCCGGTTTGACCGGTGGCGCCGCCGTCAGCACAACGGTGATGCCGTTCATCCTCCGGGCCGTGAATCTGCTTGGCATCGAGTCGGTCTGGTGTTCACGCGAAGTTCGTGACCACACCTGGAAGCGTTGTGGCTCCGACCTCAAGCCGAAGGGATTGCTGGATTCTATCGCCTTCGAAACCGACCTCGATGGCATGGAAGCGGTCCTCGACGACATCCTCAAGGGGAAGGTGCGCGGAAGGGCACTCGTCCGCCTGTCGTAGCCGAGTGAACCGTCGATGAGTCCCGCCCTGAGGCTGTTCCTGTGTCTCGCGATCGGCGTCCTTGCGGCGCTGGGACTGCTCTCACCTGCGAGTGCCGAAGAAGGCTGGGTCGTCCAGCGTTTCCAATCGGACATCACGGTGACGGAGTCCGGCCGCATGGAGATCCGCGAGGCAATCACTGTCGACTTCGGCTCGCTCGACCGGCATGGCATCATCCGCGACATCATCAACCGCCAGCGATGCGGTTCCCTGGAAGGCACCACCGGGCCCGCCCCTGTCTATGAATGCCCGGCCGGCAGCGACCGCATCTATCCATTCGAACTGTCCTCGGTGACGGATGGGTCGGGTGCTGCACTGCAGGTTCAGGAGTCTACCGGTGGGGGACAGGTGAGCCTTCGTATTGGCGACCCCGACCGAACGGTCAGCGGTGTCCAGACCTACGTGATCGCTTACTCGCTTGATGGCCTGCTCAACGCATTCGAAGGGCACGATGAGTTGTACTTCAATGTCACCGGCTCCCAGTGGGTGGTACCGCTCGAGGAAGTGTCCGTGACCGTGACACTCCCCGATTCTGCCCGGTCCTTTGCTACCTGCTACGAGGGATACCGCAGCAGCACGGAATGCAACTACGCGGCCTCGGGTCCGGTTGTGACATACAAGACGACGCGGACGTTGTTTCCGTACGAAGAGCTCACCATCGTCGCCGGCTGGCAGAAGGGTGTCGTCGACGTACCTCCCCCGGTGCTCGAAGATCGCCTCAGCCCTGATGATTTCTTCACGCTCGACATCGTCGAGTGGCTGGGTTTTGCCGGTGCCGGAGTGCTTGGCCTGCTGGGTCTCCTACGCGTGTGGTGGCTGTTCGGAAGGGACCGGCGGTACCGAACCCTGTTCTACCTCACTGAGGAGGCTGACGAGGAGACTGCCCCCCTATTCGCCGAGAAGAACATCGTCGTGGAGTTTCTCCCGCCGGAGGATCTGCGCCCCGCTCAGCTCGGCGTCATCGTTGACGAACGCGCGGACACCCTCGATGTGACCGCCACGATCGTGGACCTTGCCGTCCGTGGATACCTGAGCATCACCGAACTCGAGAAGCAGGGTTGGTTCGGCAAGCAGGATTGGCGGCTCGACAAGCTGCAACCGGCAGACGATGAACTCCTCCCCTATGAGCGGCACCTCTTTAACGCGCTCTTCCGCAACCGTGAGACCGTGAAGATATCGGCGCTGAAGACGAAGTTCCACAAGCAGCTGGCAGAGGTGAAGAAGAAGCTCTACGAAGATGCCATTGAGAAGAACTGGTTCGCTCGCAACCCGGAGACGATGCGCAACGTTTGGTTCGGCGTTGGCATTGCCGTGGTTGTGGCCGGCGCCGGGTTGAGTGTTGCCAGCGGCCTGGTCTTCTCGCGAGCATTGATCGCCGTTCCGATTGCCATTGCCGGCCTGGTCATGCTGCCGTTTTCTCGTGCTATGGCCAGACGCACGGCGGCCGGCAACGAGGCCAGCCGCCGCGCCCTCGGCTTCAAGCTCTACATCACTACAGCTGAGACGCGCCGCCAGGAGTTTAACGAGCAGAAGAACATCTTTGCCCGCTACCTTCCCTACGCCATCGTCTTCGAATGCGTAGACAAATGGGCCGATGCCTTCGAGGGCCTCGATGACCAGGTGCAGGAATCGACCGGCTACTGGTACCACGGGGCGAGTGCATTCCATGCCGGGGCCTTCGCCGCCGGCCTCGGCTCGTTCAACAGTAGCGTCTCGTCGACCATATCGAGCACACCCGGAGGCTCCGGTGGTTCAGGGTTCGGTGGTGGCTCGAGTGGCGGTGGCGGTGGCGGCGGCGGCGGCAGCAGCTGGTAGCTAGATTCGAGCGAGGAGCCGGTCGAAGTCAGCCGGCGTGATCGGTCGCACCACGCGGCCCAGTCCTGTCCAGCCCTGCCAGCTCCAGTCGCCCAGTGCCCGCGGATGCTTGCGTTGCTCGGGCAATTCACCGTGCTTCGCTGCGAGCATCAGGTGGTAGTGCTCCCCAAGTGGCACCGTCTCGTTCACGATTCCTATCCAGAAGTCCATTTCTGATAAATCAGTCGTGGCGAACATCGTTCCCGTGTAGCGATGTCGGCCACCCGTGGGCTTTGAAGCAGCGTTGGCATACATAGTGTCCTCGCCGAACCTGCGGCGGACGGCCGCGCCGCCAAGCGCGAACAGGCGGTTGGACCCCAGTGCCTCTTCCAGGGTGGTCGGCGAGAGACCGAGGATGTCACCAAGCACAAAATCGCGGTACTGCTGTGAGATGGGATCGGGATCGTCGTCCAGCGCTTCCACGACATCAATCCAGCGCACTGCCTGCCATGGCGGATCCGGCCGGGGGTTGAGGCCAAGGACCACAAACCCGGCATCGATGGACCAGTCCCTCGCCGCTCGCTCGAACTCAACGAAGGACTCGCCGGGCACAGGTCGCTCAATCTGGACCTCGACGATGAGCCTGCGGCCCCCTTCGTAGGTCAGCAGCAGATCGGCAACGCCGGCGTCGGCTATGCGCGGCTGCACTTCCACAGTGGCAAGCGGTTCGTTGTGGGCGCCGCCGGCCTGGGAAAACAGGGCGCTGAGCATGTGGTGGCCGCGCGAGAGGATGTGAGCCAGGCCGCTTGTGCAGTAGTTCTCAAACGGTGTTGCCTGGGAACCCGGCTGGTAGGTGGAAAGCAGGGAGAAGAGATTGGTAGGTCGCACGATTCCAGTATCGCAGCAAAGGGGAAGTTGGCCGAACCCAATGGCCTGAAAGCGTTGCGTTCGACGCTGACCACAGCCTACCAGCGGAAATGCGCGCAGAACTTATCGGACCATCATCGTCCGGACGATCCGCACAAGGAGGGTCATCCAGGCTTCACCCGCCTCAATTCTCTCGATCCGGACCTGTTCGGGACCGACTCGGACGCCCGCAAGCCGCAGCGCTTCGACCTTCTCGCGCTGAGATTCGAGAACCCCACCCCGCACCTTGATATGGAATGTTGTGGCGGTGGTCATGATGCTCTCGATCCGTGCTCGCCGCGCAAGGCTACGCAACAGCGCGACATAAAGCAGGTGTTCGATTGCCGGTGGGACCGGGCCATAGCGGTCGCGCAATTCCTCCTGCATAGAGGCCACGCCGGCCGCATCTTCTATCTGGGCGACCCGCTGGTACACCGCCAGCCGTTGGTGCATATCCGGGATGTACGACTCGGGCACATGGGCACTCAACGGCAGGTCCAGCGTGGGCGACGGTGGAAGTGGCGGTTCCTTTGGTGATTCGTCGGGTCTCATCACCTGCTTCACGGCCGTGACTGCTTCGGCGACGAGTTTCGAATACATCTCGAACCCTACCGACGCAATGTGCCCGCTCTGGGCACTTCCGAGGACGTTGCCGGCACCCCGGATTTCAAGATCGCGGAGCGCTATCTGGAACCCGGCACCGAGCTCCGTGGCTTCGAACACTGCCTCCAGTCGTTTCTGTGCAGTCTCACCGATTGCCCGGTCGCGGTCGTAGAGGAGGTAGGCGTAGGCGCGGTTGGCCGCCCGCCCTACCCTGCCGCGGAGCTGATAGAGCTGGGCGAGCCCGAGGCGGTTTGCGTCATTAATGATGATGGTGTTCACGTTCGGGATATCGAGGCCGCTTTCGATGATGGTGGTACATACTAGTACGTCATGGTCTCCGGCCGCGAACTCGGTCATCACTCGCTCCAGTTGCGCCTCCGGCATCTGGCCGTGGCCGACCGTCATTCGGGCTTCGGGCACGAGATCGCGAAGCCGCGCCACGATTCGCTCAATACCGTGGACACGGTTGTGGACGAAGTACACCTGGCCGCCCCGTTCCAGCTCCCGCTCGATTGCCTCGCGCACGATTTCGTCGTCCCACTCGGTCACGTAGGTGCGTATCGGCAGGCGTTCCTCGGGGGGCGTCATGACCGTGCTCATATCGCGTATCCCGGCGAGCGACATCTGGAGAGTCCGGGGGATGGGGGTTGCTGAAAGCGTGAGGACATCGACTTCCTCGCGCATCTTCTTGAGACGTTCCTTGTGGCTCACCCCGAAGCGTTGCTCTTCGTCGATGATCACGAGTCCGAGGTCTTTGAAGGAGACGTCGTTTTGGACAAGGCGATGGGTCCCAACCGCAATGTCGACCTCGCCCCGGGCAACGTCCCGGACGATTTCGCGTTGTTCCTCCTCGCTTCGAAAGCGGGAGAGCACTTCGACACGGACGGGGAAGCCGGCAGTCCGTTCGCGGAAGGTCTGGCCGTGTTGCTCTGCCAGCACGGTGGTTGGGACAAGGACCGCCACCTGCTTTCCAGCCATGACGGATTTGAATGCGGCACGGACGGCAACCTCGGTCTTGCCGAACCCCACGTCGCCGCAGATCAGTCGGTCCATGGGGCGAGGATTCTGCATATCCGCCTTGACCTCGGCAATCGCCACGAGCTGGTCGGATGTCTCGACGAAGGGGAACGCCGCCTCCATTTCCATCTGCCACGGGTGGTCGTCGCCGAAGGCATGGCCGCGAGCAACCTCGCGCTTGGCGTACAGCTCGATAAGGTCCTGTGCCATCTCAAGGACCGCTTGGCGGACGCGCCGTTTCGTCCGGGTCCAGTCCTGCGATCCCAGCCGGGTCAGTGATGGTGGCCGATCGGTCGGGCCGATGTAGGGGCTGATCGAATCGAGCTGGTCGGCAGGTACATAGAGCCGGTCTCGTTCGGCGTAGTTGAGTTCCAGGTATTCGCGCTCCACGCCATCGGTAACCCGTTTGACCATCCCGGCGAAGCGGCCGATACCGTGGTCGGCGTGGACAAGATAGGAGCCAACCTCGAGCGTTGCGAGCAGGTCGCTCGCAATGGTCTTGCGGTTGCTGAGTGGCCGGCGCCGTTTGCGGAAGCCGAAGATCTCGGTGTCGGTAACCAGGATTGGCGACTCCTCGAGCCGGAATCCGCCGGCCGTCGCCACGGGTACGAGGGTTACGACTCCCGACTCCGGTTCAACGTCCAGTGAGCGGAGCAGGCGGGGCGTGTGGCCGTCCTCCTCGATCAGGTCGGCGATCCGCAGGGCCTGCTGCGAGGCAATGACGACGGCGCGACCCTGGTGAGTCCATGCGATGCATTGCTGCACCAGGGTCTTGAGCTTGCCGGCGAACCCAGGGGTTACCGCGATCGGGAGGCGGTGGGTCCCGAACTTCTCGTCACCGAACCGGTCGACCGTAAACGAACGTTTGATGCCGGCGAGGTAGTTGGAGACCGCGGGCCCGTCGACATTCAGTCCCGGGAGCCCCGTCGGAATGGCGCCCCGGGCCTCTTGCTCGGTGCGCGCGCGTTCCTGGTGGTCGAGATGTGTCGCGAGAGTTTCCCGGCCGGCAGTGTCGTCTTCGCTGATAAGGGTGAGGTTGGGGCTGCAGTGGTCGGCAGCGGTGGAATCGAAGAGCAGGAGTTCGAAGAATGACTCGTAGTCGGTCCGCAGGCCATCGGCGATGAGTTGCAGTTGTTCGGTCACCGCTTCCGCCTCGTCCCCGTTGGCCTCGACCTGCTGTATGAGCTTGGCTGCCGCCTCGCGGGCTGCTCGCATACCGGTGGCCGCCGGAGGCAGCGAGAAATGCTCGACCCTCCCGACGCTTCGTTGCGACGAAAGGTCGACGAGGCGGATGCTCTCGACCTCGTCACCGAAAAACTCGATCCTGGCCGGCCGTTCGCCACCGGCGGGGAAGGCATCGACGACGCCGCCATGCCGGGCAACCGTGCCGGGCCGGTCGGCTACGGCGTCAACGTCGTAGCCTGCCTGTTCAAGCCGTGCCACCAGGTCTGTGGGATTCAGGCGAGTACCCGGGGAGAGGTCGACTGCCTCCTGGAAGCGCCCGGGGCCGGCACAGTGTTCGGAGAACGCCACCCACGATGCGACCACGATCGCGGGTGCCTCCTCCCTCAGGGCGGCAAGCGCCGTGGCCCGCGCACTCCTCGCGAAGCCATCATCCCGGGCAAATTCGTAGGGGAGGCGGTCGCTCTCGGGCAGCCGATGGACGGGGACCCGGGTGTAGAGCGTCAATTCATCGAGAAGCGCCTGCGCCCGGGCTGCGAACGGTACCATCACCAGGGTTGCCGCCGGCGCCCGTTCAGCAATAGAGGCGATGACCGCCGGCCTCGCATTCTCGGGCACACCGAAGCGGACCGGCGCCTCGTTCGTTCCCCCGCTTTGGGTTTGCACGACGCCAGCCAACGCCTGGGTAAGCCCGGCGAGTTCTCCCGCCACCACACCCCTCGGCCCGGACCGCTCTCCGCGAACCAGGCTCCCATAACTTTATCACTCACCGGCGCCGGGGGGCCCCAATCCTCCGCGAATCTGGCCGAAAGTCGGGTATCGCCACGCGGATTTGGGCGAACTCCTTACCGGGCGTTGGTCCCATTCACCTTAGGCTGACAGTGTGGGAGACCGTCGAAGGCTGGGCAGGCGCGCATTCCTCGGAGGTGCTGCTGCTACCGTCGCCCTCGCCGGTGGGGCCGGACTTGGCTGGAAGCTCTCTCGCGACAGCTCTCCAACACCCGCAGGCCCGGTGCCTTCTCGAACCCCGGAAGACGCACCGGTTTCTTCCGCGACCAGCGCGTCAACAACACCGGCAGCTACGACGGTCGCGCCCGTGGCCGGTGGACATGCCGGCGTCGCCGCGCGCAGCTCGTTTGTGTTCGACACGTTCGATGCAGCGCTGACCGGCGAGCCGTCGACGGTGGAGGTGCTGGGCCGTACCCACCGGCGGCTCATCGAGTGGGCCTCGTTCGAGGACGGCCTGCTTGGGCCCGGCTTCGCGGCTACCTGGGAGCAGGCGACCTCCACAGACGTCCTCCTGACCTTGCGCACTGACGCATGGCCGGCGACGGAAGCGACCGGGGCACGCGCGGTGAATCCGGGCGATGTCGTCTGGCACCTGGAGAGGATGCTCTCGCTTACCCGCGATGACGCGACGCCACTCAGCCAGCAACCCTGGTCGTACGCCGGGCTCGACACCGTGGAGGCTGTCGACGAGCAAACCATTCGGCTCTCCACCGCATTTCCCGATCCCTTCCTCCTGGAGACACTCGCCTCACGATTTGCACTGGTCCAGCAGCGAGAGGCAATCGACACGTTCGGCGACAGGCTCGATGAACTTCGTCCAGAGCACCTGGCCGGCACCGGTGATTTCGTTTACCGGGGGTTTGCCGAGGGTGCACTGGAGTTCGTGCGGCGAGACGTCGGTGAGGCACTGCTTGATGATCTTGCCGTCCAGCCCGCAGGTGCAGACGTGGAGACGTTCCTTGCCGGTATCGGCGATGAGTACCTTGCCCGGGACCGTCGTGACGCTCCCCAGATACGCGAACAACTTGGAGCCAATGTACGGGAAACCCGCGTGTTCGAAGACAGTCCCGTGGTCGCCACTTTCGCAGTTGGGGCGCCGCCATGGAACGATGAGCGTCTTCGAGCCGCAGTCTCCGGCGCCCTCAACCGGACCTGGCTTTCCGGCGCACTTTTTGGCGGCCGGGCCGAGCCCTGCGGGGTCGTGACACCAGCCCAGAGCACTCCGTACGGATCTCAGACAGCGGGCGTGATTCCGGGATATGCGTCCGTGGCAGATGATGATGCCATTAAGGCGCGCGCCGCCTGGGAACAGGCCGGGGGGCCCGAGCTCGGTGAGATCCAGATCGATATCCCGGCCATTTTCGACCCTCTCTACTCGGCGGCTACGACGGTGGCGGGACGGCTTCGCGAGGTGTTGGGTGCGGATGTTAGGCCTGCCGTCATCTCCTACGCTGAGATCGCCGAGAGGGTGGCCGATGGTTACTACGGGAACGGCCGGCTCGCATTGTGGATGGGCTGGGGTCCGCCACTTTCGTCACCTGATCCGTCGCGCTGGCTCATCGAAACGTTCGCCAGTGATTCGCCGACGGCCCGGGCCGCCGGATTCAGCGATGCGACGGTGGACTTGCTTCTCCAACGGCTCCGGCAGGAGTTCGTGGTCGATGAGCGCGCTGCCACGGTAGGCGAGCTGGCGGGGCTGCTCTCGGGGGGTGCGGGAGGCTACCTCCCGCTGGTGATTCAGACCGCCGAGCAGTTTGTACGGGCGAGGCTGCATGGCCGGGTAAATGCACCATTCTGGTCGCAGCACCTCGATGCATCACTATTCGTCGACAGTACTCCGGGCTGATATTTAGCAGCGTGCTAAGCATCGTAATTGGGGCTTGACGTACGCAGCGGGAGGCCTACACTTCCGCCAACGTGAATCCGGCTCGGGTTCTCCGGCCGTAATCACGGTAACCGCGACGGACGGGCACACTGCGGCCCTGTCGACGGATTAATGCGGTGAGGTGGGACTCACCAGCATTCGTGAGGGGGAAGCACATGCAGAAGGACAACTATTGGGTCAGGCGGCTGTCTAGCAGCCGCCTCTCTCGCCGCCGGTTCGTTGGGGGGACAGCAGCGATCGGCGCCGGCGCTGCTGGTCTCGCACTGGTCGGCTGTGGAGACGACGACGATGACGAAGGCGACGGCACGCCGGCCAGTCCGACGGCGACCACCGGCAGCGGCGAAACGCCGGGCGCCACCACAGCGCCGACGGTAGACCCCAATGCACCGCAGTCCGGCGGGACGATCAACGGCAGCACGGCCGGCAACACGTGGGACACCTTCGACATCGACCGTACGGTCTTCTCGCCGACGGCGGTGCTGATGAACTACACCAACGATGGGTTCCTGTCCTACCGTGATTTCGAGTCGGCGGAACTTCAAGGGGAGCTGGCCGAGTCCTGGGAGGTCGTGGACGACACGACGATCACCTTCAAGCTCCGCAAGAACGCGGTCTGGGACAAGAAGCCACCGGTCGATGGCCGGGCCGTCACCGTCGAAGACCTCGCGTATCACATCACGCGTAACAAGGAGGCGAAGCTGGTCGACGGGACTCCCGACGATCTCTTCAAGCGCAGCTCCAGCTATCAAACGGTCGATAAGGTCGACGTGACCGACGCCGAGACATTGACGGTGACATTCACGCGTCCCGACCCGTTCTTCATCGCTGCTACCCTCGCCGGTCCCTACGCCAAGGTCCAGGCGCCCGAGGCGGTGGCCGAATTCGAAGACACCTATGACCAGCTGGAACCCGACAAGATTATCGGGACGAGCGCGTTCGTACTCGATACCTTCGACCCTTCTGGCGAGGTGAGCTGGAAGCGGAATCCCCTGTTCTGGGGCGAACCTGCCTGGGTAGATGGCATTTTTGCCTCGAACCTCATTTCCGATCAGGCCGCGGCTCAGGCCGCGTGGGAACAAAAGCAGATCGATTCCTTCACGCCTTCCTCTATCCAGGTACGGGACGACCTGGCAAAGACTTACGAAGGCAAGGCCTACATACAGCGAAGCTTTGGCGCCAACCCGCACGCGGGCGGCTACTTTGGGGGTGCCGAACCGTGGAGCAATAAGAACTTGATCGGTGCGCTCTATCGCGTGCTCGATCGGCGCCTGCTACTGCAGCAGCTGCTCGGTGGAGCGGGCGTGCTTGCGGGCAACGTGCCGCCCACACAAACGGCCTTTGCCCTTTCAGAAGACGAGCTGTTTGAGTTCCCCGGCTATCTCGAGGACCACGAAAAGGACATTGCCGAGGCAAAGGCGATGTGGGATGCCGGCGGCGGTGCTGACCTCGGGCCGATAACCATCGATGTGGCGGACATCTGGGAGGGCCGCTACCGCGGTGTCTCGGAATCACTCCAGTCGATGTACGGCCAGCTGGGCAACGAGGTGGTGATGAAGATTGAGCCGTACAGCACCATCATCCAGAAGATCACGACGAACCAGTACGGTGGTGGCAACGCGGCCTTCTGGCACGGCTGGATCACCGATGTCCAGGGTCCCGAGGCCACGCTGGATGTGTACACGAAGTACAACTCCAAGGGCGGTCAGTTCTTCCAGTTCGGCGTCAAGATGGATGAAGTTGACAAGTGGACTGACGAGGCAATCGTCGAGTTCGATGCCGAGCGACGGATCGAGTTGATTAAGGATTCAGCCCGCAAGATCATCGAAAACTACGGCGCGGGCGAGCCCTATATCGAAGTGGCGCTCACCAACACTCTCTACTGGAACTATTACCACGTGGGCAAACCGGCGGCGTTCATTACGTCACAGAACCTCTACCAGGACAACTGGTTCGACCAGAACGACCCGACCTGGGAGGGGCGCACGGCCTAGGAATCCGTATTCATGCCAGGGCAACGGACATTCCGTTGCCCTGGCGCGGCGCCGGTGTTTGCCCGTCAGGTGCCGGTGCCGGCCATGAGGGTCTTGGGAGCCGCAGATTCAGCTGCTGCGGCCGACCGGTTTGGGGGAAGGCGAATGGGACGATGGAGCAATCTCGACTACTCGCAGTTGCGGGCGGGCATAGATGCGTAACTATGCCATTCGACGGGCCCTCATCAACATTCCGGTCATCTGGTTCGTCGCAACGCTGGTCTTCCTGGCAACGAGCGTCCTGCCCGGTGACTTCGTTGCCAACCGTCTCGCCCTCCAGGGAATCAATACATCTGACCCGGCCCAGTTTGCCCGGTCGGTGGAGGCGATCAAAGAAGACCTTGGCCTGAACGATCCCGTCCATGTTCGCTACATGAACTACATGGGAAGCCTTTTGCGAGGCGATCTCGGTACATCATTCGAGTCAAAACGTCCGGCAGTCGATAGTTTTATGGATGGCCTGCCATACACCCTCCAACTTTCGGTGATGACCTTCTTCTTTGCGATCATCACGAGTATCCCGATCGGGATAATATCGGCGATACGCCAGGATACTTGGCTCGATTACATCCTTCGTATCTTTGCCATCACTGCACTCGCAGCCCCGAATTTCTGGGTGGCAACGATGATTCTGTTGTACGTGGTGAAGTTCAGCTTGTTTTCGGTTCCGATTACTGAGTCCCCGTTGCTCTGGGAGGACCCGGCAACCAGCTTCAGCAAGTACATCATCCCGGCTGTGGTCGGCGGCATTGCGTCGGGAGCCACCACGATGCGCTTGCTTCGCTCCCAGATGCTGGAGGTCCTCCGGCAGGACTACATTCGTACAGCGTGGGCCAAGGGCCTTGGTGAGCGCCTGGTGATCTTGCGGCATGCGTTGAAGAACGCATTTATCCCGGTGATGACAGTATTGGGCCTCAGTATCGCGACGCTACTAAGCGGTAATGTCGTCTTTGAGTACATCTTTGGTATCAACGGTATCGGTAACCGTATCCTTCGTGCTATTCAGGCACGAGACGTCCCTGTGGTTCAGGCATTTGTCCTGATTATCGCGACGTTCGTCGTATTCGTGAACCTGATTGTGGATCTTCTGTACGGATTGCTCGACCCGCGGATCCGGTATTCCTGAGGTGCGGATTCATGACTGAACAAGCTGCCCAGTCGGTTGTCGAGGTTGGCGTACCCAGGGTCTGGAGCGATCGTTCGTTGTGGGCCAGGGCCAGTGTCGGCATCGTCAGATTCTTGAAGAGTAAGCCCCTCGGGACGTTTGGCATCCTGGTGATCGGTGTAATGCTGATCATGGCCATATTCGCGAACCAGCTCGACCGGTACGACCCAAAGCTGGTGTTCAAGGGCGGCGGCCCCAATCCCAACTACGATGCTGAACTCGCCGCAAAGGCAAAGACGGACATCAGTGTTCGGCTGCAGCACGACGAATTGGTCTTCATCGAGTTCCTCGACGACGTGATTCTTGCGAACGAGCGGCCCTCGTCGGAGCACTGGTTGGGCACCGATACATTCGGCCGAGACCTGTACGCCCGGATAATCCACGGGGCCCGGGTCTCGCTTTACGTTGGTATTGGCGCTGCTCTGCTGGCGGTCATCGTGGGGACCGTGCTGGGTGTTGTCTCCGCCTATTTTTCCGGCGTGGTGGATGTTGTCATCCAGCGATTCGTCGACTCGCTGCAGGCGTTTCCCGGTCTTATTCTCCTGCTCCTGATGATCCAGGTCGTGGACCAGCCCAGCCTTCCCTACATCACCCTCGCACTCGGGATTCTCGGCATTGCCCCGGTGATCCGGATCGTCCGAAGCGCGGTGCTCACTACCCGGGAGGAGACCTACATCCTCGCTGCCCGCTCGGTGGGGGCCAGCGATGGCCGCATCATGATGTCTCACATACTCCCGAACATCATGGCCCCGATCATCGTTATTTTCAGCACGAGTATCAGCGTGTACGTGCTGGCGGAGGCGGGGCTGGCCTTCCTCGGTTTCGGCGACCCGACGGCGATTTCGTGGGGCAAGATGGTGAACGAGGGCCGGTTGCTCGGTGCTTCGGAGCCGTTGATGGCTCTATGGACCGGCCTTGCAATTACGATCGCGGTCCTCGGCTTTAGCCTTTTCGGCGATGCGCTGCGCGATGCTCTCGACCCTCGGCTCAGGGGCCGGGGTGGTGGCCGACCGGGTTTCTAGCGCGAGGTCTCGGCGGCCGCCTCAGCGCGGTCGATCAACTCGGCAAGGTGCAGTACCTCAACATCGAGGTGGGATTCGGCGTCGGCGGCCAGGTATTGCATGTGGCATCCCGGGTTAGCCGTCGTCACAATCTGGGCACCGCTTGCGGCGATCTCGACCGCTTTTCGCTGTCTCAGCTCACCCGACATCGCTGGCTGATTGACACTGTAGAGGCCGGCGGCGCCACAACAGCGATCGGCGCCTGCGGTCTCGATTCGCTGGCAGCCCGTTATTGCGTCCAGAAGCGCACGTGGTTGGGTGGTAATCCGCTGGGCATGGGCGAGGTGGCAGGCGTCCTGGTAGGTCACCCGGGTCTCCAGCTGGGAGGGCACTTCGCCGCCAAGTTCGGCAACGTACTCGGAGAAGTCCCGGACTTTGGCAGAGAATGCGGCGGCCCGCGCAGCCCACTTCGGATCCGCGGCAAGCAGGTCGTCGTACTCTTTCATCGCCGCTCCGCAGCCCGCGGAGTTGACGACCACGGCAGCGAACCGATCGCTTTCCATCGCCGCGATGTTCTTCTTTGCAAGCTTCCTGGCGTAGGCGAGGTCGCCATCGTGAGCATGCAAAGCGCCACAGCAGCCTTGTCCCTCAACGGCTTCAACGGCGATACTTCGCCGGGCGAGCACACGAGCCGTTGCCCGGTGTACTTCGCCAAAGACCTCGCCCATGATGCAGCCGGTGAGCAGGGCCACGCGGGCACGTTCCTGGCCGGCAGGGCGAAGCTCGAACCCGGGTCGAACGGGTGCACCCTGACCGCGCGGAATCTGCCCTGCCAGGCGGCGTAGCGGTTTCGGCTTGAGCTTCGCCACCCGCTCTCGGGTTAGCAGTCCTGCCAGTTTGCGGGGCAGCAGAGCCGCTGCGGCGAGCACGCGAGGGCGGGCAACGATGTGGCGGAGCACCAGCCGGCGAACTCTCCGCACCACGGGATCGCTCTGCGGTGCTTCGGCCACCTGGGCACGAACGTGTTCCATTATTCGGCCATATGGCACGCCGCTGGGACAGGCGGTTTCGCAGGCGCGGCACTGCAAGCAGAGGTCCCAGTGCCGTTCCACCGTGGGGGTGGTGAGAAGCGTACCTTCAGCGACGGACCGGGCCAGGTATATCCGTCCCCGCGGTGAATCCATCTCCTTGCCCGTTACGAGGTAGGTCGGACAGGCAGTCAGACAAAGGCCGCAGTGGACGCAGCGCGACAGATCCTCGTCGGCCGGAGCATCGGCGAGCAAAGGCCAGTGAGAGTGTTCAGATGCCACCAATGTACCGCCCCTGGTTCAGCCGGCCCTCGGGATCGTAGGCGAGCTTCACGCGCTTCATGAATGCGAAGGTGCCGGGCGGGTCGCCCCAGGGGTCGACGCTGCCTCGGAGCCGGACCGGCATCCGTTCGACCACCACAGTCCCTCCGGTCGTGTTGAGTTCGGTCCGCAGGCGGTCTACCAGAGCCGGGAACTCCGTGTCGAGTTCCGGTGAATCGGGCCAGGTGGCGACTATGGTGCCTGCTACCGGCCGGGCTGACACTTCCGCGCCCTTATCGCCGAGCAACCCCGCGGTTGCCGCCATTGCCGAAGGGAGGCAGCGCACATAAACCGTGGCAGCGTCTTCGCTTCGCCAGCCCAGGTCCCGGATCCTCGGGTAGCGGTCCGGGTCTTCCGGCAGACTGTAGCCACCAAGTTCCTGCGTGAGTGCAGCCCCGGCTGTGGAGACTCGCACGAACACCTGCCATCGCCCGGAAAAGTACGTTGCTTCGAGTACCTCAGCACGCAGATCTGCACGATGGATGCGTTCGCAGAGTTCGACCGCCCTTTGTGCCGTCGGGCGTTCAAAGCTGAGGTCCGCGGTTTCGACGATTGGATAGACGCGCAGGGCAGCTTCCGTGAAGATTCCGATCGTTCCCAGTGAGCCACACCAGAGCCGCAGCATGTCGTACCCGGTGACGTTCTTTACAACCCGCCCGCCTGCCTTCACCAGTTCACCATCGGCCCGCATAACGGTGGCGCCTAGGAGCTGATCTCGCGGCTGGCCGTAGCGGCTGGCCCATGGTCCATTGGTTCCGACGGCGAGGGTGCCGCCAATGGTCGCCCGGTCGGGATGTGGCGGATCCCAGGGCAAGCGCTGGCCCTGCTCGACGAGTATTGCGTTCACCGCCTCGATCGTCAGCCCTACCGGTAGTTCAACGGTCATATCGGCAGTGTTGTGCCGGACCTCCCCGCTGAGTGCCTCGCGAACGTCCAGGACCGAGTACGTGGTCCCGGGTGGATAGCCGAGTTCGAGCCGCGTCGAACCCCCGGTCGGAACGAACGTCTCGTTGCCCGGTTCCTGTAACACCGACCGAAGGTCGTCTACCGTCGCAGGCGCAAGGTGGCGGGCCGGGTGGGTGCCGGCTATTTGGAGCTTGTCCAGTACGCTAGACATAAGCGTCCTGGCCTGCCGCCCGAATCGCGGCCGCGTCGTGGGCCATTTCACCGCACCCGGTGCCACCGGGCAGTATTTTGCAGGGATTGAAGAGGCCTTCGTTGCCGAAAACCGGACGAAGGCGCTCCATGTTCTCCATATCCTCGTCGCTGTAGAGCCATCCCATGAATTGCTGCTTCTCGTAGCCGATTCCATGCTCACCGCTTAAGGTGCCGCCAGCATCGATGCATGCCCGCATGATCGCCTCGCCAGCCTCGAGGACGCGCTGCCTGGCGCCGGGTTCCCGGTCGTCGAAAAGCACGCAGGGGTGGAGGTTACCGTCTCCGGCGTGAAACACATTGGCGATGGGAAGGTTGTATGCCGCACTGACCCGCTCGACTACAGCCATGGTCTCCACAAGGCGAGAGCGCGGGACAACGCCGTCGAGGATGTAGTAGTTGGGGGCAATGCGCCCGAGGGCGCCAATCGCACCCTTGCGGCCCTTCCAGAGCCGTTCGCGTTCCTCGTCGTCCTCAGCAATCCGAACTTCCATGGCCCCGTGCTCCAGGCATTCGGCTCGTATTCGCCCGGCCTGTTCCTCGACGATGTCGGCAATACCGTCGACTTCGACGAGGAGCACGGCTCCGGCGTCCGGTGGATACCCACACTGGAGTCCCGCTTCCGCGGCCTGCAGCGTGACGCGATCCATCATCTCGATTGCGGCGGGTACAAGGCCTGCACCGATGATCGCCGAGACCGATTCGCTCGCCTGTTCGATGGTGTCGAACACGGCCAGCAAGGTAACGATGCTCGCCGGGAGCGGCAGCAGTCGCAGGGTCACTTCGGTGACGATACCGAGCGTACCCTCCGAGCCTATGAACGCTCCGCGGAGGTCGTACCCCGGGCCGATGTCCGGCGTCGGTGACCCCAGCCGGACGAGCGTGCCGTCGGCGGTGACCACTTCCATGGCCAGCACGTGGTTCGTCGTAACGCCCAGGGCAAGACAATGGGGTCCGCCGGCGTTCTCGGCAACATTGCCACCGATAGTGCAGGCCTTCTGGCTACTTGGATCCGGCGCGTAGAAAAGCCCGGATGAGGCTGCAGCCAGCGACACGGCGAGGTTCGCCACACCCGGCTGCACCACAGCCAGCCGATTGATGGGGTCGATCTGGATAATTCGATTCATCCGGGCGGTTGAGATGACCACGCCGCGCTTGCGGGCGACCGCGCCGCCACTGAGCCCGGTTCCCGCCCCGCGTGGAGTGATCGGCACCTGCAACAGGTTGCAGGCTGCGACTACGGCCGCAACCTGCTCGGCGGTTTCGGGGAGGACAACTGCGTGCGGCAGTCGTGTTTCAACCGTCCCATCGTATTCGTACGCACGGACATCCTCCGGACGCCAGATCACGGCCTCGTTGCCGACAGCCTGGGATAGCGCCGCAATAAGATCTCGCCGGGTGGCCATCAGCCTGCCTCTGCTTCGGCTTCCACTCGTGCCTGGCACGGGCCGCAAACGCCGAAGATGGCGAAGTGGCTCAGGTCCGGTGCGAAGTCGAAGTCAGTCTCGATCGCGGTCTCGATGCCGTGGAGGTACTCGTGTGGCACCTCGGCTACCGGCCCGCAATGGACGCAGATGAGGTGATGATGCGATTCGTCGCCGACGGACCACTCGAAGACGGTGTCGCCCGTGCCCATATTCGTGGCCGTTGCCAGGCGCGACCGCGTAAGCATGTCGAGCGTTCGATAGACCGTGCTGACGTCGACCGCCGGGTTTTCACCGCGTACTTCGTCTGCGATTTCGCTTGCGGTGCGATGACCCCCGGCGTGGCGGAGCGCGCTCGCGACCATTACTCGCTGCGGAGTCGCCTTGTAGCCCGCCCGCCTGAGAGCGGCAGCCGAGTCATGGTGACAGGACATGGAACTCCAGTGTACACGCGGAACTGCCGGCGGCCGGATGATCGACGCCGAACGCCGCTGAACTCAGTGCTCGCCGTCCGCACAGAGTGTCGATGTTGCTATGAGCGATGTCGGCGGCTCCCTGTCTCTCTTCTGGGTGGCCTACCAGATGCCGAGCTGCATCTTCACATCGTCGCTTGCCATGGTCCGGGGGTCCCACGGCGGATTCCAGACGATCTGGACATCGACGTCGTTGACGCCCGGGACTTCCTTCAGCTTGGCATACGCTTCGCCACGGATGACCGGACCGAGTGGGCAGCCGGGGCTGGTGAGCGTCATCGTTACGAGGACGTCTCCTTCGTCGTAGGCCACGTCGTAGACGAGGCCGAGTTCGACGATGCTCAGGCCGATTTCGGGGTCCATCACTTCGGCCAGTTTCTCGCGGAGTTCTTCCGCACTTGGGATAGCGGTCTCAGTCATGAGTTTCCTCCTTGTTGGGACTCTTGAGGCTTTCTGCGAGCACCTTCCAGGCAAGGAGGGCGCACTTGATGCGTACGGGGAACTTCGACACGCCCTGGAGCGCTTCAAGGTCTCCCAGGATGGCGGATGGCTCGGCACCGGCGGTGAGCATGGCTTCGAACGCTTGTTGGACGGCCATGGCGTGCTCGACGGGGCGATCGAGTATTTCGACAGACATCATCGAGGCGGTGGACTGGCTTATCGAACAGCCCTGGCCATCGAAGGCGATTTCCGCGATCCTGTCGCCGTCCATCCGCAGGTCGATCCGGATTTCGTCGCCACATACCGGGTTGAGACCCTCGGCATGATGCGTCGGGGCCTCCAATCGACCGCGGTTGCGGGGCGAACGGTAATGCTCCAGCAGCGTCTCGCGATAGAGGTCGTCAAACAGCGGTTCGGTGGCTGACACCATTGAATACCCTCTGAACGGCTTCGACGGCCTCGACGAGTGCGTCTACCTCGTCTTCTGTGTTGTAGATGTAGAAACTTGCGCGGCTGGTAGCCGGGACGTCGAGTGCTCGCATGAGCAGTTGGGCGCAGTGGTGGCCCGCCCGGATTGCAATGCCGCGGCTATCGAGAATCGTGCTGATATCGTGGGGGTGGATCCCCTCAAGACTGAAACTAACAGCCCCCCCGCGCTGATCGACATCGGACGGCCCGTGAATGTTGAGTCCGGGAAGGGCGCCCAGCCTGTCGAGGGCGTACGCGGTGATGTTTCGTTCGTGTTCGCGAACTGCCGGCATTCCCAGACCCGCGAGATAGTCGAGTGCCGCCCCGAACCCGATGACATCGGCAATGTTCGGAGTGCCGGCTTCAAACTTGTGTGGCAGATCGGCCCAGGTCGATTCGTCTTGTCGCACCAGCGAGATCATCTCACCGCCGCCAAGGAAGGGCTCCATCTCACTGAGGAGACCATCAGCAGCCCAGAGCACGCCAACGCCGGTGGGCCCGAGCATCTTGTGGGCAGAGAATGCGAGGAAGTCCGCGCCAAGACCGGTGACGTCGATCGGCAGATGCGGTGCGCTTTGGGCGGCGTCGACGAGGAACCGGGCGCCGGCGGCATGGGCCATTCCAGCGATCTCGCCGATCGGGTTGATGGTGCCCAGTACGTTGGACATATGGACGAGGGAGACAAGCTTCGTCCTCGGGCCGATTAGCTGTCGTGCCATGTCGAGGTCGAGGTGGCCGTCCGCGGTCACTTCGATGTAGCGGAGCCTGGCACCCGTCCGCCGGGCAAGGAGCTGCCAGGGAACGATGTTGGAGTGGTGCTCCATCAGCGAAAGGACGATCTCGTCGCCTTCGCTGAGGTTGGCATCTCCCCAGCTGCGCGCCACCAGGTTTATGGACTCCGTGGTGTTCCGCGTAAAGACGATGGAGTCGTTCGATGGAGCGCCGATCAGCAGAGCGACCTTCCCACGCACGGCCTCGTACTGCTCGGTCGCTTCGACCGAGAGGGTATGGATACCGCGATGGATGTTCGCGTTGTTGGTCTCGTAGTAGCGGACCAGGGACTCGATCACCTGGCGCGGCTTCTGCGTGGTAGCCGCGTTATCGAGGTACACGAGGGGACGATCATGCACGGTGCGCCTGAGAATGGGGAAGTCCTCGCGAATCTTCGTCGCGCTAAACATGATCGCGACTCCTACGCAAGCTCCACCTCGATCGTGTCATCGACAACCCGGAGGGGGTAGGACTTGATCGGCCGTACAGCAGGGAGCGTCAGGGCCCTTCCAGTCTTGATATCGAACTGGGCGCCGTGGCGGGGACACTCGATCCTCTCGCCAAGCAGTTCGCCCTGGTCAAGTGCTCCACCGTCGTGACTGCAGAGGTCCGCGATCGCATAGAAGTCGCCTTCGTCGGTGCGGCAGATTGCGACGCGCTCGCCATCGATCTCGACCACACCAACCTTGCCTGGTTCCACGTCCGTCACTTTCAGCGTTGTATGCCAGGTCATGATACGGAACCCGCCAGCTTTGCCTCGACAATCGTCTCCAGTTGTTCGCGGAGTCCGTCGTCGGGCACCCTGTCGAGCACCTGGCCGAGGAACGCCCGAACGAGAAGGTCTTCGGCCGCAGTACGGGGAATGCCCCTGCTCTCAAGGTAGTAGAGCTGCTCTTCATCGACCGGGCCCGCGGTGGCGCCGTGCGCTACGCGGATCACGTCGTTTGTGAGGATCTCGAGGACCGGGTCGCTGTCGGCTCTCGCCTTCTTGCTCAGCAGAAGCGCCCGATTCTCCTGGTTCGCATCAGCGTTGCGGGCACCGAGCCCGACACGCGTGAGGCCGTAGTAGACGGCTCGCGAGGAGTCATCCAGGGCTGCCTTGATAAGCAGGTCGCTCCGCGTATCCGGACCGATGTGATCCTGCAGGGTGTAGAAGTCTGCGTACTCGTTGCCGTTGCCAAGGCAGAGGCCCAGCACTTCGCTCGACGAACCGCGCCCCTCCAGTGACCCGATGATATGCACCTTCACGACGCGACCACCGGTAACCACGCTCACAGAATTGAATTCGGAATCGCGGTCGGTAATCGTGCGCTGTTCGCCGGCAACGATGGTTGATGCCCCCCAGCGATGGAGAGTGATATAGCGGACCTGCGACCCCGGACCCGGGAAGACTTCCACGGCTGGAAGAACAAGGATGTCACCGTCGTCGGACCGGTAATCCTCGATCACCGTTACCCGGCTGTTCGCACCGGTCGTGATCAGGGTGTGTGGCGTAGCCAGCTGCCCGGCATCGGCGTACTCGCGCGAAATGCGCACCGGTTCGGTTACTTCGGCGTTGTCTGCGACATCGACATGCACGCCACCCCTGAGGAAGGCGTAGTGCAGGGCCATGAATTTGCTCTCTGCCGGTACTGCGTTGCCGAGGTTTGCTTCAAAGTGCCTGGCAGCCGCGGTCCCGGCTTCGACCTGGCTGAAGTCGTTGATTGTGACCCCATCAATACCGCGGGAGAGAACGGTGGCACTGTTGTGCTGGGCAAGGCAGGCGCCCTGGGCCTGGGCAAGGCCGAAGTGGTCCAGGACCTGCGCCTCGTTTCCGTCCCAGGTTGCCCCGATGGCCGGCGTGTAGCGTTCGAGGTCGATGAGGGAGAAGTCCACATATTTCCAGGGCCGTTCACGCCTGGCGTCAGGCAGGGGAACCCGGCCGGCGCGTTCAGCAGCGGCCGCCCGAAGTGCTGCCATCCGTGGCGTATCTGCCAGCGTTTTTCCGAGCTCCGCACTGGCGGCGGGGCTGAATGCCTGAGGGCGCGCAGCGCCTTCAACGACTGACGTCATTGTTCTTCCTTCCAACGCGGTGCAACCAGCAGTTAGCCGATCGCACCGTCCATCTGCAGTTCGATGAGCCGGTTCAACTCCACGGCATATTCCATCGGGAGTTCTTTCACGATGGGTTCCACGAAGCCGTTCACGATCATCTTTGCGGCGTTTTCCTCGCTCATTCCGCGACTCATCAGGTAGAAGAGCTGGTCCTCACCAAGCTTGGAAACGTACGCCTCGTGCTGGATGTGCACGTCCGGTGAGTCGATTTCCATGGTCGGGTAGGTGTCGGACCGCGAGGTTTCGTCGATCAGCAGCGCATCGCAGCGGACGTTCGACTTCACGTTCTCGCAACCCTCGTACACTTTCAGCAGGCCACGATAGCTCGTGCGGCCACCGTCCTTGCTCAGCGACTTAGAGATGATCGACGAGGTCGTGTTCGAGGCTGCGTGGACAACCTTGCCGCCTGCATCCTGGTGCTGACCCTCGCCGGCAAAAGCCAGCGAAAGGATCTCGGCGTGAGCGCCGGGCTCCATCAGGTATACCGACGGGAACTTGGT
>JAGQGZ010000289.1 GCA_020432105.1 Dehalococcoidia bacterium | reverse complement strand
GTCTCACCCGAGGAGTTCTACCGTTACTGGCTGGAGGAACACGGACCGAAGGTTCGCAGCGTCGCGAAGGCGCTCAATGCGGTGAAATACATCCAGAGCCATACCGTGCTTCCCGAGCGCAACCAGGCGCTGCAGGAGAGCCGGGGGCTCGAACCTCCCTACGATGGGATTACCGAGGTCTGGTACCCATCGCCGGGAGAACCGCGGGAAGAAGTGAGCGCCGAAGAGCGACAGGCGGCCGCGAAGCTGCTGTTCGACGACGAATCGAGGTTTATCGATTTCTCGCGCTCGAGGGTGTTCATGACGGAAGAGCACGTCATCTTCGACTACACAGAAGGAACAAACGCGTAAGGAGCTTGGAAATGGCTTACACCACGGACCAGTACGAGGGAATGGTCGCGCAGACCGTGCCGATCAAGGGCGCCAATGGCGACTACATCAACGCTTATGTCGCACAGCCACTGGGGCCGGGCCCGTTTCCGGGGATGGTATTGCTCCACCATTTTCCCGGTTGGGACGAGTGGTACAAGGAAGCAACCCGGAAGATGGCCTATCACGGCTACTTCGCCATCTGTCCGGACCTCTACCACCGGGTGGGCCACGGTTCGCCGCAGGATGTCGCCGCCACCGTGCGGGGCCAGGGCGGAGTACCCGATCCCCAGGTCGTCGGCGATGTCGCGGGCTGCATCGACTGGTTGAAGGCACAGGCGCAATCAAACGGGAAGGTTGGCGTGATGGGGACCTGCTCGGGCGGGCGCCATGCCTACCTCTGTGCAGGGAGCCTGGACACGATCGATGCCGTCGCCGATCTCTGGGGCGGGCGTGTAGTGATGGGACCGGACGACCTGACCGCGAATTTTCCGCAGGCGCCGATCGACCTGACGGCGAACATCAAGTGCCCGGTGCTCGGGCTCTTCGGAAATGACGACAAAAACCCGCCCCCGGACCAGGTCGACCAGCAAGAGGCGGCACTGAAGGAGCACGGCGTCGACTATGAGTTCCACCGGTACGATGGCGCCGGCCACGGCTTCTTCTACCACCACACCCCGAACTACCGGCAGGAGGCAGCGGTCGATGGCTGGAACAAGCTATTCGCCTTCTTCGAGAAGCACATGGCCTGAGGGAATAGGAAATACGGCACCCGGCCTAACGACCAGAAACTGATGACTGGAGGCATCCAATGTGCACGATGATTGCTGAGCAGACGGCGATGACCGGGGTGGGGCGAGGACCCGGGGGCTGGTTTGCCCTGGACACCGCCTATGTGTCCTACGACCACCCGCAGGAACTGGGCGTGGAGCACGCCCTGAACATCGATTTCGTGAATGCAGCGGCGGGACCGGGGGCGAGGGTCGCGGTGGAGCTGGACCGGGAGTCGGCGCGAGCGCTGGCTGAGACGATCCTGAAGACACTTGAGGTCTCTGAAGGGGTTGACTGACAGATCTTCAGCGCGGCGCGGGATGGTGACCGGCATCGGGGGCGTGTTCTTCAAGGCGAAGGACGCGCCGGGGCTGACAGCGTGGTATCGCGAACACCTCGACCTGCCCGCCGGCGATGAGACATTCGCCATCTTCCCCTGGCGGCAGCACGACAATCCGGAGAGCCCGGGCACGACGGTGTGGTCGGCGTTCCCGGAGGATACGGAG
>JAGQGZ010000288.1 GCA_020432105.1 Dehalococcoidia bacterium | reverse complement strand
GTACAGGACCTCGCCATCATTCGCCAGCCATGTGTAGACGCCGGGCCGGGCTGGTACTCCTGAGCTAACGCGCTCGCGTAGGGCAGTCGCCTGCGGGTTAGTTGGCACTCCGAAGCTCCCAGCTGAACTGGACGTTCATCGAAGGCAGAATAGCCTCTCGGAGCAAAGCCGCCGGTGGCAGCACTGCTTCTCCTCCCCCTCCGGGAGGCTGTAGGCGAACAATGGCGTTAACCGGCAGACCGGCTGCAGAGAGGCGTAAGGCTTCGAGCATCCGCGAAGGGGAATGACTCGCAGGCAGCACGACATCGACCATCGGCCGCGTAGGAAGCTCGTGGAACTCGTGCTCCATTTGCCATGTCCCGTTATCGGCCCGCCGAAACGAGATGTCGAGGAAGCCCTTTGGTTCTTCCCGTTCGGCAAAGGACGTGCGCTCAATCGAGCCGGGGTAAAGCACGGGCGGACTGCATCCGTTGGCCAGGACCTGATGGCGATGAACGTGGCCGGCCACGACCGCAGTGAGCGAACGAGGCAATGCTTCGCGGCGAAGGACTTCGCTTCCGGGTCGAAACTGGAAGTCGTGTGTTCCCACCCGGGCACCGTCGACTGACTGGTGCATGGCGAGCAGCCGCAGGTCTGCTGCCACCTCACCGATTCCGGTCGCGCGAATGAGGTCCGGAGCCGATGCCCCAATCCTGCGGGAGAACGGGAGTCCGCCTATCGCAACGGTCGTGTCCCCTCGCTCGAGGACGAACGTCCGCGGCTTGTCGAAGACGTGTACAGAGGGATGACCCAGCCACAATGACGGCGGCAATTGGGAGCGGTCGTGGTTGCCGGGGAGGACGACAACGGGGATACCAGCTGCAGCGACTTCGGCGAGGGAGCCGAGTGTTCTGTCCACGAGTGCTTCCGGCGGTCGGGGCGTATGGAAGACGTCGCCAGCCACCACAAGAAGGTCGGGGTGGGTGTGGAGGACGTGGTCCAGGACGCGACAGAAGTTGGCCTCGAAATCATCCCCCCGGCGTCGGCGTTCGATTCGGGGTCGGGATGGTTGGTCGAACCCCAGGTGGGTATCAGCAGTGAGGACCACACGCACGTTCGCCATGTTGCCCGCTCCCGTCAGCGCAGCAGATTGGGCTGCAAACAACGAATCTCCAACCGGGTGGTGTCGCTGCTCGTCAACCTGGAGAGTTCTCTGCGCCTGGCAACGGCGAGAGCCCGATGCCCACTCAGGCACAATCAGCGTGCGCAGCAGCGAGCGATCGGCGACCGCCGTCCCGCGTGCGAAGTCCACACGTGCCGTTGCGAGGTGACGCTAAGGCTCGAGAGAAGTGGACGAGTCCCTTAATGAAGAGAGTGCAGTCGCGAAATAGCCCCCGACGGTGCGCTCCGACGCCCGGCTCCTCGACTCCGGTTCTTGCGTCCGTGGTCGCCGCTGAAGAGCCGTTGGCACACTTCGAACGTCTCGAAACCCACCGCCGGGGGGCGTTGCTGTTGGTGTGAAGAACCTCTACCCGGTCGACCCTCGGGAGGTATCATTTGAACCAGCGGCGTAGCGACAGGCGTGGCAGGTGCGAATCGCAGGTACCTGCTGCAACTCGACTCAGGAACGCCTGTATGGCAGGCCCCCGTAGCTCAGTGGATAGAGCAG
>JAGQGZ010000287.1 GCA_020432105.1 Dehalococcoidia bacterium | reverse complement strand
TTTTCCTGCCAGGAAGACGAAGTTATTGACGGTCTTCGGCGCGAGATCTTCGAAGAGGTCGATTTCGATGGTGCCCTTGTCTGTCTCGATGGTCGCCCGGTAGTCGTAAATGTCTGGCTCGGTAACATCCTCCGCCTGCTCGAACATGCGCGGATCGGGAGTTGGCGTGGGTTCTGTCGTGGGCGTCCCGGCCGGCGTTGTCGCGGTTGCTGTGCCTACGGGGCCCGCCCCAATGGGAGCATCATCGTCATCGCGCATGGCGAAGGCGATCCCAAACAGAAGCAATCCCGCAAGAAGGCCCAGCGGCACGAAAAAGACCGGGGACGCCAGGCGGGCGATTACCGGCGGTGGTTCGTATGGCGGCGCCTCGTGAATGACAGGAACGTCCTGTTGCTGGGGGCGGCGGCGATCCTGGCGACGGTTACGGTCGGGCAATCAATGGCATCCGGGCCGGTCTGGCTCGCGAGCGAGTATACGAACGGTGGACTCTACGGGCGATGCAAACCCTTACCTCAGGCATACCCGGCCGCCACCAGTTCCTCCCGCGCAACCTGCCGGTCATCCCACGGTAGCGTGGTGTCGCCGAAGATGATCGACCGTTCGTGGCCCTTGCCACAGATAGCCACGACATCGCCGGAGCGGGCCACGGAAACCGCGTGCCGGATTGCCTCGCGCCGGTCCTCAACCTCGACGAAGTCGCGACCCCGGACCCTGCCCGCAGCCTCCGCATGCCGGCCGATTTCGGCAACGATCTCCCCCGGGTCCTCGCTGCGAGGATCTTCGGAGGTGAAGACCGCGTAATCGGCGCCATCAGCCGCCGCCCTTCCCACACCGAACCGCCTGCCCGGGTCCCGTTCACCCGCGGCGCCGGCAACGACGATGAGGCGGCCGCTGGTGACAACCCTGAGGACCTCCAGGATTTTCCGGAGCGCATCGCCGGTGTGGGCGTAGTCCACCACCACTTCGAACGGTTGCCCTGCAACGATGCGCTCCATTCGCCCGGGTACGCCGGGACAACTCTCCAGGCCTTTCGCAATCACCGTAGGAGCGAATCCAAGGGCGTATCCGGCCGCGGCGGCCGCAAGCGCGTTGGCAACATTGAAGCGCGCCGGAAGGTGCAGCTCCACGTTGGCCGAGCCTATCGGCGTCACCAGCTCGAACCCGCTGCCATCGGACCGGAGGGTGACATCGCGAGCCATGACATCAACATCCGGGGTGTCCAGCGCGAACCGGATCGCCTGGGCGGACGTCTGCGCCAGGCAATGCTCCGCCGAAGGGTCATCGGCATTCACGATCGCGGCCTTCGGCATCTCCTTGGCCGACGGACGGTCGAGCATCTCGAACAACCTTGCCTTGGCAGCCCGGTATTGCTCGAAGGTCTCGTGGAAGTCCAGGTGGTCTCCCGTGATGTTCGTCATCACGGCCATGTCGTAGTCCACGTCCTCAAGGCGCTGGAGTGCAAGACCGTGGCTCGTCGACTCGACGATGGCATACCGGCACCCGGCATCGGCCATGGCCCGTAGTTCGCGATGCACATCGGGAGCCTCGGGCGTCGTCATCCGTGATTCTGACGCCATCGTCTGGCCGGTCCGGTGAACGTCGACGGTCCCCAATCGGCCCACGCTGAGCCCCGCAGATTCGAGGACCGAGGTGAGGAGATGTGATGTGGTTGTCTTACCATCGGTACCGGTCACACCGATAACCGTCATCTCGCGGGACGGATGACCGTAGAACCA
>JAGQGZ010000286.1 GCA_020432105.1 Dehalococcoidia bacterium | reverse complement strand
CTCCATCGGCAAGACCGAGGACGTTGGCCACGAGATATTCCATCTCATCGAAGAACATTCCGAAGAAGGCAAACCCTTCGAAGAAGCCGAGCACCTGGCTGCCTGGGTCATGGAAGACGGCGGATGGGTGATCTACACCAAGCCCAATGGTGATGAGTTCGAGTTTGAATTCCACCAGGGTGACGACCCGGCCGAAGCCCTCGACCGCTACATCGTTGCCCTCGCCGAGCAATTCACGGACTTCGAGACCGAAGACACCGAACATCCTTCATCGGCAACCGTGATGGCCGCCTCATCGGCTCTCGAGGAAGAACCGTCCGCTCCGAAGCTCCTTGGCATTCACCACATCGAAGGAGAGGACGAGTCGCACTCCGAGACGGCTGATGAGGCCCACGGCGTGACCAGCCCCGGCCTCGGTGCAGCGGTCACCGGTATTGAATTCCCCGAACAGAAGCTCGCACTCGTCATCCCTTACCTTCGCGGCGCCTTCAGCGATATCAACAACACGCTCGCAATCGCCATCGTCGCCTTCTGCATGATCGAGTTCTGGGGCTTCCAGTCGCTCGGGCTCGGCTACCTCGGCAAGTTCTTCGTTGCCCCCTGGAAGTCGCCCATCGGCGCCTTCGTGGGCTTTCTCGAACTCCTCTCGGAGTTCATTCGCATCGTCAGCTTCGCCTTCAGGCTCTTCGGCAACATCTTTGCCGGCGAAGTGCTGATCCTGATGCTCACCTTCCTCATGCCCTTCCTGTTCGTCGATATCATCTACGGACTCGAGATCTTCGTCGGCTTTATCCAGGCCGCCGTCTTCGCCTTGCTCACCCTGGTCTTTGGAGTCATGGCTGTGGAACACCACGGCGAAGACGAACACCACGAAGAGCATCATGACGAAGAAGCCGCGGCCGACGCCCATCACCACTTAGGTGACCAACAAACGGGTGCTGCACAGACGTCCTAGCGACGCCTGTTTAGTCAACAAACTCGCGCACGAAACTGGCGCAATGGAGGCAACTCAACAACATGGACCTATCCCCTATCCTGCTCCTGCTGCCCTTCCTCCAGGAGGCAACTCAGGGTGCATTCAATAACCCCGATGTGGGCAAGGCACTTGGCGCTGGAATCGCCATGGGTCTTGGTGGCATCGGTGCCGCCATCGGTATTGGTATGCTCGTCTCGAAGGCCATGGAGGCGCTTGGGCGCAACCCTGAAGCTCGAGCCGCCATCCAGACCAACATGATCCTCGGTGTCGCGTTCGCCGAAGCCATCGGCATTTACTCGCTCCTCACCGCCCTCATCATCGCCTTCGTCATCTAGCCGGAATTGAGGTCATCCTATGGGTGCAGCAGTTGATGCCCTTGGGCTCAATCTCCCCCAGCTGATTGCGCAGGTGGCGAACTTCGTCGTCCTCCTCGTGATCCTCCGCTTCACGCTCTACAAGCCCATCCTTGGGATGCTTGACGATCGGAAGCAGAAGATCGCAGAAGGCTTGAATGCTGCCGAGTCCGCTCGCGAAGAAGCTGCCGCGGCCCAGGCCAACATCCAGCAACAGCTGGATACCGCCCGCCGCGAAGGCCAGGACATTGTCGCCAACGCTCAGCAGATCGCCGGTCGAATCCAGGCGGAATCGCGCGAAGCAGCGGAACGGGATCGCCAGGCAGCCGCCGAGCGCTCTCGTCTCGAGATTCAGCAGGAACGCGACCGCGCAATCGCCGAGCTCAGGGCCGAGTTCGCAGACCTCACAGTCCAGG
>JAGQGZ010000285.1 GCA_020432105.1 Dehalococcoidia bacterium | reverse complement strand
CTGAAGGAAGACCAGACTTCGGTCTCGACGCTTTGGGGCGAGATTGCCTATCAGCTCGATCCGGTTGCCTACCGGAAACATGTCCAGGCCTCGGACGATAAGGGCGAGGCTCCGGGCAACGCCGCTTACCGGGCTGTGCTGGAAGCAGCGTCGCCGGCGCTGATCCTCATCGACGAGCTGATCAGCTACCTGGTCAAGCTCAAGTTCTCGAACTCCAGGCGGACCATGAACCTCTACCGGCAGACGGTTCAGTTCATGCAGGAGTTCATGCAGGAAGCGGGCAACGTCCCAGGCGTGTGCGTGGTCGTCACCTTGCCCAAGAGCCAGCAGGAGTTCGGCGGCATCGACCCTGAGCAGTTGCAGCGGGAGCTGGGCATCGTGGACGAGATCAAGCCGCGCGCGGACCGCGTGGTCTCGAAGCGCACCCCGGTCTCCGACGAGGAGGTCTACACACTCCTCAGCAAGCGCCTCTTCAAGCGCCCTGACCCGGCGGAGGTGAACCGCGTCATCGATGCGTACTACCAGGCCTACGAAGCGGGTCGTGAAAAGGGCTTCTACGACCCGAATGTCTTCACCACCGACTACCGGCGTCAGATGGTGGAAGCCTACCCGTTCCACCCGGAGTTCGTCGACGTGCTCTACAAGAAGTGGGGAGCCCAGGGCGACTTCCCCCGCACGCGCACCGTATTGCAGCTGCTCGCCAATGTTGTCGCCGACCAGTGGGCTACCAAGAGGCATGCCTACCTCATCCAGTCGGCTCATGTGAACCTCGAGCGCGAGCGCATCCGCACGAAGATCCTCAGCGCGATCGGTGCGAGCGTGGCCAACGACTCGGTCGTAGCTGCCGACATCATCGGCGGAGACGCCCACGCCGACGGTTTCGACGAGCGGCAGTCGGGGATGTACCAGGACCACAAAATTGCTCGCGGCGTGGCAACGACCTTGCTGTTGCATTCGGCCGGCGGCCAACTTCGTGCAGGCGCGCTGCCGTCGGACATCCGCATAGGCACGGTGTCGCCGCTCATCGGTCCCGAGTATCCCGACGAAGTAATCGCCGAGCTGGAGGAGACTCTCTGGTACGTCCACCGCAGCGGCGAGCTGCTCCAGTTCCAGTCGAAGCAGAACCTCTATCGCCGCATCGCCGAGACGGCACAGACTCAATCGCCACACCAGGTTACCGAGAAGCTGCACCAGGTCATGACAGCCGCGGCGGGCAGCGGTGAGGGCTTCCGTGTGCTCCAGTGGGCAGGCGAGGACGGTGCGATTCCGGATGCTCCTGAGCCAGCGGTGGCGATTCTGGCCCCTGCGCCCACGTATCGCATCTCGGACGACGGAGGTCAGCCCGCCGGACAGGAAAGGGCGGCAATCGAGGGTCTTTGGAACAAGAGTGGCGGCGGACTGCGGAGGTGGCGCAACGCCCTCATCCAGGTGGCCCCCGACCGCGAGGCCTGGGACCGCGCCGAACAGGCCACGCGCGAGGTGATGGCCTACGAGACCGTGCTCTCGGGTAAGGGTTCCGGTGAACTATCGGAAGGCGAGAAGAAGGACCTCCAGGCGCGCAAGCGGGACAAAGAGCAGAGCCTGCGCACGAGCCTGGTGACCGCCTACCGCTGGGTGTTTTATCCAGGCGACGAGGGAAAACTCGAGTCAATCGCGCTCCCGACCGCTACCGCAAACGAAACCATCGCCCGGCGCGTCGTGGATCGACTCGAGAGCCACGACTACGGGTCACCGAAAATCCTCCGGGCCA
>JAGQGZ010000284.1 GCA_020432105.1 Dehalococcoidia bacterium | reverse complement strand
TCGCCATGGCCAGGCGTAAGCGCAACGAAGGTCTTATCCGCCGTCGAGCTAACGGACTGTACGAGGTCCGGGTAACCGACCCAGCAAGCGGCAAGCGAGTCTCGATCTACTCGAAAGACGAGGACGATGCGGTCCGCGAGCTAGGGAAGGCCCGCGAGGCTATCGAGGATGGGCTGGGCCTTGGCGATGCCAGGCTCACCCTCGGCGCCTACCTCGGGACATGGCTGCAGGGAGTAAAGCCAACGGTTCGCCCCACAACCTACAAGCGGTACGAGCAGCTGGTGCGACTCCAGATCGTGCCCCGCGCCGGCAACCTCCGGGTCAAGTCGTTGACCCCTGTCCATCTGCGCGCTCTTTATTCCAAGCTCCAGACCGAGCCACGGGCCCGGCGCAAGAAGGACAGCGCGCCGCTCGCACCGCGGACGGTCGGCCACGTCCATCGGGTGCTGCACGCTGCACTTGAGCAGGCGGCCCGTGATGGCCTCATCGCGCGGAACGTTGCGTCGCTCGTGTCCCCACCGAAGGTCCCGTATGAGGAGATGGCGATCCTCACCCCGGAGCAGGTCAAACGCCTCATCGCCACGGTGAAGGGCGACCGCCACGAGGCGATGATCGTCCTGGCCGTGACGTCGGGAATGCGCCTCGGCGAGCTGTTAGGGCTCCGCTGGGCCGACGTCGACCTCGACGAACCCGCCGTGCGGGTCGTCAGGAGTCTCGCGCCCGTCGACGGGAAGCTCGTCTACCAGGAGCCGAAGACATCGCGCAGCCGCCGCACCGTGACATTGACGCAGACGGCCGTTGTGTCCCTCAAGGAGCATCGGAAGCGGCAGGCAGCGGAAGAGCTTGCTGCCGTGGGCTGGATTCGCAACGACCTCGTCTTTCCAACACCAATCGGGATGCCGCAGCACCCGGCAACCTTCGGCGCCGAGTGGCGGATCCTCCGGGACCGTGCCGGCCTGCCGGCGACGTTCAGGTTCCACGACCTCCGGCACACGTGCGCCAGCCTTGCTCTGGCCGGCAACGTTCCTGTGCCGGACGTATCCGCGATGCTCGGGCACGCGAACCCGGCAATCACCCTGAGCATCTACAGCCACGCTCTGCCGGGCTCGCTCAAGAATGCTGCCGACGCGATGGACCGCATCCTCGAGGCGGCGGGGGCCTGACCCCAGTGCTAAGTGTTCGTCTCGATGCCGATTGGTCGATTAGCGAACACTTATGGTCTCTGGCCCTAAGCGTTCGTCAACAGGCGCGTGGGTCATTCGACGAACACTTAGACGTCCCGTGAGTAGGGGCATTTCGGCCGGCCAACACGAAATCCTGCTCATCGCCGGTCGGCTCATTACCGAGGCTCGCGAACGTTCCCAGGATCCGCGCATCTGGCATCGGTTCTGTGTGTTCGATGTGCTGGGCAAGAAGCACGGGATCGATGCGCCGTACCGCGACATAACGGGCCTCGGCCGGTGGGGAGGCTCACCGCGTCGAGAGCATTTCCAGGTGGTGACCGACAGCGAACTCCGTTCCATGCAGCGGGCACTCCAAGGCCTTGTTCGACGTGGGCACCTTGTCGGGGACGCCGAGTGGCGCCCGGTTCAGTTCACCACACGTAGGGAAGCCGAGCGCTGGGCTGATGCGAATTCCGTCCCAGTCGAGCGTGCGGTTAGGAACGTACCTCGCGGCGCCGGTCGGCCTTGATTCTTCGATTTCAAGTGGTACGGCGCGGGGTACGGAGCCCCGGCGGGTCACAACGCCCGGTCATCACGACCGGGCGTTTCTCTTGAATCCGAA
>JAGQGZ010000283.1 GCA_020432105.1 Dehalococcoidia bacterium | reverse complement strand
CACAGACTCGATGGTTTCGCCGGACGTGACAGAGTAGGTGACGCCATCGGGAAGGGCGAGAAGCTGCCCGGTGACCAGCCCGGGGACCGGTGAGCCTCCGTCGAGGAGCTGGAAGGTGAGTTCCTCGTAGTCGAGCTCGTATTCAAGGCCGTTGTAATCGGCGAGGATGGCGGCGCCAACAAACGCGCGCTCGGCGATGCTGTGTACGCTTTCCCGGGCAGTCGTGATCTTGTAGGTGCCGCCGTTGGGGGCGCCCTGAACGGCCGGAAGATCGATGGTGGTCTGCTCTTCGAGGAATGCGTTGACGTCGGTGATGCCGTTGAGGTCAGCGAGTTGCTGGACACCGATGCCATGGTCGAGGGCGATGGAAACGAGGTTGTCGCCGCCGACAAGGATGGTGACCTCATGATTGAGGTTGTGGGCGAAATGCACGGCCTCGACCCAGCCGGTGCTGGTAGGCACGCCGTTCTCATCGAGGACACCCTCCTCGTCCGGCGCTGTGAGGAAGTTGACGAGGTGTTCGATCTGGCGTTCGTTGAGCGCGCCACCGTTGGAATTGAGCCAGGCCGGCATCTGCGTCCCGGCACGCCCGCAAACGAGCGTGCGCGTAAGGAGGTCGCGGTTTGCGGCGAGCTTGAGCGGATCCTGGTCCTGGAAGTCGTCCTTGTTGAGCTGCGGACCAACGAATCCTTCGCCGGCATTGCCGTGGCAGGTGCGGCAGTTGTTTGCGTAGAGCAGGGCGCCGCGTTCGACAGACTCGCTGAAGTGCCACTCGGACTGGAGTCCGGTGCGGTAAGGCAACTCGATAACCGCATAACCGGCGCAGGCACCGATCGTGAGGAAGAAGAGCGCGATGATGACAATGATCTGTTTCTGAGTATTCAACGTCGCCTCACCTAACCCGAGTACCGAATCGAGCGAAGAGGATTCGGCGGGTCGGCCGCGCCGCTCGTGATCGCTCCTGTGTTCACTGTGAGCGAGCCATCCGGGTTGGTCGTAACTTCGAAAGTGTCCATCGAGCGGGGGGCAGGCCCGAAGACCCGGACGCCGGCGCGAGAGTAGGTGGAGCCGTGGCAGGGGCAGCGGAACCAGCCGACGATGCCAGGATGGCCGACGATGGACCCGTTGAAGTCGGGAAGCCACGGTACGGTGCAGCCAAGGTGGGGGCACTTCCAGTAGAGGGCAAGGATGCCCCCGGTGGCGCCGGTGTTGAACACGTCGCCCTGGCTACCCTGGAGGTTGACCAGCCAGGCCTTGCCTTCGGGGATGCGCGAAGGCTCGGCACCCTGGGCAGGAATCAGCTGGGTGGGGACGTTCACCGGCGCTCCGAAGCCGGTTGGCTTTCGACGGTTGAAGAAGCCAAGGAAGGAAGCGAGCATGGCGCCCGTAAAGAGCGTCAGACCGGCGAAGACGGAGACGCGAAGGAATGATCGGCGGGCTATCCGACGGGCTTCCTGTTGTCGCACCCGTTCGACGCGACCGGTGCCTGCGGTTTGTTGGGCCTGGGTCATAGCGTGTGTCCGTTACTCCTCGCCCGGAATGCCTTCGCCAACTTTGAGATCCCAGGGGAATACAAGCTCCTGGCCCTGGCCTCGGAAGGCTGTACCGGTGAGCGTGAGGATTCCGTAGGAAGCGACAAAGCCGCTAAAGAGAACGATGAGTGCATCGCGCCGGGTGAAGACCCAGCCGACGCGCCAGAGAGAGAAGATGAGCAGGCAGGGCAATCCAATCATCGCCGCGATGGGGATGGCCTGTTCGACGACAAAGGCGGGGAAGTCGAGATGCTG
>JAGQGZ010000282.1 GCA_020432105.1 Dehalococcoidia bacterium | reverse complement strand
AGTTACTGCCGCTTCAGTTGCCACGAACATCATCTGGTCCCGGTGGCGGCTCGTCCTGATCCTTAGCAACCGGAGGCGGGGTCACAGCGACCCGGGTCGCCCACGGCCTCGCAAAACTCCATGACGAACCTGATAGCATCCGGTTCGAGGCAATAGCAGGGTTCGCCATCGATGTCGCCGCGGACGATGCCTGCCTCCTTGAGAACCTTCAGGTGTTGAGAGACGGTCGACTGGGCGAGCGGGAGAACATCCACGAGATCACCGGTCTGACAGACCTTGCGGCGAGCGAGTTCGGCCACGATCCGCAACCTGGCAGGGTTGCCGAGCGCCCGAAACATCTCGGCTGCCCGTTCTTCCTCGGCAGTGAGTCCCTCAATCGTCTTCACAGGCGGATCCCGGGTGTTGACATGCTTTCTACTGTATCGTAATTTTGCGATGCAAACCTCATCGGAAAAAACCGATGGGGAAGGAGAAACCGAAGTGACCGACCGAACAGCCGACGAAATCCGCGAGCACGTCCGCAACTCCTATGCGAGTCGCGTGCGACCGGTCCTCGACGCCCCTGAGCCGATCCAGCTCGTTTCCGCCGGGGATGCCTGTTGCGGACCCGACTGCTGCAGTACAGAGGCAGAGGCGACGACCCTCACGATGGTGGCCCCCGCCACTGACGCTTGCTGCGATATCTCGTCCGGGGACGACTGTTGCGGGACGGCTTCCGGCACCGAAGAGAACCTGACACGCGTCGAAGCGCTCTACAAAGGCACCGATACGAGCGACCTTGCGAGCAGTATCACCGACGTCGCCTTTGGCTGCGGTAACCCGACAGCAATCGCCGCCCTTCAGCCCGGACAGGTCGTGCTCGACCTCGGCAGCGGCGGCGGAATCGACTGCTTCCTGGCAGCGAAGATGGTGGGCGACACGGGCCGGGTCTACGGCGTCGATATGACCCCCGAGATGATCGCGCTCGCGCGCAAGAACGCCGGCAAGGTCGGTGCAACGAACGTCGAGTTTCGCCTCGGCGAGATCGAACATCTGCCGGTCGGGGACGCAGCCGTGGACGTCATCATCTCCAACTGCGTGATCAACCTCAGCCCTGACAAGGACCAGGTCTTCCGCGAGGCCTTCCGGGTATTGAAGCCGGGCGGTCGCCTGCAGGTGTCGGACATCGTCTGGACAAAGCCGGTACCCGACGAGATCAAGCAGGACATGGATGAGTGGGCCGGCTGCATCGCGGGGGCAATGCTCGAAAGCGAGTACCTCGGCGCCATCGAGCGCGCCGGCTTCGAACGAATCAGCTCCGACCCATCCGAATACGAGGGGCGCGAGGGAATCGCTTCCGCCGCCGTCGTGGCCTACAAACCGGAGTAGCTGCGGCCCGGCGAATACCTAAAGCGCCTGAAATGCCCGCTTGCCTTCGAGCGGGACGATTCGACCCATACCAGGGTGCGGCCAGTGTCCGGCGATCCAGGTACGACCGTCGGCCGCGGCCGCATCCATGAGTGAGGCCCGGGTGGTCGCGGCCTGCCGGGGATCGACGTCGGCCGATGGCGACCAGTCCGGGTGATCGAGCTGCAGAGGATGGTGGCTGGCGTCGCCGATGATGACGGCGCGTTCGCCCCCGGAATTGATGCCGACCGTGACGTGGCCGGGAGTATGGCCCGGCGCCGGCACAAGGGTGAGATTGCTATCCAACGCCTTCTCTCCCGAGAAGAGGACGACCCTGCCGCTGCTTTCGATGGGACTGACGCATTGCCGCAGGTGATCCTGCGAGGCGACCGTCTCCGGTTTCATCCAGTGATCCCATTCGTTCTGCTGCACGAAGTAGCGGGCGTTGGGGAAGAAGAGCA
>JAGQGZ010000281.1 GCA_020432105.1 Dehalococcoidia bacterium | reverse complement strand
GGTGTTCACCGACGAGCACGCGGCCTACAACGACCTTCCGAAGCGTGGCTACCAGCATCACCGGGTCAACCACTCGGCCAAGGTGTACGTGTCCGGCAACGTCCACACGAACACCATCGAAGGTTTCTGGTCGCTCCTCAAGAACGGTATCCGGGGCGTGAACCATGCGGTCGGCGCTCACAAGCTCCAGAGCTACGTGGACACCTATACCTTCCGGTACAACCACCGGGACGATGTCGAGCCGATGTTCGCAGTTCTCAAGAGCCGAACCCGCAAGACGCGGCACGGGCGGTACGGCCAGTACGCGCCCGTAGGGGAATAAACCACGACACGTGTTGTCGCTTCGCCACTTAAGCGCCGCGCAGCGAACCATCAGGTTCGGCAGTGCCGTGCTGGTGAGACGCGCGGACAAGGGATCGATTAAACGCGGCGATTGCTCGATCTAGTTCCTGAGCAGCTTGTTCCTGGCTCTGACCAGAACCCGCGAATCGCGGGAAGTTCGGGCGCTGAGCCAACCATCCGCCCGTTATTCGGCTGAACTCAATATCCAAAATACCACCTCCAACACTGTGTGGAGGCAGGGTCTCAACTCGCGGGCGGCGAATGCAAGGTACAGGAGCCAATCTCTTGTGTAGCAGCGGGCGATGTAACTTATCCAGAGACGAAGTTAAACAAGAGTCTTGACACGCGTACATCGATCACCGAAGTTGAACTGGGCGGACGCCCAATTGATAAGGGAAGTGAGCGAGATGGAAGAGACGAATCGCCCCTATGCCTCCCCTGGCAACATCCGTGACGTGCTGAAGAGATACCGCCAGGTCAACCTACCGGCGGTGGTCACCGCTACTGACCTAGCCATCGCCGGAGTGCCAGAAAACGTCTCCCATCGCGTCGCGTTCGCACTGCGCTTTCTCGGAATGGTCAACGAGAATAACGAGCCTACCCCGGAGTGGCGGTCACTGTGCGCGGCGACGGAAGAGGATTACTCGCTCCAGCTCTCTGCGATGGTCAAGAAGGCATACGCTGAGGTCTTCGAGCGTGTGAACCCGGAGACCGATTCACAGGATGTGATCCGGCAGGCGTTTCAGCCGTACACGCCAAAGTCTCAGATTGGCCGCATGGTGACGTTCTTTCTCACCATGTGCAACGAGGCTGGCATGGTGACCCTCGACGCGCCTAAGAAGCGCCCAACGAAGCGACAGAGTCAGAACACCCGTTCCAGTTCGTCACCGCCTCGGGCCGAGAACAAGCCGTCAGGCAACAACGGGACGCCAGCGCCAACACCACCTGCCACTCCAACCCCGACTTCGCTGCAGCCGGATTACTCCGTCATAGCGGCGATCATGGGCAGGCTGCCCGCGAACCACCGTTGGACCGCCTCCCAACGCGAACGATGGCTAGCTGCGGTAGGGGCCGCAGTTGATCTGGTGGTGGAGGTCGAAGAGCCAGTTACGGCCTGAACAGGCGGGTCGCTGGGAGAAAGGCAGTGGCGAGGGGCCTGCTTGGTTTACGCGGCCAACCCCTCGCCACTGGGAAGGTGTCTACTGTGATGGTAGTGCGGCTCTGTCGACCGGGGGACTGCCGGTGGCACCCGCGAAGGTTGTTAAGAGCCTTTGCGTGACTGCGGCTTGGCCGCCTTGGCGATCAAGGTGGTCAAGTCGCGTTTCCTAAACGCAGGATCGATCTTCCCCGCTAACTCAGCATCCCGCAACTTGCCGTCCTCATAGCTTGGTCGAGGCTTCTTGGGGTCGCGTTCTGTGCCGCCCATGCCTTTAGGGTAGCACCTCTAGCTGTGCGCCTTCACCCATCGGCCAATGCTGCCGAGGCAGCACATCCCAGACGGGTTCAACACATCA